>CAJTML010000015.1 GCA_910577495.1 uncultured Eggerthellaceae bacterium
CTTGCGCCTACCAGCGATGAGATCAGCTCAGAGATGGCTGGTAAGGCACAGGTGTACAAGCTTGACATTGATCAAAGCCCTGACATCGCTCAGATGTATGGTGTTATGAGCGTTCCGACGCTGATCGCTTTCAAGAATGGTCAGCCGGTTAAGCAAACCGTTGGTGTTCAATCAAAGCAGGCACTGCTTTCGCTGCTTGCATAAGCTGTTCACCGCTCAAGCGTAAAGCAAACGCATGCTGCGCAGATGCGAGGTGCGCACACGGCGTCGGTTATCCGGCGCCGTTGTTGTAATCAGCAAGGGGTAAAGGATACAAAGATGGAAGAGCAGAATTTAATTCCTGAGTCAGCAGCGGCAAAGACGGCTGCGGGTGCAGATACGCTTGGGGTTGCTATTATTGGGGCAGGTCCTGCGGGTATGACGGCAGCGCTCTATGCTGCGCGTGCAGGTTTAGATGCCGTGATGTTTGAGCGTATTGCACCAGGCGGACAGCTTGCGCAAACCGAAATGGTAGAAAACTATCCGGGTTTTCCTGAGGGCGTAAATGGGTTTGAGCTTGCGTTTGCTATGAAGCAACAGGCAGAGACGTTTGGCGCCGGTTATATTGGCGAAGAAGTGGTGGGGCTTGATTTGAGTAAAAACCCGAAGGTGATTACCACCGCGTTTGGTAGCTATGATGCAAACGCGATTATCATTGCTACGGGTGCTCGAGCAAGAAAACTCGGTTTGCCGCTTGAAGAGGAATTACAAGGCAAAGGCGTTTCCTACTGTGCTACGTGCGACGGTAACTTCTTTAAAGATAAGGTGGTTGCTGTTGTTGGTGGCGGCAATACCGCAGTTGCGGATGCCATATATCTTTCGCGCATTTGCAAGAAGGTATATTTGATTCACCGTCGTGATACGCTTCGCGCAACTGCAATCTATAACGACCGTTTGGCTGAGCTTCCCAACGTTGATATATTGTGGAGCACCGAAGTTCGCCAACTGATTGCCGAAGATGGCAAGCTTGCTGGCATTCGCGTAGAGCGCACCAAAGAACACGAAATGATTAGCCTGCCGGTATCAGGGTTGTTTGTTGCGGTTGGCAATGAGCCAAACACGGAGTTTTTGCAGGGAAGTGTCGCGTTGGATGGCTCAGGGTATGTGCAAACTGACGAATTCGGTAAAACGACCATTGCGGGTGTGTATGCTGCAGGCGATGTTCGCATCAAGAGCTTGCGACAGGTGGCAACTGCCATTGGCGATGGCGCGGTTGTGGCCGAAGATGCTGCCGAATATCTTGCAACGCTTCCGCTTGATGGTATTAGCTAAGGGGCTCTGCTATACTTTAGAGTCGCAAATTTTTTCGCTTAGCTAAAAGGAAAACACCATGCAAGATAACGATATGCGCGAGAAGCTTGTCAAAATTATTGAAGCATATGAGTCGCTCCAGGCAAAAATGGGTGACCCGGACGTGCTGTCGAACCAAAAAGAATACAATCGCCTGGCTAAAGAGTATGCCGATCAAGGACCGCTTGCTCATAAGGCGCAAGAATACGTGAGTGCTGTTGATGATCTGGAAGCGGCAAAAGAGATGCTTTCGGATGCTGATATGAAAGATTTCGCCCAAGAAGAAATTGCTGGTATTGAGGCGAAGCTTCCCGAGCTTGAAGAAGAGATTAAGTTCATGCTCATTCCGGCTGACCCGGCAGATGATAAGGATATTATCGTTGAGATCCGCGCTGCTGCTGGTGGCGATGAGGCAGCCATCTTCGCCGGAGACTTATATCGTATGTATGAGCGCTTTGCGTCTACCCAGGGTTGGAAGACTGAAACGCTGGATGTTTCGGCATCGGAAGCTGGTGGCTATAAAGAGATTTCGTTTAAGGTAACGGGCGACAAGGTGTATTCGGTCATGAAATTTGAATCCGGTGTACATCGCGTCCAGCGCGTTCCAAAAACGGAGAGCCAAGGCCGCATTCATACCTCAACCGCTACGGTAGCGGTGCTTCCTGAAGCGGATGAGGTTGAAGTGGAAATTAACGAAAATGACCTGCGTATTGACGTCTATCGTGCAGGTGGCCCGGGCGGTCAGTGTGTTAATACCACCGACTCAGCAGTACGTATTACCCACCTTCCGACGGGGCTCGTGGTGCAATCGCAGGATCAGAAGTCGCAGCTGCAAAACAAGATTGCCGCTATGGCGGTATGGCGTGCGCGTTTGTACGAAAAGATGTTAGCCGAGCAGCAAGCAGCAGAAGGTGCTGAGCGCCTGGCGCAGATCGGTTCGGGTGACCGCGCAGAAAAGATTCGCACCTACAACGGTCCGCAAGACCGCGTGACTGACCATCGCATTGGCTACAACGGCACCTATAATGGCGTGCTGCTGGGTGCTGGCGGTGCTGGTCTGACCGAGCTCATTACCGCACTTCAAGCTGCTGATAGAGCGCAGAAGCTGGAAGCAGCAGTCTAGTATGTGGACGATCAAAGCGGCGCTTGATTGGACTGTTGGTTATCTTGAGCGCAAGGGGGATGAAAATCCTCGGCTCTCAGCAGAGTGGCTCATCTCAAAAGCTACAAACCTGTCTCGCATTGAGCTCTATGTCAACTTTGATCGACCCTTAAGTCAAACAGAGCGCGATGTGCTGCATGGATATGTGGCAGATCGCGCTACGGGCAAACCCTTGCAATATATTACGGGCGAAGTTGCTTTTCGCCACCTTGTGTTAGCAATTACGCCTGGTGTGCTCATTCCGCGCCCTGAAACTGAGGTGCTGGTGAGCGAGGCGCTTAAGCTCTTGCCGCAAGCTCCGCGTCCGCGCGCTCAAGAAGTTGATCCAGCGCTTGTTGAAATGGCGGGCGAAGGCGGAGGCGAGAGTGAAGTGGATGCCGAGCAGGACGCCCAGGCGCCAGATTCGTCAGAGGCGCCTGAACCCGAGAAGTTCCTTGTAGCAGATATTGGCACGGGGAGCGGTTGCATTGCGTGCTCGCTTGCGTATGAGCATCCGCTCGTGAATGTGGTGGCAACCGACATTTCGCCTGATGCGGTAGCGCTTGCGCGGACAAATGTTGCACGGTGTGAGCTTGACGAACGCATACGAGTGCTTGAGGGCAATCTGGGAGATCCGATTTGCGCGTTTGATGCGCAAGGAAAAGCGGGACGCCTTCCGCTGATAGGTCGCTTTGATCTGGTGGTTTCTAATCCTCCCTATATTCCAACAGCGGTGTTGGAGACCATCCCTAAAGAAGTTACCGATTTTGAGCCGACCCTTGCGCTTGATGGTGGCGAAGACGGCAATGATATTTTGCGCGAGCTTCTACCTTTTGTACAAGATGCCCTCAAGCCTGGTGCGGCATTTGTTTTTGAGCTACATGAGGATTGTCTTGATGATGCGCGTGATCTTGCAGAAAATGCGGGCTTTGAGCGGGTGTCCATTGTGCAAGATCTGGCAGGCAGGCCGCGCTTACTGATTGGTCATAAACCCCAAGGAGATACCACTGATGGCAGCAAGTAATGAGCTTGAAAGACAGCTTGAGCGGGCGGCTGGACAACTTCGCCACCATTTTGGTGAGGTGAACTATGAAGCCCTTATCATTTTGGGTTCGGGTTTAAATGCGGTAGCCGAAAAGTTGTCTGATGTTTCGACGCTTGCGTTTTCGCAGGTGGAAGGCATGCAGGCTTCCACAGCGGCGGGGCATGTGGGTCAGTTTGTGAGTGGGAAACTTGCGGGGCACCACGTGCTGGTCATGCAAGGTCGACTTCATGGGTACGAAGGCTACACAGCTCAAGGCGTGGCTTATCCGGTGTGGATTGCGGCGCGCTTGGGAGTGCCGCTGCTCATCACCTCAAATGCTGCAGGTGCGCTCAATGTTGATTACCAGGTGGGAGACTTTTGCCTCATGTCGGATCAGATCAATCTGACGGGCAGAAATCCCATGGCGGCCGCGCAGCCGGCACAAATCTACGACCGATTTGTTGGCATGTATGAGGCGTTTGATCCTGAGCTGCGGGATCGCGTGGTCCACGTTGCTCGTGAGCGCGCTATTAGCTTACAGGTAGGCGTTTACGTGGGGCTGTTGGGGCCAAGTTTTGAGACCCCGGCAGAGATTCGGATGTTGCAACTCCTTGGTGGCGACAGTGTTGCCATGAGTGTTTGCGAAGAGGTTATCGGTGCACGTGCTGCTGGTATGCGCGTGGTGGGGATTTCGCTCATTACCAACATGGGTTGCGGGATTGAGGGGTCAAACCCCACTGATCTTGAGGTGCACGATGTGGGTGCCACGCGCGTGGATGACTTTTATCAGTTGTTGGAAGGCATACTTGCGTCTTAACGCGCCAGCGTAATGGAGGGTACATCGGGGGGAACGTCGCCCCCGCGATAGATAATACCCTCAGATGCCAACTGCTCTCCAATTTCGGTGTAGCTTTGAGCATCGCGCGCCAGTTCGTCAATTTCTTCTGGACGCAGCGGGCGCTTGATGCGCGCCGGGGATCCCATAACCAAAGAACCATCGGGTACTTGGGTGCCTCCAACTACGACTGAACCAGCAGCAACCAGGCAGTTGTTGCCAATGTGGGCTCCATCTAACACGATAGCGCCCATGCCAATCAGCGAGTTATTACCGACAACGCAGCCGTGAACGATGGCACCGTGTCCAACGGTCACGCCGTCTCCGACTACACAGTCAAAGTCAGGACTCACGTGAAAACAACATCCCTCTTGAATGTTGGTGTGCTTGCCAATTGAGATCTTCGCCCCATAGTCTCCACGCAACGTTGCGTTAAAAAGTACAAGCGTTTCTTCGCCAATTGAAATATCTCCCACAAGCGTGGCATTTTTGGCAATAAAGCATGTTGGGTCAAGGCGTACGCCAAAGTAAGTCATAGAAGCTCCTCAGCTGCAAATGTTGGGTGCAGCTGATTATAGGCTAAGGGACTGGGGAACACTGGGTACCGTTGTAGCAGTGGAACCTTGCGAGATGCCAAAGAACAGCACAAACCACAGCGCAATGCACACCACGCATGCAATAGCTATCCCAAGCAGCGTGCGAAGCAAAATCTTCTCGTTAATGTCTGAGAGCCGCGGATGTGTTGCGGGGGTGATGTCGTAACGTGTTTCGTGCGTTTGCGTGGGAGTGTAGGTCGTATGTGCTGATGCAGGTCGTACATGAGGGTTGCGCGGGTAGTTCGCAGTGCGATGAGTTTGTGCCGTGGCGCCCATGATGGCCTCCTTGGTATTGGTTACCTTTCTTGTAGTGTAGTGAGAAGATGTGCTGGTGGGCGTGTTTTGAAAGCGGCGCGTCATTGAGTTGTGGTGCTTGCAATCGTTTGGTTAGGTTCTCGTAAGGTTGGCGAACGGATGAGTGGCTCATGTAGCGGTTTTGCTGTGCGTTCGCGTAAAAAATGAAAAAGTTTCTTGTATGGCGAATGAGCAGGCGTATACTACGTTCACTAATTAAATACGTCATAAATGCGATGACGAGGAAAAGTAGGGGCCAAGCCATTTAAGCAAGAGAGTCAACGGTTGGTGGAAGTTGACAATGGGCGACCCGAAAGCCACCTCTGAGCAGTTTGGTCTGAACCTGCCTGTTTGTTGGGTCACCCCCCGACACACACGTACGTAAGTAAGCTAAACCGGCGACACCGTTACCGTCGAAATGATATGCAGCTGCAAGTTGATTGCAGACGTGTAGTTGCATGCAATTTCTTTCGCGAACTTGTCCTGGCAAAGCTTACGGCCAGGTTTTTTTGTATGGCGAAGTGTTGACGCGAAAGGAATGAAGAGATGGAGACGGATCGCACACTGAGAAGTGATGCAATACGCACCGGGGTAGCGCGTGCGCCACATAGGTCACTTTTGAAAGCCGATGGCATAACCGATGAAGAGATGAAGCGCCCCTTCGTTGCGGTTATCAATTCTCGAAACGATATCATCCCTGGTCACAATAACCTTGATAAGATTGCTGAAGCCGTGAAGGCGGGCATCTATATGGCAGGCGGGGTTCCCTTTGAAATCTCTACCATTGGTGTATGCGATGGTATTGCCATGAATCATGACGGTATGCACTATTCGCTTGTCTCGCGTGAGGTGATTGCTGATAGCGTTGAGTGCGCGGTGCAAGGACACGCCTTCGACGCCATGGTATGCATTCCGAACTGCGACAAAATTATTCCCGGTATGATCTTAGGTGCGCTTCGCGTCAATATTCCGACAGTCTTTGTGTCGGGCGGCCCTATGTTGGCGGGCAAGCAAAAGGGAGGGTGTGGTCCAACCACTGATCTCAATACGCTCTTTGATGGTGCCGGCAAAGTGGTGGCTGGCACCATGGATGAGTCGGAGCTCAAATATTTCGAAGACACGGCGTGTCCAACGTGCGGTTCGTGCTCAGGTATGTTTACGGCCAACTCCATGAATTGTTTATGCGAAGCGCTTGGTATTGCGCTCCCGGGAAATGGCACGATACCTGCGGTGTATTCGGAACGCATTCGTCTTGCAAAGCATGCGGGTATGAAGGTGATGGAGCTGCTTGACGCGGGGATTTGTATCAAAGACATCATCACGCCGGCAGCCATCTATAACGCCATGGAGTGCGATATGGCATTTGGCGGCTCAACCAATACGGTGCTCCATCTGACCGCTATTGCGCAAGCGGCGGGCTGTCCTATTACCATGGATGATTGGGAGAGCGCCAGCGCACGCACGCCTCACTTGGTGAAGCTGCAGCCCTCCGGTCCTCGTCCCTTGTCTGCCTTATCTGAGGTGGGCGGTGTGCCGGTGGTGATGTGTGAGCTTGACCAGGCGGGACTCATTGACCGCGATGCCCTGACCTGCATGGGGCGTATGGGTGACTACCTGGATTCACTGCGCGCAGAAGGGGTTGGTGCAGATGGCGAAGTATGTCGCACGCATGCTGATCCGTATTCAGCCCAAGGTGCGTTGCGCGTGCTCCATGGCAACATTGCACCCGACGGCGCCATTGTGAAAAAGGCAGCAGTGGATCCGTCGATGCTGTGTCATACCGGTCGAGCGCGCGTATTCAACTCCGAGGAAGCAGCGTGCGAAACTATCAATGCGGGCGAAATCAAACCAGGTGATGTGGTGGTTATTCGCTACGAGGGCCCAAAGGGTGGTCCTGGCATGCGCGAGATGCTCACGCCTACCTCAGCCATTGTGGGCATGGGGCTTTCAACCTCGGTTGCGCTCATTACCGACGGGCGTTTCTCGGGCGCTACCAAAGGACCTGCTGTAGGGCATGTGAGCCCTGAGGCGGCAGCGGGCGGACCGATTGCGCTCATCGAAGAAGGCGACACCATCACGGTTGATATTGAGGGCGGTGCGCTGACGCTGCACGTAAGCGATGAGGAGCTTCGTGCGCGTAAGGAGCGCTTCGTGCCACCTTCGCCAAAACATAATCACGGAGTATTAGCGAAGTATGCCAAGTTGGTAAGTTCTGCAGATAAGGGGGCATATGTTTCATGAGTGAGATGCGTGCAGATAAACCTGTGTTTGAAAAACAGGGGCAAAAAATGAATGGCGCTCAAGCGGTAGTGGCATCGCTTGAGGCAGAAGGAGTGGATACTGTCTTTGGGTATCCGGGTGGCCAAGCCATCAAGATTTACGACGCGTTGTATGACTCGGAGCAGATCAACCATGTTTTGGCTCGTCACGAGCAAGGTGCGGTGCATGAAGCCGATGGCTATGCGCGTGCAACTGGTCGGGTAGGTGTGGCCATTGTGACGAGCGGTCCGGGTGCCACCAATACCGTAACGGGCATTGCAACCGCCTACATGGACAGCATTCCTTTGGTGGTCATCACTGGTCAGGTGCCACGCGGCGTCATTGGTACCGACTCATTTCAAGAGTCCGACATCGTGGGTATCACCATGCCGGTGGTCAAACACAGCTTCTTGCTGCAATCAACCGATGAACTGACACGCACGTTTCGCGAGGCATTTCACATTGCCAGCACCGGCCGCCCCGGACCGGTACTCATTGACGTACCCAGTGACTTAGCCTCAGAAGAGATGCTTTTTGTCTATCCTGATTCGGTGTCAATTCCTTCGTATAAGCCAACGTATAAGGGCAACGCAAAGCAAATTCGTGCGGCGATGCGCGCCATTATGGAGGCGAAGCGCCCCGTACTCTACGTCGGTGGTGGCGTGGTTGCTTCGGGGGCAACCGAAGAGGTCGTAGAGCTGGCAAACCTCATGCAGATTCCAGTTGTTACGACCCTTATGGGTAAAGGAGCGTTTCCGGCTTCAAATCCGCTCAACTTAGGGCCGGTTGGTATGCACGGGGCGAAGTATTCAAACCTTGCTATGACCGAAAGCGATCTCATCGTTGCCATCGGTGCGCGTTTTTCTGACCGCGTGACCGGTAAGGTGTCGGAGTTTGCACCGGGCGCTCGGGTGATTCATATTGATATTGACCCAGCTGAGATTGGGAAAATTCGCGATGTCGAAATACCTATTGTGGGTGATGCGAAAGGGGTTGTCGGGGCGCTGGTGGCCAACCTGAAAAAGGCTGAGACGCAGCCCCAAACCAGTCTTTGGCTGGAGAAGCTGCATGCGTGGCAAGAGCGCTTCCCGTTTTATCATCCGCATGTAGTTGAGGGTGAAGAAGCGGGCACCATTGTGCCTGAGTTGGTTATGTCGTCGCTTTCAAACCAGCTTGATGCGCACAACTCCATTGTGGTGACCGAGGTGGGTCAGCATCAGATGTGGGCGTCGCAGTTTATTGATCGCGAATGTCCGCGCAGCTTTTTGTCCAGTGGCGGCTTGGGCACCATGGGCTTCGGTTTTCCAGCAGCCATTGGTGCAGCCATTGGTCAACCCGACAAGACGGTTGTGTGCGTGGCAGGAGATGGGTCATTTCAGATGAACAGCCAAGAGATGGCCACTGCGTCCATTAATAAGGTGCCTGTTAAGGTGCTCATTATGGATAACCGCTGCTTGGGTATGGTGCATCAGTGGCAAAAGCTCTTCTATCATGAGCGCTATTCGTCAACACTTTTAGATGCGTGTCCTGACTTCGTTAAACTGGCCGAGGCATACGGCTGGCGCGCGCGACGGGTTGACGATCCTGCCCACATTGACGAAGCAATAGCTGAGATGTTGAGTTCTGAGGTTCCGTATCTGTTGGATGTGGTTATCTCGCGCGATCAAAACGTGTATCCCATGGTGGCGCCTGGCAAGGCACTAGACGACGTCATGGGTGCCATTGACGTAGCAGTCGGTGCCGTGCGTACCGATATGCCCAACGCTCTTGAGCCGAAGTCTCCCTGTTCTAAGATTGATGCACAGTTTGGTGGACGCTGGGAGATTGATCCAGAAGATGTGCAAGAGCGTCTTGATGTCGCACAGGCGGTGGCGCAAGGAGATGCACTCAGTGCTGCTGAGGTATTGCGTGCACAGATGCCACCCACCGCAAGCACCGCGTCGAAGGAGGACTAACCCATGAAACACGTACTCTCTGTTTTAGTTGAGAATAAGCCGGGCGTGCTTTCGCGTGTGACCGGGCTGATTTCACGACGCGGATTCAATATTGAGTCACTGTCGGTCGGACCTACTGAAGACCCGACTATGTCACGCGTTACCGCTATCGTGAAAGCTGATGAGGTGGCCTATGAGCAGATCACCAAGCAGTTGCACAAGCTTATTAGCGTCTACAAGATCAGCGACCTGACTGATGAAGGCGCCATTGAGCGTGAATTGGTACTTTTTAAGGTGAATGCGCAGCCAGAGCGCCGCAACGAAATCATTGAGATTGCCAACGTCTTTCGTGCCAAGATTGTCGATGTCGGACGCAGCTCACTCACTATTGAAGCAACCGGAGATGAAAGCAAACTCAAAGGCATGGAGGATTTGTTCCGCGCCTACGGCATCAAAGAGATTATTCGCACGGGCAAAATTGCCATGTCGCGTAATTCGAAAGAGCAATAAGTACTCAGATAACAGGTATCACCAGTCAAGAGAAAGGAATCGAAACCATGGCTGTGACAATTTATTATGAGCAAGACGTGAATCCCGAGATCATCAAGGGACGCAAGATTGCGGTTATTGGCTACGGAAGCCAAGGTCATGCTCATGCACTCAACCTGATGGATTCGGGTTGTGATGTGCGCGTAGGCCTTCGCGAAGGTTCTGCTTCATGGGCGAAAGCCGAAGAGGCAGGCCTGAAGGTATGCACCATGGATCAAGCCGCAAAAGAGGCAGACTTTATTATGATGTTGGTGCCCGATGAGCTGCAGGCAGGCATCTATGCTGAGTTCATTGAGCCGAACCTGCAAGAAGGCGACGCGCTGGCCTTCGCCCATGGCTTTAATATCCTCTATGGCTTCATCAAGCCGCCCGAGTATATTGACGTGGTCATGTGTGCACCGAAAGGTCCGGGTCATATTGTTCGCCGTCAATATACCCAGGGCTCAGGTGTTCCGGATTTGGCATGCGTCGAACAAGACTTCACTGGTTCAGCATGGGATTTGGTGCTGTCATATTGCTGGGGTGTGGGCGGTGCGCGCTCGGGCATCATCAAGGCTACCTTTAAGCAGGAGACCGAAGAAGACCTCTTTGGTGAGCAGGCAGTTTTGTGCGGCGGCTTAGTGGAGTTGGTCAAGGCTGGTTTCGAGACGCTCGTGGAGGCAGGATATCCGCCTGAGCTTGCGTACTTTGAGTGCTATCACGAGATGAAGATGATCGTGGACTTGATGTACGAAAGCGGCATTCACTTCATGAATTACTCCATTTCAAACACCGCGGAGTATGGTGAATACTATGCCGGACCGAAAGTTATCAACGAACAGTCTCGCGAAGCTATGCGAGAGATTTTGGCACGCATCCAAGATGGCACCTTCGCCCGTGAGTTTATGGATGACTGCGAAAACGGTCATGCGTGGCTGGAAGAGCAGCGCGAAGCCATCAATGATCACGAGATCGAGCGCACCGGTGAGCGCATTCGCTCCATGTTTACGTGGGTAAAATCAAACTAGTGCACACCGGTACAGACAAGGCGTAGTTTGACACCTCCGATTGAGCAGCTGTTGAGTCAGTGCTGATCGGAGGTGTTGTGCGCCGAATATCCGTTTTTCGGATGAGGAAGCGGGGTCGCGTGGCGCGGCTCGGGTACACTATGAGTAGTGAGACATATCAGCACTGTGATGAGAAGAGATAGGGGTTGTGTTATGTCGAAAAAGGTGCTCGTAACCGAAAAGCTGGCTGATGAGGGCATTGAGGTGCTTCGCAGCAGGGGGTATGAGGTTGATGTTCGCCTAGACATGACAGAAGCAGAACTTCTGGATGCAGTGCCTGATTACGATGCGCTTATCGTTCGCTCTGCTACGCAGGTTACCCAAGAGATGCTTGAGCGTGCAGATCACTTAAAGGTTATCGGGCGTGCGGGTGTTACCACAGACAATATTGATATTGTGGCGGCAACTGAAGCTGGCGTCATTGTTTGCAATGCACCTACCTCAAATATTGTGAGCACCGCAGAGCACACCATGGCGCTTATGCTGGCGGCTGCGGGGTGTGTGCCGC
This sequence comes from uncultured Eggerthellaceae bacterium, assembly GCA_910577495.1. Taxonomy (GTDB): domain Bacteria; phylum Actinomycetota; class Coriobacteriia; order Coriobacteriales; family Eggerthellaceae; genus Xiamenia. Next base: position 11,516 of record CAJTML010000015.1, read on the forward strand.
AAGCAAACGATTCCATGAAGCAAGGCAAATGGGAGCGCAATAAGTTTGTCGGTACCGAGCTGTTTGAAAAGACGCTGGCCATTTTTGGTTTGGGTAGAATTGGCGGCTTGGTTGCGGAGCGCGCTCGTGCCTTTGGCATGAATCTGATTGGCTATGACCCGTATTGTCGCCCTGAGCGTGCAGAAGCGCTGGGCGTGCAGCTGTTTGGAAGCATTGAAGAGGTTTTGCCGCTGGCAGACTTCATTACGGTGCACATGCCTAAAACCCCTGACACTATCAACATGTTTGGGCCTGATGAATTCGCCGCTATGAAAGATGGCGTTATCTTGGTCAACACCGCTCGTGGCGGCATCTACAACGTGAAGTCACTGGCTGACTTTATTGCAGCTGGCAAAATTGGCGCTGCTGCCATTGATATGTATGAGGTGGAGCCGTGCTTAGATTCTCCGCTGCATGAGTTTGACAACGTCATTTTGACCCCGCGCATTGGTGCGGCAACCCGTGAGGCGCAGCGTCGTGCGGCCGTCCAAATTGCCGAATATGTGGCAGCTGGTCTTGAGGGATCGCTTGTGCCTACGGCGCTCAACATGACACCGGTTGCACCTGAGGCTGCCAGCAAGGTGGGTCCGTATGTTCCGGCATGTCAGATGATGGGTCGCATTTTGGCGCAGCTTTCAACGGCGCTGCCGCATACGCTTTGCATTACCGCTGCGGGTTCTTTGGTAGGCACCGACATGTCAATGCTGGTGGCGGGCGCGCTTTCGGGACTTTTGTCCTACAAGTCTGACTCAGTTGTGACGCCCGTCAATGCAGAGGCTGTGGCTAATCGCCATGGCATTAGCACGACGACCGCGTTTGAGTATGACGCCCATGAGTATGCTTCTATGGTGCGCATTGAGGCTGATGGTTTTGAGGTAAGCGCCATGCTTTCAGGCCCCACCTCAACACCGCGCATCGTTTCGCTTTTAGGGTATAGGCTTGACATTGCACCAGGCTTGACCTCGCTGGTATTTGAGTATCCGGATGCTCCTGGTCGCATGGGTATGATTGGTACCATTCTGGGTGAAGCGGGCATCAATATCACCACGATGCAAATTGGCGAAAAAGCCTCTGAAGAGTGCGTGTTGGTCTACATGAATATTGAAGGCGAAATCACCGATGAAGTGCTGGCGCGCCTCCATGAAGCAATTGAGGATTTGCAGAATCTCTGGGTGATTAAACTTTAGAGTTAGTCGCTTGAAACAAAGCGAACCGTGATAAAATTATTCGCCAATCTGTCATCAAGTGATGCTCGTGATTGGTAGTGGTTTTCGACGTTTATTAAGAAAGGACGTGCTCATTTATGACTCGCAAGATCGACATTTTTGACACCACGTTGCGTGACGGTGAGCAATCACCGGGCGCCTCCATGAATACCGAGGAAAAACTTGTCGTAGCGCGTCAACTTCTACGTCTTAACGTTGATGTAATTGAGGCTGGTTTTCCCATTTCAAGTCCTGGTGACTTTGAATCAGTTCGCCGTATTGCAGAGCTTGCTGGGGATCAAGCGGTCGTGTGTGCGCTGACCCGCGCGGTTGAAAAAGATATTGATGCGGCTGCTGATGCGCTGAAGTATGCAAAGCGTCCGCGTATTCATACCGGTATCGGGGTGAGCCCCTCGCACATGCGCGATAAGCTGCGCATTACTGAAGACGAATGCGTTGAGCGCGCTATCAAGTGCGTGAAATATGCGCGCAATTTCGTGGAGGACGTGCAGTTCTATGCTGAAGATGCCGGCAGGTCTGACTATGACTTTTTAGTGCGCGTGATCCAGGCGGTTGTTGATGCAGGGGCTACGGTCGTCAACATTCCTGACACCACCGGCTATTCGCTGCCTGAAGAATTTGGCCGTCGTATCAAGTATTTGGTGGACAACGTTAACGGCATTGATAAGGTCACCATTTCGGTGCACTGCCACAATGACTTAGGTATGGCAACGGCGCTTTCGCTGGCTGGCGTTAAAAATGGCGCGCGCCAGGTTGAGTGCACCATTAACGGTTTGGGTGAGCGCGCGGGCAACACCGCCATGGAAGAAGTGGTGATGTCTATCAAGATGCATCAAGAAGAACTTGATGCACACACCGACATCAACACGCGTGAATTCATCAAGGCAAGCCGCTTGGTCAGCTCCATTACGGGTATGAATGTCCAGGCGAACAAATCCATCGTTGGTGCGAATGCGTTTGCCCACTCATCGGGTATTCACCAAGATGGCGTGCTGAAGAAGCGCGATACCTATGAGATTATTGATCCTGCTGAGGTTGGCGCAGGTCAAAGCCAAATTGTTTTGACGGCTCGTTCGGGTCATGCTGCTCTGAAGCATCGTTTGGAAGAGCTCGGATATGAGCTTGAGGGCGACGCGCTTGATCAGGTCTATGAGGCATTCTTGAATCTTGCTGATCGCAAGAAAGAAGTCTATGACGAAGACCTGGAGAGCCTCATCAACGAACATGATCGCGAGGAACATGCGCTCTTCACGCTTGAGTCTGTTCAAATTAGCTGTGGTTTCCCGCTGAAGCCCACCGCTACGGTAACGCTTAAAAATCAGGCTGATCAGGTTGTCACCGCTTGTGATTTTGGCACCGGTCCGGTTGATGCGGTCTATAAAGCGGTCAACAAGATTGTCCAAGTTGACAATGAGCTTTCTGAGTTCTCGGTGCAGTCGGTAACCCGTGGCATCAACGCATTGGGCGAAGTAACCATTCGCGTGACGGCTCCTGACGGAGAAATTTATACGGGTCGCGGTGCCGACGGAGACATTATCGTTTCGTCTACGAAAGCGTACTTAAACGCATTGAATCGTTTGCTGACCGATAAACAGGAGCGCAGGCGCGGATAATGTCCACCTCATCACACGTTGAGTCTCAACAATCAGGGGTTGCTACTTTGGGCGGCAACCCTGTTGTTGTCATTGGCGGGGGATTGGCGGGAAGCGAGGCAGCCTTACAGCTTGCAGATCGCGGAATTGCGGTGCGGTTGTATGAGATGCGTCCACAGGTTCAAACCGCTGTTCATAAGACGGATCACTTTGGTGAGCTTGTATGCTCAAATTCGCTCAAGAGCACGAAGCCTGAAAGTGCCGCGGGTATGCTGAAATCAGAGCTTGCAGCACTTCATTCGCATCTTTACGATTTTGCGAATACGTACGCAGTTCCTGCAGGAGGTGCTTTGGCGGTGGATCGTGAGGCGTTTGGGCGTGCTATTACCCACGCTATAGAGGCGTCTCCGCTGATTGAGGTAGTGCGCGAAGAAGTCACTGATCTAGCTTCGGTCGCACGCGGTGCTGCTGCGGTCATTGTTGCATCAGGTCCGCTTACCTCAGATGCCCTTGCGCAGGATCTTCTTACGCTGACGGGCGAAGACTACCTGGCGTTTTATGATGCGGCTGCCCCTATTGTGATGGCGGACTCGCTTGACTTCGACAAACTCTTTATGCAAAGCCGCTATGAGGATGCTACTGATAGTTCGCCGGGAGATTATGTCAATGCGGCCTTCACGCGTGAAGAGTATGACGAATTCATTACTGAGTTGGTGGAAGCTGAACGCGTTATTGCAAAGTCGTTCGAGACCAAAGAGCTCTTCTCGGCATGTCAGCCCATTGAAGAGATTGCGCGCAAGGGACACGATGCGCCGCGGTTTGGCACCCTAAAACCGGTTGGCTTGACTGATCCGCGTACGGGCAAGCGCCCCTGGGCGGTGCTGCAGTTGCGTGCAGAGGATAAAGAGGCGCAAAGCTATAACTTGGTGGGCTTTCAAACCAATCTCACGTTTGGCGAACAAAAGCGGGTGTTCCGCATGATCCCTGGCCTTGAAAATGCTGAGTTTGCGCGCTTTGGCGTCATGCATCGAAACACCTTTATTGATGCACCGCGCCTGTTGAATTCCTCGCTTTTGTTGGTGGGCGGGCAGGCAAGTCAGCTGGATGCACCCGTGTTTGTCGCGGGACAGTTGGCGGGTACTGAAGGCTATGTTGAGGCAATACGTTCGGGGTTGCATGCCGCCCTTGAAGTGTGCGCCTATCTTCGCCATATAGCTACGCCACAGCTGCCTAAAACGACGGCATTTGGCTCGTTGCTTGCATATGCAACCGATCCTCAGACTGTCGACTACCAACCAATGCATGTAAACTTTGGCATCATTGAGCCGCTTGAGCAGCGGATTAAAAACAAAGGGGAGCGTTATCGCGCGTATGCAAAGCGTGGACAAGCTGCGCTTGCGCAGTATTGCGAAGAGCTGGAAATACTTGGTCTTTTGTAAAAGGGAGTGTTCGAAATGACTGAGTCTGAAGATATCTGTCAGCTAAGTGCCGAAGTGACAGATACAGTAGAAACGTTTTGTTATGAGTTCAAAAGCGAGCGCAATGTATCTGCCCACACGCTGCGTGCCTACCGAAGTGACTTGCTGGATTATGCGCGGTGGTGTGCGCGCGAAGAGCTTGATATCACCAAAGTGACGCATCGCCAAATGCGTCGTTACTTAAGTATGCTTGATGAGGCGCAATACCAGCGAAGCACCATCAATCGCAAGCTTTCTGCGCTTCGTACGTTTTATCAGTGGTTGTGTGTGACGGGACGAAGTGAGTGTGATCCTGCAACTGTTTTGCAGGGACCGAAGCAGCCTAAGTCTTTGCCGCATGTGGTACAGCCGCAAGACATGGTGAAGTTACTCAGTGTCCATGCTGCGGTGGATGTGAATGGCAATCCGCGGCAGCAAACGTTGAACGACGTACGTGATCAGGCGCTTTTGGAGTTTCTCTATGCGTGTGGTGCGCGTATTTCAGAGGCGTCATCGCTTTTGGTATCAAACGTGGACTTTGCCGCCGCACAGGTTAAAGTCTTCGGTAAGGGCTCTAAAGAGCGTATTATTCCGCTTCATGACCTGGCACTTTCGTCCATGCGCATTTATCTGCGTACCGCGCGCACGCAGCTGCTTGGAAATCATCACTGCGAGTATTTTTTCGTCTCGTCGCGTGGAAACCGAATGGGAACTGACGCTATGCGCAAGATGTTTAAGGCAACGGTTGCGCAAGCTGGTCTTGATAATCGCTTGACCCCGCATGATATGCGACACACCTTCGCGACTGATTTGTTGGAAGGCGGTGCGGATTTGCGCAGCGTGCAAGAGATGCTCGGGCATGCCAATTTATCGACCACCCAGGTGTATACGCACTTGAGTCCGGCGCATTTGCAAGAGGTTCATGCGCAAGCGCATCCTCGCGCGTAATTGTGGGATTTCGTGTAACGCAACGCGAGACTCTCGTAAGGACTATGGTCTTTCAGGTGGCATTTGGGTATCAGGGCTGATACTTGAACAAAACAGATTATCATTTCACCAAACATTTATTGTTTTGCTCGTAACAATGGTATGAGTTGTATGAAATGCAGCTAATCAACAGAGTATAAAACTCATTGCGTTGAAAGGAACAAACAATGAATAAGAGCCTTATAGCAAAGATTTCGGCAGCAGCACTTGCATGCGGCATGGTGTTTGCCATCAGCGGTTGTGCGCAAGATGACGAAAGCACATCTCCTGAGGTACCAACTACCCAGACGTCAACGGTTACCCAAGGTCTTGAGCAGCGCGAGCAAGAAGAGAACTTGTCAGCTGATGCTAATGGTATGGAAGAGTCCAAGACCGGTGAAGCAACGGATGTGAACGAAGACCGCGAGACGCTCATTGTGCAAGTAACTGAGCTTGAAGGCGCAAAGGTCACCTGCATTGAGGGTAACGTGCTTGAACCACAAGAGGGTGGCGAAGGATATGCGTTCCAGCCTGAAGATGAAGAAGCCATTACTTTTGAAAGTGATCAGGTAACCTACATTGACTCACTGGGCTCTGAGCTGCGCGAAGTTCCCCAACTCAGCGTTGGTGACGTTATCGTAGTTGCCGGTCCTGCTTCTCAGGGCAACATTGCCGTTGAGACGGTTGAGCTTCCTGATTTAGCTTACCTTGCAGCAGCATATGCTGAATAATCTCGGAAAGGTCTCCTCGCATACCCTCATGATTATTGCAGGGTGCGTGTGGCTCATAGCAGGCATTAACGTGTTTGCTATGGGTATGGGGGCGTATGCCAACCAACAAGGTTGGATCACCGTAGCACTGATGGGTGGAACGCTGGTTATCTTTCTGGCGTTCCATCTCTTTGTGTTTCGCAAGATGGTCAACAAACACACGGTACGTATCACCGGCTATCAGGGAACCAAGACGCATGTCATTAAGTTTTTAGATAAGCGTGGTTATCTCATCATGGCTTTCATGATGGGTGGAGGTATATTACTGCGCGCATCAGGTGTGGTGCCAACGTGGTTTATTGCATTTTTCTATACGGGCCTGGGAGCTGCTTTGGCTCTGGCGGGCGTGACTTTTTTGATTCGAGCATTCGCTCACGCCAAAACCAATGTGTAGCACTGTGATGCTATGCGCCTAAAAGATGGCGAATAGCTGCGATGGGGTGTTTGGTTATCATGCGCGGTCCGCTGAAGCGCATAACTGCTTTAATGCGGGTGCGCATTTCGGGTTTGTAGCAGTGATAGGGGCACTCATCGCACGAAGTTTTCGTATCCATCTGTCTGCAGGAACGCGTGCGCTCAGTTGCATAGTGGTCAAGCGCGGCACACTCTTCGCAAACTAACTCTTCGCAGTAAGCTGGTGTATGGCGAAGAGCGGCTTCGTGGTTTTCAGCGCAATAGAGAGCCACCATTTGAGAGATGGTTTTCATTTCGCGCGCGCGGCGCTTTTCGGTTTTTGCTGATACCTGGGTTGCCATGGCCACCTTCTGAGCTGCTCTGTTTTCTTGGAAGCCTACCAAAGAAACCGGATAAGCAAATCCGTATTTCCAGGCGACCAATAAATCTCCACGGAGAATTATAGAGCGTTTGTGAATGGAAAAAACGAACAGATGTTTTGTATCGGGAATACGATAAAATAGGGCAAAAATGTACGCGTGTCGCTTAAGAAGTATGAGAGAGTTTGCGTTATGGGTCAAAATGAGATTGTTATAAAGGGTGCCCGGGAGCACAATCTGAAAGATATTGATGTCACCATTCCTCGTGACAAATTGGTGGTAATTACCGGTTTGTCGGGTTCGGGAAAATCCAGCCTTGCATTTGACACGATGTATGCGGAAGGCCAGCGCAGATACGTAGAAAGTCTGTCCAGCTATGCTCGTATGTTTTTGGGTCAGATGTCCAAGCCAGACCTTGATAGCATTGATGGATTGTCGCCGGCTGTGTCAATTGATCAAAAGACAACGTCGAAAAACCCGCGATCAACGGTTGGTACTACCACAGAAATTTATGACTATTTACGTTTGCTCTTTGCGCGTGTTGGCATTCCGCACTGTCCTGAATGCGGGCGTGTCATTAAGAAGCAAACCACTGATCAGGTGACTGATGAGATTATCGCGCTTGCACCTGATGCAAAAGCAATCATCATGGCGCCGGTAGTTGCTGGTCGCAAAGGGGAATTCACCAAGCTCTTTGCCGATTTGCAAAAAGAAGGCTTTAGTCGCGTGCGCATTGATGGTGAGATCACGAAGCTCACCGGAGAGCCGCTGACACTCAATAAGAAATACAAGCATTTTATTGATGTGGTCGTAGACCGCGTGCAGCTCAAAGAAAGCGCCCAAAGCCGTATTGCTGAGGCGGTAGAGCTGGCAACGAAGTTAGCGGATGGGCGCGTGCTTGTGCAAGTGCTGGGTGCAGATGGGCAGCCGCTCGGTGAAAGTGGCGGTAAGTCCTCAGGCGCCAAAGGTGGTTTAGGTGCTGGAGAGCATATCTTTTCATTAGCGCTTGCGTGTCCTGAGCACGGACATTCCATGGATGAACTTCAGCCCCGAGACTTTAGTTTTAATGCACCCTATGGCGCGTGTCCTGATTGTTTGGGAATCGGTAGCAGGGAAGAAGTAGATCCAACGCTTGTGGTGCCTGACCCCTCGCTTTCGCTCAACGATGGCGCACTTGCTCCCTTTAAAAGCGGAAATTACTACCCGCAGGTACTGCGTGCGGTAGCAGAACACGTAGGAGTGTCACCTGATACTCACTGGGAGGATTTGCCAAGAAAGGCTCAACAAGCCTTGCTGTATGGCTTGGGTAAAGAAAACGTACGTGTTGATTATGTCACGGTGGATGGTCGTGAGACCTACTGGTACATTGAATGGGAAGGCGCACTTGCTGCGGTTGAGCGCCGCTATCAAGAAGCACAAAGTGATTCCCAGCGGGAAAAACTGGCAACTTACTTCTCCATCAACCCCTGTCAGACCTGCCATGGTAAACGCTTAAAGCCAGAGATTCTTGCAGTAACTATTGAAGACTGCTCAATCTATGATGTCACGAAAATGAGTGCTGTTGAGTCGCTTCGCTATTTTGAAAATCTGCAGTTTGAAGGGGCGGATTACGCTATCGCCGGCCCGATCGTAAAAGAGATCAAGGCGCGTCTGAAGTTTTTGGTTGATGTGGGTCTTGATTACTTAACACTTGACCGAGCAACCGCCACGCTTTCTGGTGGTGAAGCACAGCGCATTCGTTTGGCAACTCAAATTGGTGCTGGTCTTATGGGTGTGCTCTACATTTTGGACGAGCCTTCAATTGGTTTGCACCAGCGCGATAACGAGCGACTGATTGCAACACTTGAGCATCTTCGTGATTTAGGTAATACCGTTATTGTAGTAGAGCATGATGAAGATACCATTCGTGCGGCCGACTACGTGATTGACATGGGACCGGGAGCGGGCGAGCATGGTGGTGAAATTGTCGCGTGTGGAACGCCAGCAGAAATCCTTGCCGCCGATCACTCAATGACGGCAGACTATCTGAGTGGCAGGCGACAAATTGCTATCCCGCATACGCGCAGAAATCCCAAGCGTGGAGAGCTGAGGCTGACGGGTGCTCGTGAGAACAATCTTAAAAACGTCACCGTCGGTGTGCCGTTTGGAACGCTGACGGTTATCACGGGTGTATCAGGTTCGGGCAAAAGCTCGCTTATTACTGACACGTTGGCACCAGCACTTGCAAATCGCGTCAATCACGCACACCGCAGGACGGGCGAGTACAAAAAGATCACGGGCGTGGATAAGATTGATAAGGTTATCAATATTGACCAGAGTCCCATTGGGCGTACGCCGCGTTCAAACCCTGCTACGTATATTGGGTTGTGGGACGATATCCGCGCTCTGTTCGCCAGCACGCAGGAATCAAAGGCACGTGGATACGGGCCTGGACGCTTTAGCTTTAATGTCAACGGCGGCAGGTGTGAAGCTTGCAAAGGTGACGGTCAAATTAAGATTGAGATGCACTTTTTGCCTGATATCTTTGTTCCGTGTGAGGTGTGCGAAGGTCGGCGTTACAATCGCGAAACCCTGCAAGTTACCTATCGCGGAAAGAATATTGCAGACGTACTTGATATGACGGTTGAAGATGCGCTTGCATTCTTTGAAAATATCCCGGCAATCAAGCGCAAACTGCAAACACTGCATGATGTTGGTTTAGGTTATATTCGCCTTGGCCAACCTGCTACAACGCTTTCTGGTGGTGAAGCACAGCGTGTGAAGCTTGCTAGTGAGCTTCAAAAGCGCCAAACCGGCAAGACGTTCTATATCTTGGATGAGCCAACTACGGGTCTTCATTTTGAGGATGTCAGGCAGTTGCTTGAGGTGCTGCAGCGTCTCGTAGGTGCTGGTAATACGGTTTTGGTCATCGAACATAATTTGGATGTCGTAAAAAGCGCAGACTATATTATTGATTTGGGTCCTGAAGGCGGAGATCGAGGCGGCACGATTGTGGCTAGTGGCACACCTGAAGAAGTTGCAAAGGTGGAGCAGAGCTACACGGGGCACTTCTTGCGGCGCATTTTTGACAGCGCATCAGCACATGATGACGTACTTGAAGCACTTGGTGACATTGATGCAGATGAATAACGAAGTATTCAGTGTCCTGTCACCTAACCTTCAGAAATTACCCCTGCACTCTACGCTAAAATAGCATCCAATGATTTTGCTCATTCGTCCCATCTCCGCATTGTGTTGGAGTTGGGACGAATGTAGTTAACGTTTAAAAAGGAGATTGTTGTGAAGTACCGGCAGGCATGCGAACAAGATATCAGTCGCATCATGGAGATACTTACTGACGGCAAGCTTTCTATTGGAATGCTCAATATTGACCAATGGCAAGGTGATTATCCCAAACGTGAGATTGTTGAAGCGGACGTTGCCCAAGGCGCTTCATATGTCGTAGAAGATGATGGCAAGCTGATTGCAACTGCTATGACCAGCTATGATGGTGAGAGCATCTATGATGATATTCAGGGTGCATGGCTCACTTCAAGCACCTCAGAAGCGCCTCGGTATGTTGTGGTGCATCGCGTTGCTGTTTCGCGTGATAGCCTCGGTAGAGGTGTCGCACAGTTTTTGCTCTCAGAAGCTGAGGCTGCGGCGCGTGACAAAGGCTGCGAGAGTGTTCGCATAGATACCCATGAAGGAAATACGCCTATGCGTACGCTGCTTGCAAAGAGTGGTTATACTGAGTGTGGTATTGTGCTTATTGAGCATGCTGAAGAAGCAACACCTGAACGCATTGCTTACGAAAAGATACTCTAACTAAGTTTGATGAGATAAGAAGCCTGCCTTTATGGACACCCGACAACGAGAGAAAATAGCGCTCATTGTTTTCGCGTTGCTCATATTGTTGAGTGTATGCGGGCTTTGCTGGTATCTCATTGCAGGTCATTCGTGGAATGTTGCCGCATCAAATATTGATGATACGTTTGGTGAGATGGACGGCTATACTGCCGTTGTCTTTCCGGGTACCGTGGATCCTGCGCAAGTAGAAGAAGACGAAGAGACGCAAGATTCAGTGAATAAGCGCATCAATCCTGAGCGCGCTGAAAAAGATGACCCTCAAGCCGATGACGCTGTTGATCAAAAAAAGGATACAGGCAAACCCCTTTCGTCTACCAAGGGCACAAAAGCACTTCCCTATACGTCGTCTACGCAACCACGGCCAGAGCGGGTAAGCGATGAGGAAGTAGTTGCGAAATCTGGCGACGAAGATCTCTTGGATGATCCAGATCATGAGCACCGGCCTGTCACGACTGATGAGGTCATGGATTCCTACGAAGAAAAAGGTGCGTCAGTATTTGATCTTGCAACTGATGATCTTGCTCGCTATGAGGATGGCGTCATTTTAAAACGACAAGGTCATCGCTATGGGGTGTTTAGCGTTGATTCTTTAATGCCCTATAAAGCAATAGAGGATAAGGTTGCCTATTTTGCGGCGTATGAAGTTGATTTTATTGTTGCACTTACCCCCTCAACTTCGTATGTGTCCCGCGTTGCGGGAATTGATATTGTTATCACCACGTCGAATGAAAAATTGTTCGCTATGGGCGAGACAATTGACGGAACATTTTATGTTAATGCTCCACTTGTTGGCGAAGTTGGCGTCATTTTGATATCGCCAAGCAACGTGGTGTCGGCAAAGGTTGTCAGTTAGCTGCATGAATGTTGGGAATTAGTTCCAACAAGAAACTCTAAAAATAAACGAATGACCAGCACAAACAAGCAATCATGGTTTTGCATGACAGGTGTCATGTGAAGTTCAGGCTTTTGCATGATAGACGAAATCAAGCACAATTTGGCAGGATATGCCCATCGCATGTAACGCAAGATGCATTTGTAGTGAAATCTTACAGGAGGATTGTGACATGAAGTTTTTAGGCATGGGCGTTCCGGAGTTGTTGATCATTTTGGCAGTTGCACTGCTCATCTTTGGACCGAAGAACCTTCCAAAACTCGGTGCTTCTTTGGGTAAAACCGTAAAGAGCCTGCGTGAGGGTCTGGGCGGAGATAAAGAGGAAGATGATGATGAGGAAATCATCATGGAAGAGGAGGAGTACGAAGAGGAAGAGGCTCCTGCTCCTACCAAGAAGCTTAAGGCTGCTAAGAAATCAACCGTACAAGCTTAGTTTCTCTCACGCATCTTATAAGACAATACGCGCTTGATGGTTATCGGAAGTCGATGATTCGGCTTCCGATTTTTATTGCACCGCCTTTTTTGTGTGTTAGTGCAGATGCGCAGTCGAAAGCCTGATCAATCCACTATCATACTAAGGATGCAGCAGAGGTTGAGAGGGAGGAGTTTCGTGCAGAACGCAAGTCAATCACGTCACGCAAACTCTTCGCCGTATCCTCAGACTGCTCAAGCGCTCTATGGTAAGAGCATCGTAGGTTTTGCTTGTAATCAGGCATTTATGCTCTCGCTCATCTATTTGGGACAAAATTATGCTGTCGAGCTGAATGGTTTTTTCTTTGAGCGCATTGATCTGTTTGTGACGCTTGCGTGCATGCTCGTTGGGTTTGGATTTATTCGATCTGCGTCCGATAAAGCACGGCGCGCGTTATTCTCCTTTTCCCTTATGACTTGTTTCGCCATTCTTATGACGGTAGGCTCCTTCGTGCGATTTGTAGACCCTGCTAACCCGGTTGTCATTATTGTTGAGAGCGTGTTGGTGGGTGTCTCGGCTGGATGCATGCTTGCGTGTTGGGGTGGGGCGCTTGGCACCTTGCAGCTCAACGAGGCCATTCGTGCAATTTTTGCAGCGTTGTGTGTGGCAGCCGTTATATCGCTTGCGGTAGCAATCGTGCCGATTGATGGAGCGCAGCTACTCATTTATTTCATGCCGCTCATCAGCGTGATCATGCTTCGACCTTTTTGTGCACGCATGCGGCAAGGCGCCGAACAGGGAGCTGTAACAGATGTTGCAGCTGAACAACAGGGCGAAGATGAGGTGTATCACAAGCTCACCATCGGAGACATTTTCGCCACCAAAGAACAGCGCAGCGAGGTGCATCGCCTCTCGCGCAAAGTGCTTGTTGGAACGGTACTGTTTGGCGTGGCTGCTGGATTCATGCAAACGTTTGACTCTATGCCGCAGGAATTCGCCACACCGTATTTTGCATCAAGCTTGATCTTGCTGATCCTCTTTACCATTGCGGCACTCCAGTTGGTACCGCGTGCTGGCGAACAGACGAGCAATCAAGCGCAGCAGGTCAGTGCGCTGTATCGCGTTGCGCTTCTGGTTATGATGGCAGGCTTTTTGTTCTTGCCGGTACTGGGATCATTTGGGGTCCCGGGTGAAGCCATTGTGCAGGCGGGGTATTTGGGTCTGGTAAGCGTGATGCTGTCGCTGTTTATGATGATTTCGAATATCACTAATCGCCACCCCGCAGTGATGTTTTCGCGTGGGTTGTTCGCCTTGTATTTAGGCGTCATGATTGGCATTTTGATTGGTAACGTCATTGAGTTTGTCACCATTTCCGGTGAGCTGCCCTATGTTTTGGCGGCCTGTTCGGGTTTGAGCGCGTTGTATGCGTATATGTTTCTTTTTACTGAGCAGGATTTTATCTCGCTGACGACTATCGTTGACGACGTGCGCCGCTTCGATGAAGTTTGCAGCGCTATTGCCACTAAAGCGGGACTTTCCAAACGCGAGGCAGAGCTGTTGCCACTGGCGCTGAAAGGGCGTACGGGTGAGCGCATTGCGCAGGAGCTTTATATATCAAAGAGCACGGTTGAGACGCATTTGCGCCGCATTTATCAAAAGACGGGTGTCAAAAACCGACAGGAACTCATTGACTTGTCGGAGCGCTTTGAACAGGGCGAAGGGGAGTTGCGAATCTCATGAACTACGATGCACTAGCCACTGAACTTGAGCAAGCGGTTGCCGGGTTACGCGTTCGCCGGCATATTCCTTTGGCCGAGCTGACGACGTTTCGTATTGGAGGGCCGGCAGAGATTGTCGTGGAGCCGCTCAATCAGGCACACGTGGTAGGTGTGGTGAGGTATTGCTTGGCTCATGATGTTGCCTATCGCGTGATTGGTTTAGGTTCTGATCTGCTGGTAGCTGATGACGGGATTGATGAGGTGCTCATTCGTCTGGCTGAGGGTTATTCGCGTATTGCGCTGCTTGAGGATCAGGGTGCACATGATGGCGAAGGCAGGTCGCATCAGGCGGTGTATGTGGAGGCAGGAGCTTCCAATGAGCTGGTTGCTGATACGCTTGCCGCCTGGGGGCTTTCAGGTTATGAGTTTGCGTGTGGCATCCCGGGCACGATTGGTGGTGCGGCCATCATGAATGCTGGCGCCTATGACGGAGATTTCAGTAGCGTGGCGTATAAAGTGCGCTGTATTGACGGGTCGGGACACGTTGTTGAGGTTGACCGTGACCAGGCCGGATGGGCGTATCG
>CAJTML010000016.1 GCA_910577495.1 uncultured Eggerthellaceae bacterium
TGGGTGCAAGGCCGAACTCAGCGCCAAACACCATGCCCAAAATGTCGGGGAACAGCGTTGCCAAGCTGGCAATCCACAGCGGGAAGTTGATCCAATAATACCAGCTCACACGAGCGCCCCATTTATCGCCGAGCGCGTCACGCACCCAGTCATACAGACCACCGTCTGAGTCATAGGTGGTACCCAGCTCAGCAACCACCATGCCGTAGGGCAACAAGAAGGTGATGATGAGGAAGATCCACCAAAAGAACTGCTGGTTGCCAATAGCGGCGGCGGGTGCGGCTGCTTCAGCCACGAACACGACGCAGATTACTGACAAAATAACACTTACGAAGGAGAACTTTTTCTTACCACTCATGGGTAACTCCTATCAATGGATAGCGAATGAATAGCGGATTGACGCGATTAGAGTTGAGCCGGAATGCCCTGCTTGCCCAGTTTCGCCATGCACTCGTCGATGGTTGCGCGATACGTGGTTGCCTTCTCGGCGTCGTAGTCGCTCTGCGGGCACAGCGTTGCCAAAATTGCGCGAATGGAGTGCTTGCGGTTCTCGGCCTCATCCCAGCACAGGCTGCGCTTCGGGTCGTCCATAACCTCGTCAACAACTTCTTCGCCACGGGTTGCCGGCAGGCAGTGCATGAACTTAGAGTCGGGACCGGCGACGTTCATCATGTCCATGGTGACCTGGTACTTCGGATAGAAGACGTCCATGTAGTTGGCGCCTGATACCTCTTCGTCATAGAGGCCATACCATACGTCGGTGTAGACGAAGTCAGCGCCCTCAATGCAAGAAATGTCGTCGGAGATGGTGATCGTGCCACCAGAAACCTTGCAGTTCTCCTCTCCTACAGCCATGAGTTGCTTGCCGAATGCCTCGCGCTCTTCAGCGGTGCCAACGTGCAAAGCGCCGTCAGAAATCTGATGACCCTTCGGGCCGAACTGCACGAAGTCCATGCCCATCTTGGAGCAGATGAACATGAGCGATACGCAGACCTGGGTTGCGTCGCCGATGAAGGCTAGCTTGCAGTCTTCGATTTTCTTGCCCTCGGGAAGGTTCTCGATCATGGTCATGAGGTCTCCCAGCTCCTGGGTGGGATGATTGTATTCGCTCATGCCGTTGATAACTGGAGCGGCTGAATACTTCGCCAAATCTACGACGTCCTTGTGGCGGTCAACGCGCGCCATCAAGATGTCAACGAGCGAGCCCATAACACGACCGGAGTCTTCAATGGACTCATGACCGCCCAGCTGAATTGAACCCGGGCCGAAGAATTGTGCGTGGCCGCCAAGGTCGGTCATAGCCGTCTCAAAAGAAATACGCGTACGGGTGGACACCTGCTGGAAGATCATACCAAGCGTTTTGTGCTTCAAAAGCAGCGGGTATTCGCCACCTTCTTTGATGAGCTTCTTCATAGCAATGGCAAGATCAACCATGTCCAAAAGCTCTTCTTTCGCGAAGTCGTTGGTATCGATGTAATCCTTAACCATAGTGCCGTCTTCCTTTCTGGTTTTGCGTTGCGCCCCTTTTTTCGCAACGTCTCTCGGTGGCTTGCACTATGGAACCTGGCGCAAAAATTGCCTAGTCGAAAAGAGGTTTAGAATGATGACGAAAAACCGCATAAATTCGGGTTTTATGCACTAAACCGAAGTAAAATGCCCAATTCAACCTATATAAACTCATATAAACCGCCTTGTAGAGGTTTTGCGAGAAAAAATCGGGATACACTGCTTTATGCAGGTTTGGAGCTTTGAGGAAAGGGCAATCCTGTGGAAAGTGCGTTTTATCTCTACACCATTTTCATGTTGCTGCTGTGTGCAGCGGCGGCCACCATTTCGCTGGCAGGATATTTGGTGTGCAGACGACGCTCTTTCTTGTATTTCATGGCGCTGTTCTTGTTTTATTTCTTGGATTTGGCGCTCATTTTCCAATACGAATACCTCAATCCAGCGTTCGAATTCAGCGCTACGCAGTACTACAACATAGATATGCCGGTGCTCAAGATCGTGCTGAGTGCCGGTGCCCTTGAGGCGTTTTGGCTGATCGTTTGCGACGAACTTGACATCCAAGAGCCCATTGCGCGCTATGTTCCCATCTTTTTCTACGTGATTGCCGCCTGTCTGGTGGTCTATGCCATGCCCGAATCTGCGCTTCGCCAGTGGCTCTTTTATGAGTTGTGACAGGTGTTCTTGATTGCGGTGGGTGTGGTGTGCCTGTGGTGGTATCGACACCGCGCTGACGAGGTGGAACGCATGCGCCTTCGCCGCTACAAGTGGCTGTTTGTGGCGGCGGCGGTGTTGCTGGCTAGTGTGATTGTCGAAGATACCTTCGTGATCTTTTTCTACAACCCCGAAAACGCTGCCACGGTGGCACCGCTCTATCTTTCGGAGCGCAACTTCTCTGAAAACTTGTTGGCTAATGTGTTCGCCGTTTTCGCCATTTATCAGGCCGGAAAGATGCTGCAGCTGCGTTTTAATGAGCCGGTACAGGCTAACACCCCGGTGCGCGAGCGCCACATTGAGGACTTGCTGCCCGCCTATTGCGCGCGCCACGAACTGACGGCGCGCGAGCGGGATATTTTGGTGCTGATTTTGAAGGGCAAGGACAACCAAAATATTGCGAGCGAACTACACGTGGCGCTAGGCACGGTGAAGGCGCATACGCACAACATCATGGTGAAGGCGAACTGTACGTCGCGCCAGGATCTCATTCGCGACTTCTGGAAAGAGTAGGTGACAAAGGGTCACTTCAAATGTCACGCCAAGCGGCGGCTGCAGGCAAACAAGAGTGATCGGCGCGCCGGGTTGCGCCCGCTTTTTCGTTGCGCAATGTGACATTTGAAGTGACCCTTTGTCACACCTTGCGCACGTACACGAGCGAGATTATCAGGCCTACAACCAAAATCCCGAGCGCAATGAGCAGCGTGTGCGAAAAGCCGGCCGCATACGCCGTTGCTTTCGACGCACCAGCCGCCATGGACGCCGTCACGTCCGAGGACATGATGCCCACAAACAGCGCCGAGCTTACCGAGCCCGCGATCTGCACCAGCGTCGAGTGAATAGACGACCCGCTGGACGCCTGCGTGTGCGGGATCACTTCCAGATCCACGCTCTTGATGGATGGATACATGACGCCATAGCCCGCGTACGTCAGCGCGATACACACCAAAAATGCGGGTATGATCTGGGACTCCGCAAAAAAGTACGTTGCGGCGAAACCACCAATCATAATGGTAAAGCCCACAGGAATGAGCGGCCACACCCCATGCCTTCCGAGGATTTTCCCGCTGGCAAAACAGAAAATGCCGTAGCACAGAATGGGCAGCGCCAGCATACACCCAGCCACAAACGGCGTGCACGAGGCCGTGCCTTCAAGATAGAGCGGCGCCAGTAAACTGAGATAGACCGAACCCATGTAAGAAATGAGCACCAACGTTTCGCCAAACGCAAACGCGGGCACCCGAAACGGTCGCAAATCAAGCAGCGAGTCAGGCAGATGCTTTTGGCGAAGCACGAACAGCGTGGCCATGATCAGCGCAAATGCCATCAGCACGAGCGACGGCACCAGCGCATGCGTCACATCGTTGAGCCCATACATAAAGGTGGAAAGCGCCAGCAAACTCAAAATCACGCTGAGCGGGTCAATCCTCTTGTCGTAGCGCGGGGTCAAATCATGGAGGGCGAAGTGGGCACACACGAGCAGCACCGCTGAGGTGACAGCCGGCAACAGAAAGAGCGCGTGCAGACCGAAATACGTGATGATGAGACCTGAAATCAAGGGTGCCACGGCAAGCCCAACGCCAATAACGCCACTGTTAATGGAGAGCAGAACGCCCGCGTGGCCTTTGGGAGAAAGCCGCAAGAGCGCCACGTTGACCAGCGGAAACGTTAAGCCGGTTGTGATTGCTTGAATGAGGCGCGCCACAATCATCACCGGGAAGTTCCACGCGAAAGCACCCAAAAGCGAGCCCGTCACAGCCGCAATATATGAAACCAACATCACGCGTCGGATCCCGAAACGCGCGATAAGCGACGCCACCGTGGTAATTACCGTGCCCGTCACGATAGCATAACCAAGCACCACCCAGTTCGCCTGCGAAAGCGAGATGGAGAAATCCGTAGCCACCTGGTCAAGCGCCACATTCATGAGCGACTGCATAAACGAGGCGTTCAACGTTGAGGCGAACATGACCACAATCATGAACCAACGCGCGGCACCCTGAGGAGGCGCAACGGAAGAGGTGGCCGCCTGCAGGCTCTGTGTCGTGTACGGGCTTTGGGTCGTATGTGCTGAAGAGGGCGTCATAAGTAGTGATTGTGCGCCTCTTTACGCGCGCGGGTTCGCCACACCTTCGCTCTGTTATTGCCCTGTCACCCGCCGTGTGACGAAGGGTCACATCAAATGTCACATCTTTGACGGTGCGTGACCCATCATCCAATCTAAAGCGTTGATCTGCAGAATGCCGTTACGGTCAATCGGGTCAACGTCATCAAGCGTCAAAAGATATTTCGGATGGTTGTCCGCAATGCGTGACAAAGGCAGCAATTCGCGCTCAAGCGTCCGCTCATCAGCAACCGTTTCTGCTATCTGGTAATATGCGGCTCCACTTGCCGTCTGCGCAACAAAGTCCACTTCAAGATCCCCCACGCGACCAACATATACCGAACTCGCGTGTCGCATAAGATCCAAATAGACCACGTTCTCTAGAATTCGCCCCGTATCCCGAACCTGATTTGAAAGCAGCATTCTTCGCATGCCCATATCGACGCCATAGTATTTCGTCGGCTGCTGCAAAAGTCGCTTTCCGCGCAGGTCAAAGCTTTTAACAGGATACAAAACGTAGCTGTTGCACAGTGCTGAGAGATATTCCGCCACCGTGTTGTAAGATATTTTCGTCCCCTGAGAAACCAGGGTGTCGGTGATCTTCTTGATTGAGGTCAAATTGCCAATATTGTCGAACATGTAATCAACAAGGGCACTCAAACCAAGCGTATTCGCAATATTTAAACGTTGTGCCACATCCTTAAATAAAACCGTATTGAGTATGCCCTCCAGATAATCATGGAGCGAAAGCGAATTGTGGGCAAAATCAATTGTTGCAGGAAATCCTCCTTGAGCAATGTAGCGGCTGTACAGACGCTGAAGCGACAAGTCATTATTGGGCTGTGCTGCTGCATATTCGCTCAGCGAAAGCGGTGTCATGGCAATTTCGACATATCGTCCTGAAAGCAGCGTTGCTAAGGTACCTTCTAAAAGAAATGCGTTAGAACCAGTGATGTAAAGGTCAATGTTTTTCCGCGTATAGAGGCTATCTACCGCTTTTTGGAAGTCATTGACATTTTGTATTTCGTCGATGAAGACATAGTGCATCTCATCGGTGGTCACGCGCCCCAAAATCTCATCATGCAGCGTGTGATAATCCAAGAGCCGTTCGTTTTCTAACTGCTCAAGGTTGATGGTGATAATACGCTCCGGTGGAACACCTTGCAAAAGAAGATCCTCAGCGAACAACTGCAAAACAGTTGATTTACCGCAGCGCCTCACGCCAGTCACAACCTTTATGACGTCTTTTTCGCGCCAACGATGCAGCTTCTCTAGGTAGGTCGGTCTTGGAATCATGTTGTGTCCTAACTTTTCAACTGATTGAAAATTTTATCCTTCGCGTCAATAATTTTCAACTGATTGAAAATTTTTCGTCATACGCGGTTTATTTTCATTTGATTGAAAATTTTTCGCCCACTAGGCACAAAACTCACCGGATTTTGCTGGCGAACTTACCATGACCCCACGTTCGCCACTCAACGTTAACAAAACTAAACATCAATTACGCGATTCCGTGACATTTGTCGTCGCGGCCGCATTCGCAAACGCGCGCTTACTACAATCGAGAAAAAGAACGGAACAGAAAACCGCCGCTCGATAAAAAGTAAGAAGGTTTACCATGAACGCAACACCTACCCTCTCCCGTCGTAACTTTATCGGACTGACATCCGCGGCACTCCTCGGCGCCGGCCTTGCTGGCTGCGCACCAAGTGACGCGCTGCCAGAGACGCCAAGCTCCACGCTGACCTGCGACGTTTTAGTCGTCGGCGCGGGCGCTGCTGGCACCACCGCGGCCTCGGAAGCCGCGCTTGCCGGCGCCAACACCATCCTGCTTGAGAAGTCGGGCGACCTGTCCGCATCAAGTGAGCTGGCCATTGGCACGCTCTACGGCGCAGGCACGACGCTGCAACAGGCGGCCGGCATTGAGGATGATCCGTCGGGGCTGCTTGAGTACTTCATGAAGCGCGGTGGCGACAAGCTTGACCCCGAGATGCAGCAGTTCTGCGCTGAGCATTTTGGCGAAACCATCAACTGGCTCCACGATGAACTGGGCGTTCCCTTCAAAGAGGAGGTCTCCAAAAAGGGCAGCGACACCGTCCCGCGCGGCCACAACATTGACGACCACGCGTATGTGGCGCTCAGCATCATGGAGGAACGCGCTCGTAAAGCGGGTGTTCGCTTCGTGAATCACACTGCCGCTGAGTCACTGGTGGTCAGCCCCGACGGCGTGGTGGAAGGCGTGCTGGCGCGTACCGACAAGGGTCGCCTCGTGAAGATTCTCGCGGGTGAGACCATCATGGCAACGGGTGGCTTCTGCCGCAACGAGGAAATGATTGCCGACTACTGCCCTGACTACGCAGACGTTTACACCGAAGTTGGCGAAGGATGCACCGGCGAAGGCCTGCAGATGGGTCTGGACATTGGTGCTGCCTATATTGGACACGGCGGTACGAACGGCATCTTGGCATGCCCAGTTGAGGCTGGTCAGTCCAAGCTCATCAACAAAAAGGCCATGTGGATCAACTCCGACGGCAAGCGTTTCACCAACGAAGACGGCCAGACCCACGACATTTACTACACGGTCTCACACTTCCCTGACAAGGCGTTTTACGCGGTCTACGACCAGGCCATGGTTGACGATCTGAACGAGCACCTCACCAACAGCTTCAACATGGGGCTTGATAAAGGCTACTTCGCCAAAGGCGACACGGTTGAAGAAGCAGCTAATGCCCTTGGCCTGGATGGCGCAACAGCACAAGCCACGCTGGATGCCTACAACGCTCTGGTTGCAGCGGGCGAAGATAGCGAATTCAACAAAAAGGCCGATAACCTGGTAGCGCTTGAACAAGGTCCCTATTACGTGCTGACCATGGGCGTCTGCACACACGGCAGCTTCGGCGGATACCACGTCAACACCGATTTTGAAGTGCTTGACGAAGAAGAGGAAATTATTCCGGGACTGTATGCAGTTGGCGAAGTAAGCTGCGGCACGTTTATCTACGACGATTATCCCGCGGGCGGCTGCGGCCTCAATTATGCGTACACTTCTGGTCGCTACGCCGGCCAAAACGCCGCCAAGGCAGTGTGACAGAGGGTCACTTCAAATGTCACATTGAAGAGCTGACGTAACCGCAAAAGCGGGTCAAACACCACGTTTGGCCCGCTTTTTCATACGGCGTGACATTTGATGTGACCCTTTGTCACGCAGGACGCGGATTTAGATTGGGAACTGGTGATCAATGCGCTATACTATTTGAACTGCACTTTGCGGGCGTCGCCAAGTGGTAAGGCCCAAGCTTCCCAAGCTTGTATTCGCGGGTTCGAGTCCCGTCGCCCGCTCCATACAGCAAATTCAAACGCCGTCCCACAGGGCGGCGTTTGTGTGACAGAGGGTCACTTCTAATGTCACATTGAAGAGCCGCCGTAAACGCAAAAGCGGGTCAAACACCACGTTTGGCCCACTTTTTATCGTGCGATGTGACATTTGAAGTGACCCTTCGTCACGCGCGCGCAATAATGCCTCGACCGACGCCAGTTAAACGCTCGATCTGACGAACAGACAATCCCAGATCTTTCAGTAGCGCAATTTCGCTATCTCTTTGTGCTCTATCAACAGACTTCAAGTGATCTGCGAAATTTTCGCCCAACCGTCTCACTGCAATCATACGAGCTTCGTTGTCGTCAATTCTTTGTCGATAGCCATCAATCCGACAGAAACCATCACGCACATTCTCCTGCTCATGAAACGCTACAAACTCCTGCAATCCGCCGAATAATCCCAAAACAAAATCCGTGTCACACAGCCCTTGCGCCTGATCCGACCAGGGGTTTCCTACAATCTCTCGATAGCTGCTCCATTTATACGTCAACGCATCTTCGCCAAAAATATCGTCCGGATTTCTGTGTATATAGCGAATAGTGGCATACAAATGAGCTTCACTCAAAACCGCTTGCCCATTAAACCGATTCTGAAAGACTTTGCCTACATGACCATGCCTACCGTTGTAATACTGAGCGTAGCTAACCCCTGTACATTGCATCATTTTGGTAATTCGCTCGTGCGGGGCGCGAACAAGCAAATGAACGTGGTTTGGCATCAAACACCAAGCCAAAATGGTAACGTCGGCAGCACCAGATTTTTCCTTAAGCGTGCGAAGATAGCGAAGATAATCGGCATTATCTTCAAAGATTATGGTTCTTCCTATGCCGCGTTGTGTGAGGTGGACGTACTCTGAAGTGAGATCAGCTCGATTATGGCGCATTGACTTCCCTCTTTTCCGTGATGCACAAAAGAGTGGTCAAAAGCCTGATGCTTCGTATTATAAACCTTCTAGCGAACGGGGCAAAGGTGGCAAAGGGCCACTTCTAATGCCACATTGAAGAGCCGCCGTAACCGCAAAAGCGGGTCAAACACCACGTGTGACCCGCTTTTTATCGTGCGATGTGACATTTGAAGTGACCCTTTGTCACGCCTCGTACAGCTCCACTGCGCGCTTCAGGTGATCAGTGATCGGAATCTTTTGCGGGCACATCGCTTCGCATGCACCACACACAATGCACGAACTGGCCTTTCCTTCGGCGGCTTGCCAGCTGTAGAGACCCTTGACGAAAGCGTGGTCGGCAGTCATAGCCTCCAGGTTCAAAAGCTCCATGATCTGCGGAATCTGCACGTTCGAAGGGCATCCCTTCATGCAGTAGTTACATGCCGTACAGGGAATGCCGGCAAGGGAGCGCAGCACCTCCACGGCTTTCGCAAGCGCCGCCTGCTCCTTGTCATCGAAAGGCTTGTTGGCCGCATAGCTCGCAACGTTTTCGCGCACCTGTTCGACATTCGACATGCCAGAGAGCACCGCCAGCACGCCCGGCAGGTTCCAGCAGAAGCGGTACGCCCATTGCGCCTGCGTCGCCGACAGGTCCGCTGCAGCAAGCACGGATGCCGCTTGCTCGGGCAAGTTGCAAAGCCTGCCACCGCGCGCCGGTTCCATAATGACCACCGGCTTGCCGTGCCGTGCCGCCACCGTCATGAGCTTCGACGCCTCATTGTGCGGGTCGTCCCAGTCCAGGTAGTTCACCTGCAGCTGCACGAAGTCCATCTCGGAGTGCGCGGTCAGCAGCTCGTCGAGCGCCTGAGCGTCGTCGTGCATCGAGAAGCCGACAAAGCGGATCTTGCCCTCCTCCTTTTTCCGCTGGGCGAACTCCCACATATCGTATTCGTCGAACTTCGCGGTGCGCTGCCCTCCCACGTTGTGCAGCAGATAGTAGTCCACATAATCGACTCCCATGCGACTAAGCGACACATCCAGGCAGTTCTGCGCGGACTCCTTGTCGGGCATCGCCCAGGCAAGGCACTTGGTAGCAAGCGTGTAAGCCTCGCGGGGATAGCGCGCAACCAGCGCTTCGCCGATAGCCGTTTCCGATGCACCGTCGTGGTAGACAAACGCGGTGTCGAAGTAGGTGTTACCCGCCGCCATAAAGACATCAACCATCTTCTTGAACTGTTCGATGTCAATACTCTTCGGGTCATTCTCGTCAAGCAGGGGCAGCCTCATGCAGCCGAACCCCATCTTGGAAGCTGGAACCAATGCGGCATCCATGCAGGCCTCCCTTTCCTTCGCGTGGTTTTCGTTTTGAAAAGCGTACCCTATTCCAATACCTCTGTGAAATATCTATGGCGCATCTATTTCTATATCGTATCAGTATGGATCCTCAGTGCCGCACCCGTGCCGACGCCGCAAGGTCAGATGGTGTGACAGAGGTGACAGAGGGTCACTTCTAATGTCACATGAGCGAAACTGACAGTAACGCAAAGGAGGGATCAACGCTTGGTTGATCCCTCCTTTTTCATGCGATGTGACATTAGAAGTGACCCTCTGTCACGCCGAGCAGGTCGACGCTTCGCCAACGAGACGTCGCATCTCTTCCATAAACACTCGTGCTGCACGCGATAACCTCTGGTTGCGCCTCCAGACAAGGAAGAGGTCTGCCTCAAGCGTCGGGTGCAAGGGGCGAAAGACAAGTCCGCTGCCCGCTCCCGCATCCACAATGCCGTCAAGTGCCACCGCGCATCCAAAGCCGACCTTCGCGAACCGCGAGGCGTTGTAGGCAAGGTCATAGGTGGCCACAACGTCCAGGTTAGCTCTGGCTTCGCCAAACCACGCCATAAGGTCGCTACCCATAGCGGCGCGATACGGCAGCATGAGTGGCCTCCCCACAAGATCGGCCGGCGTCACATCAGTCAGCTTCGCAAGCTCATCGCCCGCCCCCACAAGAACGCCCCAGCGGTCACGCATGGGCATCCTGAGAAAGTCGTACCGATCGCTATCAACCTGCGACACAACCAAAAGTCCGAAGTCAGCGGCACCGCCGTCAAGCCTGTCCTGGACGAAGTCCCTGTCGCCGCTGAGAAGCCGATACGAGACGCGTGGATGCGCATACTGCAGCCGCTTGGCCGCCTCAGCCAGCAGCGTTACGGCATCGGATTCCCCGCATGCGATGCGTACGTCTCCCGCGACCCCACCTTCGCCAAACTTCATGTCGCTTTCCACTTGGCTCATAAGGTCGACAACCTCCTGGGCTCTCTCCCTGAACACGAGCCCCTCCTCAGTGAGCGTCACGCCTTTTCCGCTGCGATCGAAAAGCGCCACCCCGAGTTCAGCTTCAAGTTCCTTCATCTGGCGTGAGAGCGGAGGCTGGGTCATGTGAAGAACCTCGGCCGCCTTCGTAAAACTGCCCTCACGCGCTATCGCCAGGAAGTACTGCATGCTGCGAACATCCATTTCAGGTTCCTCCTTCGACTCCTATCTATACACTAAAAGTATCACAAAGTATAGCAAATGCGAATTTGATATAGGTCGAAGTCGGCCGTAGAATCGTCTGAGACAAACGAAAGGAGCCCCATGCAAACGATGAGTCGAAGGAGCTTCGTGAGCCTCATGACGGCATCGGCCGCCATGATTCTTGCCGGTTGTTCGGAACAGCCCCCGAAGGCAGCTCCCGCACCAACCAATACAGATGCTGCAATCCCAACGGAAGCAACTAGCTCGGAAGCAGCAGAGAGGGATGAGACTATGGAGCGTATCAATCAGGCCGTCCTGGTGGTGTATTTTTCCTGCACGGGCATCACGCAGAAGATTGCGGGATATGCCGCCAAGGTGCTCGGAGTGCCAACCTACCAGATTGAGGCTCGCGACCCCTACTCCCCTGACGACATCGCCTACTACACCGACTGCCGCGCGGATAGAGAGCAAGCCGACACCAGCGTGCGTCCGCAGATCGCAGAGAGCCTCCCCGATCTCTCCGAGTACTCGACAGTGATCATCGGCTACCCCATCTGGCACGGGCAAGCTCCGCGTATCATCAGCACCTTCCTCGAGTCAGCTGACCTGACGGAAAAGACCATCGTGCCCTTCTGCACCTCCCACAGCAGCGGGGTTGGGTCAAGCGCGACCAACCTGGAGAGCCTTTGCCTGGATACACATTGGCTTCCCGGCCGCCGATTCGCCGCAGATTCCAGCGAGGTTGAGGTTACTTCGTGGCTTGAAGAGGAAGGGCTTGCACCCGCAATGAGTACAGCAGCCCTCGTGTAGAACGAAATTCATCCCTACTACCAGTACGTCAGCGCGCCGGGGTTCATCCATGAAAAGGGGACCGCTATACGGGCATGACAGACATTCCGGATCAGGCAATCCCGCCCACATCCAAAAGAACCACGACATCTATGGCTTTACGCTGACCGACGAAAAGATGGCGAAGACTGCATCGCTTGACCGCAACGAGAAGCACGACTGGTACTGATTTTTGGAAGGAGCACGAATATGAAGCAAGACGAATACCTCAGACGCGTCCTTGAAGGCGAGACGGTGAGGGCTGGCAGCGAGATGCACCAAGCGATGCACGAAGCAAGCCAAGAGGCAATTCGGATCTGCATGGAGATCAACAACGCGTACCACACCCCCGATGAACTACGGTCACTCATGGCGAAGCTGACGGGGCGCCCCGTGCCCGACGGATTTGCGTTGTTCCCTCCCTTCAACTCCGACGGCGGGCGCAACATCTTTCTCGGCGAAGGGGTGTTCATTAACAGCGGATGCAAATTCCAGGACCAGGGTGGCATCTATCTTGGCGACCGATGCCTTATCGGGCACAACGTCGTGCTGGCAACGCTCAATCACGACATGGATCCATCACGCAGGGGTGATCTACACCCAGCGCCCATCCGCATCGGGCACGACGTGTGGATCGGCTCGAACGCCACCGTGCTGCCGGGCGTGACGATAGGAGACGGCGCAATGGTGGCTGCGGGGGCAGTGGTCACGAAAGACGTGCCGCCCACGACAATCGTAGGCGGAGTGCCTGCAAAACCGATACGTGACAGATACGTGACAGAGGGTCACTTCTAATGTCACATAAACGAAACTGGCAGTAACGCAATGGAGGGATCAACGCTTGGTTGATCCCTCCATTTTCATGCGATGTGACATTAGAAGTGACCCTCTGTCACACCGAGCAAGTCAAAGAGTTCTTGGCGCGTGTGAATTCCCAGCTTGCGATAAATGTGTCTGACATGCGCTTTCGCCGTTCCGTTCGCAATAAAAAGCTCGCGCTGGATGATGCCGACCGTCTTGCGCTTCGCCAACAGCAACAGCACCTCTTCTTCGCGCGAAGACAACTTGTAGGTGCGGGCAATCTCAGCGCACCGATCGCTGAGCTCTTGCTTGCGCAGTGCAGCAGCCGCCCCTACCCCGCCTTCGATAAAATCAGCGCCCCACCTGCTGGTCAGATCTCGCTCCGAAAACAGCAGCAACGCTGCCGCAAACACCGCGGCCACCGCCAGCAACGACACGATTGTCTCCCCCGATGCACCCAGCACATCAACGCCTTCTGCCCACGCAGCAAGCATGCGCCCAAGCCACATAGCAATTTGGCGAATGGCGCGCTCCAGTCCAAACAACCAGATGGCAGAAACTCCCAATCGATAACAAATACTAGACATGACCAGCATGATTAAGATGGACTGACCCGTGTAGGCAGCCGACATGCACCAACCAGCAACATCGCCTGGCACATGCCCAAAAGCGGGCACCACAAACAGCGCGACCACAATAAGCGGCAGCGCGACCCGATAAATGATCCCAAAGTTGAACCGATCTCCGCGAATGAGAACTGCCACGAACACCAACACGCCCATCAGCAGCGTTCCCGGTGCCGAATGCGGCCCAAACACGCCACCATACATGTGCGTTTCCATGAGGCCGTAGCCAAGCGCGTAGGCAGCCATAAACACCATGGCCTTCCACGGCACCTTAAAACGCGCCCACGTGATAGACGGCCGTTCGTCCACGGGCAATTCGCTAAATCCTCGACACGCGCACAGCAAAGAGCACGCCGGCAACAGCGCGCTCATAACAAACAGCCACGGAAACATAAAGCCTTTGTAGATATAGAGCACCACGGCACCGGCAACAATTGAACCCGAGTAATACAGCGCCACACGCACGGGATTTAAGCAGCCATACAACTCGCTCCAAATGAGAATAATGAACGCAATGCCTGCACCGCCCAAAACTGACGCCACCATACCAAGTGCTGCTGGAGCTTGAGGCATCACACACGTCAAAAACATGAGCACCGTGGCAGTCGTGGTTGCTATGCCCGCACCAATAAATACCGAGCGCTTGTTGAAAAACGGCCCGATGCGGCGGGCAAGCACCACACACAGAAGTGACACGGCTACCATCGACCAATCAAAGACATCGCGAAGCGAGATATCCGAAACAGGAAATGGCACAAAGGAGCCGACGAAGACGATCTCAATCCACGCACGATAGAGCCCAAGCCCCAAAAAAGCCAGCGGGATGAGTGCCTCGGGCGCCTTGGGTGCACGCTCAAACTCAGCTACGCGCTCAGGCTCTGAAACACGCTCGGAGGTTTTGGGGGCATCGTCAACTTCGCGCATATTTTCTTGTTGTTCAAGATTGCTCTCCACGCGAAATCATCCCCTTCCCCTACCTACTCCGCTGTTCTCGTACCCACCAAAACAACCGTGAGAGATTGACATAGATTATCGAACGCGCGCGTAGAGATAGCAACATGATCAGGAAAAATAAGGGGTTAAATTGGGGGGTTATAGTTTTTAGACCGCTCATTTCGCCTGCGGACAATAGGCAAATGTCGGCCACCTCGGTAGGCTTCGCCACAAGCTTTCAATCGCAAAGCAAAACGACAAACGTGGATGCATACCTGCAGACACACGTCCGAGGAGGGAACGTATGAGCAACATTTCACGACGCGATTTGTTCAAATTTGGCGGCATCGCTGCGGCTGGTGCTGCAAGCGCATCAATGCTGGGCGCTTGTTCGCCGCAAGCTTCAAACGAGACGGCAGATCTTTCAGCAACAGGCGCCTCTGACGGGCTGCCAGCCTTCTTTGTGGCACCCGAGCCCATTACCGACATCGCCGAAACGCGCGACTATGACGTGGTCGTCATTGGCGCCGGTGCGGCTGGTGTGCCCGCCGCAATTTCAGCGTTTGAGGCAGGCGCTTCCGTGGCGCTTCTGCAAAAAGAGGCCACCGCGGTATCTCAGGGCAACACGTGCGACTCAATCATCGTTGACGAAACCGCGCCCGGCGGCGTGGAGGCAGTTGTGTCACTCATCAACGCTGACTGCTGCCATCTTTCCGACCGCGATCAGGTACGTCTGTGGGCGTACAACTCTGGCGAAGCCCTCAAGTGGCTCTGGGAAATTGGCGAAAAGGCCGGCGCACAGATGGTTGACTCAACCGAAAAGTGGACGGGCGCTATCAAAAACGTCAACGGCTATGATGTGAGCTACTTCGCCTTCGACTTCGGTCCGAAGCCCTACAACACCGGAAATGGCATGCGCGACATCGCCGACTGGGCAGAGCAGCAGGGCGTTGAGATTTTCTATTCCACGCCGGCTGCGCAACTTGTGCAGGACGAAAGTGGTGCCGTGACGGGCGTAATCGCTCAAGGCGAAAGCGGATACATCCAGTTCAACGCTGCAAAAGGCGTTATCGTGGCAACGGGTGACTACGAAAACGACGACGAGATGATGGCGTATTACGAGCCGGCTATGGCAAACATCTATCGCAAAGAAAGCAACAAAACGGGCGACGGCCAGAAGATGATGGTGTGGGCAGGCGCGCGCATGGAAGACGCGTGCGGCTCTAAGGTACAGCATGACTTCGACGCAGGCCCAGGCTCCATGGCTGACATGCCGTTTTTGGCGGTCAAAAATGATGGCACGCGTTTTTGCAACGAGGCTGCTTGCGAAATGGCCGTCATGGGCAACTTCCTTCGCAGTGAGGCTGACCAGGGCTGGTACACGCAGGTATTCGACAGCAACTACATGGCTGACACCGACGGCTGGCCGGGCGTGGCGCTTCCTCCCGAGGCCATGGCAAACTACATGCCTGAGCTTGAGGGCGAAAAAACCGGCGTCTACGACAGTCTGATCAACACGTTTTCCGCTGACACGCTGGAAGAGCTTGGCGAAAAACTCGGCCTGACCGACGTCGATACGTTCGTCAAGACCGTTGAGCGCTACAACGAACTGGCTGCAAGCGGCATTGACGAGGACATGGGCAAACCTGCGCAGTTCCTCAAGGCTATTGCCGAGCCGCCGTTTTATGGTATCCATCGCCACATTGGGCTTTCAACCATCATTCACGGCGTGAACGTAAACGCCGACATGCAGGTGCTTAACGCAGATGGCGAACCCATTGAGGGCTTGTACGCCATCGGCAACTGCGCTGGCAACTTCTTCGGCAGCCCCGACTACCCGATGACCGTGCCGGGTCTGTCGCTGGGTCGCTGCCACACGCAAGGCTACGTGGTCGGTCGCGCCGTCGCCAGCATGTGACAGAGGGTCACTTCTAATGTCACATTTAGCGAGCTGACGTAAACACGAAGGAGGGTCAAACGCGATGTTTGACCCTCCTTTTTACCATATCGGGCGTATCCGTAATTTCACGCGACCTGGGAAAACGCCGCGTTTCACCTGATCAGAGCTTCGTGTCCGAAAAACCGCGTACGCCCGATATGGTAAGTTTCATGCGATGTGACATTTGAAGTGACCCTTTGTCACATGCCTTCGATCTCAATTCCATGCTTTTCGGCGTAATCACACAATGCCGCGTGGATGGCCTCCTCAGCCAGAAGCGAGCAATGCACCTTTGCCGGCGGCAGCCCATCGAGGGCCTCCATGACCGCTTTATTCGTAACCTGCAGCGCCTCCTGGACGGTTTTACCCTTCACCAACACCGTTGCCATGGAGCTTGTAGCAATAGCAGCTCCACAGCCAAACG
This sequence comes from uncultured Eggerthellaceae bacterium, assembly GCA_910577495.1. Taxonomy (GTDB): domain Bacteria; phylum Actinomycetota; class Coriobacteriia; order Coriobacteriales; family Eggerthellaceae; genus Xiamenia. Next base: position 16,649 of record CAJTML010000016.1, read on the forward strand.
TCTTGAACTTCGCATCCTGAATAACACCGTCGTCATCAATATCCAGGTACACGCGCATGATGTCGCCACACACCGCGTTACCCACGGTTCCACAACCGCTTGCGTTCTCAATTTCGCCCACATTGCGCGGGTTCGTGAAATGATCCATTACCTTTTCTGAATAATTCATAGCCATGATCAGGCTCTCTTTCTCGTCAACTGCGCACCCGATCGGCGCGCACCTTCGCCACATTAATTTGTATACGGGAAACCGTCCGCCGCAAACCGCTCGATCACCGAGTCAACTTCACCCCGCTTGAAGTCCTCATACAAAGGGCTCATCATACGCAGGTTCACAAGGGTTGTCTTGAGCGAATCAATGGCGAAATCAACGTCCTCTTGCGTCGTGTCACGGCCAAGGGTCAGGCGCAGCGACCCGTGTGCAATCTCGTGCGGCAGCCCGATGGCCAGCAGCACGTGGCTGGGATCCAGCGAGCCTGACGTACAGGCGCTACCGGAAGACACACAGATACCGCGCGCAGCCAACTGGAGCAGCATACCTTCGCCCTCAATAAACTCAAACGAGAAGTTCACGTTGTTGGCCAGGCGATTCTCCCAGCTGCCATTCAGCTTCGCATGCGGAATCTCAACCAGCACGCGCTTTATTGCGTGATCGCGCAGCGCCAGCTGACGATCGTGCTCGGGGGTCAACTCGGCCGCAGCCAATTCCGCTGCCTTGGCGAAACCCACGATGCCGGGCACGTTTTCGGTGGTGGCACGCTTGCCACGCTCCTGCTGGCCGCCGTCAAGCAGATTCGCCAGCTTTACGCCCTTGCGCACATACAGCAGGCCAACACCCTTTGGCGCATAAATCTTGTGCGCCGAAGCCGAAAGCAGGTCAATACCCAGCGCGTTTACGTCAATCGGCTCATGCCCAAAAGCCTGCACGGCGTCGGTGTGAAACGCGGCACCGTGTTCGTGCGTGATGGCAGCCAGCTCCTCGATGGGCTGGATGGAGCCAATTTCGTTATTCGCGAACATGATGGAGACCAAAATGGTGTCTGGTCGCAGCGCGGCCTTCAAATCAGAGGGGCGAACCAGCCCGTGCTCATCCACCGGCAGATACGTGACTTCGAACCCTTCGTGCTCAAGCGCCTCACAGGTGTGCAGTACCGCATGATGCTCAATCGCGGATGTGATCAGGTGCTTTCCTTTTGCAGCGTTCGCGTGGGCGAAGCCTTTGAGAGCCCAGTTATCCGCTTCGGTGCCACCGCTGGTGAAGAACACCTCGCGCGGCTGAGCGCCTATGAGGTTCGCCAGCGTTTCTCGCGCCTCGGCCACCGCGTCAGATGCGCGTTGCCCGAGCGGGTAGATTGAAGATGGGTTGCCAAATTCGCCACCAAAATACGGCAGCATGGCCTCCAATACTTCTGCGCGCACTGGCGTCGTGGAAGCGTGATCAAGGTAAATCTGCTTCATGGTCACTCCTCGCTTTCTTTGTGTCGTCGTGTCGGCGGCCACAATCTGCCCTTCGTGGGGCATGGCTAGCTCCAGTTTTGGCGAACCTGCCACCGTGGGGCATGGCTGGCGGCTCATCGGGAACCTGCCAGCGTCTGGTTATTGTCTAGTGCTTTACTAGACTTTAGTCTACTGGGGTTGCGAGAAATGTCAAGAACCGCCTACAATCCTTTCAACAAATACAACACACTGAGAGCGAGCAACCGTGAAAATATCAACGAAGACCCGATACGGCATGCGTCTGATGATTGATATTGCGCAACATCAAGGCGAAGGTCGTGTGGCGCTCAAAGACGTAGCCGAGCGCCAAGACGTTTCGAAAAAGTATCTTGAACAGGTGGTTGCGCCTTTCGTGAGCGCTGGCCTGCTGAGCGTAACGCGCGGGGCGCAGGGAGGCTATCGGCTCACGCGTCCTGCTCAAGACATTACTCTGGCCGACATAGTGGGCGCATCTGAAGAGGGTCTGGAGCTGCTCACGTGCCTGATGGACGCCAGCACCTGCGAACGAGTTGATGGCTGTTGCTCTCGAGGTATCTGGTGCGGCCTACAAGGCGCCATCAACGCTTACCTGGAAGGACAAACCCTCGCCGACGTCGCCTTGTGTGACAAAGGGTCACTTCTAATGTCACATTAAAAGAGCCGACGTGAACACAAAAGAGGGTCAAACGCAATGTTTGACCCTCTTTTTACCATATCGGGCGCACCCGTAATTTCGCGCGGGACTACACCGTTCGATGCTTATGCATGCTTTTTCGGCCTCCGCAACAGAAACGCCAGGGCTGCAACAATGATCACCGCAGTTGAGACCGCGCAAATCACCTTAAGATGAAACATCGGGATGCCGATCATCATGCCGATGATGTAGGGCACAAGCCACACCAGCCATACGATGGTACTAAACGTATGGAACTGCTTTTTGCCTTTTTCGCTCCCCCGCACATACGTATAGGTTGCCCATGCGGCATGAATGAGCATAAGCCCAATTGCCAACATGCCGGTTATCGCGTGCACCGAAATCCCGTTTGTTGCTACTGCCGAGGTTTTCGCAATGTTCGTCATGATGAACGTACCTGTGGAGTCACATACCAACCCAGCCCAGAACAAAATGACATACTTCAAGGTCAAAAAGCCATGCGCGCGCTCGCCAAAGACACCCCACGTATAGAATCCCAAAGCTGCCGTAATGGCTACCGTAGCTGCTATCAGATCAAATGACATGCTGTCCTCCAATCGCTTCATGTGAACAATGTTCATAAATGAACGTTGTTCACATTAGCAGCCAAAAAGAGCCGTCACACCATCACGTACACAATACTAACTATTGGTTAACGCCTCGACACTGATTCGATACCTGCTAACGCAGCACTCGCCATCTTTGCGCCACGGCCACCAGCAGGACGGCAACAGCGCGCCGCCAACATCATGCCGCCGCCAACAGTGGGCCGTCCTAATAAAGCGTCTCTTCCATAAGCGCGAACAGCGCCTCATCAACAAGCGCATCCGTTTGTGCGGCTTGCAGCAACGTGCCCCACACCAACGCGCACAATACCTCTGGAGCAAGATTGCCGCTCAAGCGATCCTGATGAACATCAGGATCGGACATAAGCACCCGCTCCAGCCCCCTTTTGATGTGGGAAAACGCCCGCTCTTCGCGCGCATGCGCTGATTCAAGAGCCTGTTCATCCAACGTTGAAAGGTGCAACAAAAAACCCTTGCGAAAGCTCGCAAAAGCCGTCCGAAGCTGCACAGAGAGCTCACGACAAAACGCAAGAAAGCTGGTGTGCGCTCCGTCCGCTTCGCCCATTATGTCTGCTAACGATTCCTGCCAAAACTTCCCGACCACACTATTGACCAGGTCGGATTTGGTGGCGAAGGAATGATACATAGTACCGACCGAAATGCCGCACTTCGCTGCCACCGCACGCATGTTGAGCGACCCTAAGCCATCGCGCATGGCCATCTCATATGCCACATCAACAATCTCGCCCTTCGTAATGATTGCCTTGTTTCCCATGCGCGCCCCCATCATCAAAGTAATGGTCAATCAACCCTGGTTTTGTGCAAGCCTTCGCCATGAAAACAGTGGCGAAAATTTGCGACCTGCGATTATGCTACTGCATTTCTCTGCCTCGCCGTTTCTGTAAGCGCATTTTGCACAGAAGCACTGCTGAGCGTCCAAAACGTGCGTGCGGTCGATGCATCGCAGTGACAAAGTGACAAAGGGTCACTTCAAATGTCACATCGCACGAAACTTACCATATCGGGCGTACGCGCTTTTTCGGGCGTGAAGCTCTGACCAGGTAAAACGCGGTATTTTCCCAGGTCGCGCGAAATTGCGGGTACGCCCGATATGGTAAAAAGAGGGTCAAACGAGATGCTTGACCCTCTTTTGTATTTGTAGAAGCTTCTATAATGTGACATTTGAAGTGACCCTTTGTCACACTAAGCGATACGAGAGCAGCTCGGGGCGACCCGTCCACGGGTCGGGCGCAATAAGCGAATCCAGGTTGAAAACTTCGCGCATCATGTCCGCATTCATGATCTCATCAGGTGTCCCCGCGACGCGCACGGTGCCATCTTTAAGCGCCAACATCCAATCAGCGCAGCGCGCCGCCAAGTTCAGCTCGTGGATAACCAGCACGATCGTTTTGCCTTGCTCCCGATTGAGCCGCTGCAACAACTCAAGTATCTCCAGCTGATGCGCCATATCCAAATACGTTGTCGGCTCATCCAACAAAATGAGCGGCGTATCCTGCGCCAACGCAAGCGCAATCCACGCACGCTGCCGCTGCCCGCCCGAAAGCGCACTGAGTGTTCGCTTCGCAAACTCATCCATATGCGTCACCTCAAGCGCCCACGCCACAGCCCGCTTATCTTCATCGTTAAGCCGACCGAATCCCTTTTGATGCGGGTAGCGACCATACGACACCAGCTCATCTACCGTAAGCCCACCGGGCGCTTGCGGCGCTTGGGGCAAAAACGCCATCTGACGAGCCACTTCAGTGTCCTTCATCCCCGCCATGGCCTGCTCGAACAAATACACCGACCCCTCGCCCAGTGGCAGCGTGCGCGCCAGCGCCTTGAGCAGTGTGGACTTGCCGCATCCATTCGGCCCGATAATGGCTGTAATTTTGCCCGCAGGAAATGACACGTCCTGAGCAGGCACGATCACCTTCGACCCGTACCCAACCGATATGCCTTCGCCTCGCAAAGCTGTTTTCTCAGAACTCATGACGCCTTCTCTCACGACTTCGCCAACAAATACAAGAAGTACGGCGCACCAATGATGGCCACCACAATGCCCACTGGAATCTCCACTGGCAACAACAGCGTTCGCGAAATCACGTCGGCAAATAGCATCAACACGGCTCCGACCAGCACTGTTGCAGGAATAAGCAGGCGAAAATCAGGGCCGACTAAGCGCCTTGCCATATGCGGGCACACCAGACCCACAAAGCTCAAGCCGCCGCCCACCGCGCAGCACACACTTGACGCGCCCACGGCAAGCGCCAGCAACACCGACGTCTGGCGCTTCACGTTGACGCCAACGCCCGTGGCCAGCAACGAACCGAGCGCCATCACGTTGAGCGTGCGCGATTTGTACAATATGGCGAAAACCAGCACGGCCAACACCACCGCCAGCATGACAACATTTTCCCAGTTCGCACCCCAAATATTGCCCGCCAGCCAATTTTGCACGAACGCGTAATCCGAATCGGGCAATCGCAGCATAATCATGGACGTCACGCTGGCAAGCCCCGTGGACATGGCCACGCCAACCAGCAGCAGACGCCGCGGCGAAGCCACCCCGCGCACCACCGAAAACTTCCAGTCCAGCACGGCCACCACAACCGAACCGACAAACGCCAGCACCGGAAGCACCAGTGTGAGCGAGATCCCACTCACGGGCACCAGCAGAATAAACAGCGCAATCAAAAGTCCCGCGCCGGCGTTCAGTCCCAAAATGCCCGGCTCGGCCATATCGTTTCGCGAAACGCCTTGCAGCACGCACCCCGAAAGCGCCAACCCAATGCCCACCAACAGCGAGCAAAGCACGCGCGGCAGTCGCAGCTGCACGAGCGTGAAGATCAGCCCCGAATCCGCCGTGCCCGTCAGCACACTCACCAGGTCATCCAGCGTATAGGGCGTATACCCTGCGTTGATATCCAGCCAAAAGCCGACAAGCGCCAGTGCGACCAGGACGGCGAACAACACGACCGTGCGCATGCGGCGGGTATGCAGGGCGCAGTCGAAGGCACGACGCGCACGACAGGTGCGAGCGTCTTTTTCACGGACACGATTACGCGTGCTTGTCTCACTCATCTTCGCCCACCCCCTCTTGATGTCGCGCGCACCAAATAAAAAACGGCACACCAATGATGGCGAAAATCAGCCCGATCGGGGTCTCGGACGGCGCATTAATGGTTCGCGAAATCACGTCTGCCACCAGCATAAAGAACGCACCGCCCACCATGGACGCCGGTATAACCGCGCGATAGTCAAAGCCCACCACGCGCCTGACCAGGTGCGGCACCATAAGGCCGACAAAAGCAATGGGACCTGCCAGCGCAACGGCAGCGCCAGCCAAAACCAGCACCACCAAAAGACACAAAAGCCGACTCCGACCAACCTTGATGCCCAAGCCGGTTGCCGCGTCATCACCCAAGCTCAGAAGCGTGATTCGCTTCGAGAGCGCAAGCGACGCCACCAGTGCCACAATCATAAACGGCGCGGTCATCACCAGGGTGGAT
>CAJTML010000017.1 GCA_910577495.1 uncultured Eggerthellaceae bacterium
ATTGCTGGCGCTGGTATTGGCGGCCTTGCATGTGCAGTTTCTGCAGCTCAGGCGGGCGCAAGCGTCATTTTGGTAGAAGTTTCTGGCATGGTGGGCGGCACGAGCCGTTTCGCAGCTGGCGCTTTTGGCCCTCGCTTTGGCACTGACTGGGAAGAGGTTAAGAAAAAGGCTCCCATGTCTGACGATGAGTTGGGTCAGGAAGTCGTGGAGAACTGGGATTCCTTCTTGGAGTGGATTACTGACTTGGGTCTGACCACTGAAGAGCTGGCTCCCAACAGCCCCTATGTTTGGATGGGTGGCAAGCGTCCTGCCGAAGAGGGCTCGAAGAGCTACACCGACGAATATCTTCAGCAATTTGGCGAAATCTTCACCTCGCTGGGTGGCACCACGTTGCTGAACACCCGCGCAGTTCAGGTGCTCACCAACGACGCGGGCAAGGCTGTGGGTCTGCGCGTTGAGGATGCAAACGGTCCCTTCGACATTGAAGCAAAATGCGTGGTACTGGCAACGGGCGGCTGGCAGTGCGACAAAGAGATGTGCACGAAGTACCTGGGTCGTCACGCCGACTTGTGCCAGGCGCAGTGCGTACCTTACCTGGATGGCGAAGGCATCAAGATGGGTGTTGCGGTGGGCGCGCAGCTGTCGCGCAGCTTCGGTTCATTCTACGGGCATCCGCAACCGTGGCCGACCACCTACTTGGAAGGCATCGATACGCCCGATGGTTATGAGGCTGTAAGCGATATTGATGACGTACACATTTTGTACTATGGCACCACCGAGCACTCCATCCAGGGCATGGGCGTGTACGTAAATTGCGAAGGCGAGCGTTTCGTGAACGAGGGTCTGGGCTCTTCGCTGGTGAATCAAGAAATCATGCAGCAGTATATGTCGCGCGCTTACTTGATTCTTGACGAGAGCGTTCGCAACCTCATTCGTGAGACGCCCTTCTGCAATGCAGCCGTTATTGGCGGTGACCGCATTGATCACATGATTGAACTGGGCATGACGGTGGTTTCGGCTGATTCGCTGGAAGAGCTGGGCGCGAAGATCGTCTCCGACACCGCTGATGGTGTGGCCTTTAATGCCAACAACATGGTGAACACCGTGAACGCTTACAACGAGGCAGCCGCAGCTGGCACCGCTGACAAGCTGACCGTTCCGCACATCGGAACGGTGCCCGCGATGCCGCTGACCGAGCCTCCGTTCTACGCTATTCCGGTTGTGGCTGGTATTATGGCCACGTTCGGCGGCTTGAAGATCAACACCGACACGCAGGTCATCGGTATGGATCAGCAGCCCATCCCTGGTCTGTATGCTGTGCCAGGTGCTGCGGGCGGCATCATGAACGGCGACTACTGGTGCGTCATGAGCGGTTACTCGGTGCTTGGTCGCATCTGCGGTGAGAAGACCGCAGCTGAGGCGAAGGGCGCTGCTGAGTAGAACCTGAGAAGGGCGCTGCTGAGTAGAACCTGAGAAGGGCGCACTCCGAAGAGGAACCCTCCAAAACCCCGTCCGCGGAAATGCTGACGGGGTTTCTTGCGTTTGATGTCGAATGGCTCGAGTATGGGGGTGCGTTGCAACGCGTTTGGGACGCTCGGTGGCCGTTTTGTGCAAAATGCGGCGCGTGCGCCCAATATATAAGAGGTGTAACTATTTCGCCATTTACAAAACTCCAGTTCAGAAGCGAGAGCTTCGAGCTGGAGTTTTTGTGTCAGCGCTCGTTTGCACAAAACGGCATCTATTTGGTCACAACGCGTGCCCGAGGAGGGTGGCGGCGCGCGGGCGGGAGGTGGTGGGCGGCGGCGCGCGGGCGGGGGTGCTTTGTAGCGGCGCGCGGGCGGGGGTGCTCTGTAGCGGCGCGAAAACGCCGCGGTTGCATTCGCAATCATACATATACTATGATTATCGTACTCGTGGTAGTTTGTGGATGCGACGTTGAGCACGATGATCGAGAAAGCCTTCTCATGTTTGGTGAGCTAATTGCTTGGTATCTATTTTTTGGTGGCGTTGCCGGCGGAACCTGTTTAGCAATGCTCATCATCTATTTCTGCGTCTGGCGAAGCGGCGCGAAATTTGCGCGCTTGCAAGCGGCTGTCGATGGCCGCAATCAGGCCAAAGCGCAACTTCGCATTGCGCTCGCGCAGCTGGAAGTGGCCAAAGCACAAACGGAGTTAGCATTTGATGCGCGGCTCAAAAAGGCAAGCAAGCGCCAAGTTGCAACTTCGCTCAAAGAGGTGCGCGCCTTGGAGGATGCCACCTGCAACGACGACGAAACCCTGATAGCCAGCTACCTCATCGGACTTCGACACTATCAAATGTGGCAGCATTGCCGAGCCGCCACCGAGCGGCCACTGCTGGTGATTGCCACGTTCGCCGCACTTGTTGGCAGCGTATGCCTGCTCGGTGATTTAGTGCGTCCCGAACGTGCTCATCTGCTGTTTTTGCAGCCGACGTTCTCCATCATCAACGTTGGTGCGTTTTGTCTGGCACTCTTTTTGCTGGTGTTGGTGCTTTTGCTCCTGCGTACTGTTTTCGCGTGGCGCCTGCCGCGCTGGCTGGTGGTGACTCTGCATGCGTTGGCGGGTTTGCTGGCGCTGGCGCTCATCGTGTATACCGGCGTGTATCTCAATAGTATCTGGACGATCGCGCCGTGGTCGTCGCCGTATCTGGTGGCGCTGTTTTTCTTCTCCTCGCTTGCCTGCGGGGCGGCAGTTCCTTTAATGGTGATGGGCATCAAGAGCTATCACCAAGATGCGTATACCGTCCCTATGCGTGCGTTTACCTGGCTTGATATGATTTTTATAGGAGGCGAAGTACTTTCACTTGTTGCTATGATGATCGGCCTGGGCGGCACGACGCCTGATTCGCCCTTCATGCTCTTTTTCTCGGACGATTTAGCTTTATCCTTTATTGTTGGGTTTTTGACATGCGGCATCGCAATCCCGTTACTATTAGATCTTGCAATGTTGCGCATGCGAAATCACGGCTCGTGGGTTGCATTAGTGGTTGGATGTTCCACCCTAACCGGCGGTTATTTCCTGCGTTTCTGCGCAATTGGGGTTTCAGTGATTTATAAAGCAATTGTCGTCTCTGCATTAGGGGTTTAGAAAAGGCCTATACATGAGTGAAATTAGTATTTCGGATTTTGAAATTGATGAGCGAAGCAACGCGCCAATTTGGTTGCAGCTGCGCAATCGGTTGATTTATCTCATCTCCTCAGGCAGGTATCAAGCGGGCGATAAGCTGCCAACCGTGCGCGAGCTGGCGGTCACGCTCAAGATTAACTACAACACCGTCAACAAGGTGTACCTCTCTCTTATTCACGATGGTTACATGGTTTCGTATCGAGGGCGCGGCACGTTTGTCAACGACATCAAAAAGACGCGCAACGAAACACAGGATTCGCCCATTGACAGCGTAATTGACCTGATGATTGACCGGTGCTTAGAAATTGGGGCACCGCTTGAAGATATCCCGAACCAAGTGGCACGACGTGTTGCCTGCTACCTGGAAACGCATCAAGAAGCCGACGAAGGAGAGGCGAAATGAGCAAGGATCAGTCGAAGCTCATGCGTGGTGTGGCTGACTTAGTTTCAGACTCCGCAAACGAAAAGCAAAGTACCACCAACCAATACGGCGCCATTGTCTTTGGGCTGTTTATGTTCGCCATTCCGGCAGCACTTGTCCTGTGGGCAACCTGGTCGTTTGTGAGCATCGGTACCATTGCGCTGGCGGTGGCGGTCGGTGCGCTTTGTGCCTTCGCCATCAATTACGCCTTCCAGTGGGAAAAGGTGGTCATCACGCGCTTTGGCAAGACTAACCGCATTGTCGGGCCGGGGCTGTATTTCGTCATTCCGATTATTGAGTCGAAGGCCGCCGTGGTTGACCAGCGCATACGTACGACCTCGTTCGGCGCCGAAGAAACGCTGTCAAGTGACTTGGTGCCGGTGGATGTGGACGCGGTTTTGTTCTGGATGGTGTGGGACGCCGGCAAGGCCTGCACCGAGGTGCACAACTATGAGCGCGCGATCTCGCTGTGTGCGCAGACGGCCATGCGTGATGCAATCGGCCAGATCAGCCTCTCTGAGATTGCGGTGCGTCGCAGCTATCTTGACGAAGAGTTGCAGCGCATCATCTCGGGCAAGGTGGAAGACTGGGGGCTTTCGGTTGTGGCGGTTGAGATTCGCGATATCGTCATCCCCAAAGAGCTGCAAGACGCGATGTCCAAGCAGGCGCAGGCTGAGCGCGAACGCGATGCTCGTGTGCTGTTAGCCGAGGTAGAACGCGATATTTCGGAGATGTATGTGGAAGCGGCCGCGGCGTACGGGTGCCCGGAGCGCGCCATGCAGCTGCGTACCATGAACCTCATCCACGACAGTGTGAAGCATCACGGTGGCATGGTGGTTGTGCCCAGTGCGTATAGCGAAGGCTTCAACGACGCGGCTTCAGACATCACCAAGGAACTGTTGCGGTAGCGGGCGAAAGTTAACTCTAGCCGACATTTGTAAATCTGCAAAAACATACTTGTCATATGAAAAATATGACAATATAATGAGCGCAACGGAGATCTTCTGGAGGGGGAAGTCTAGTTTTTGTAGGCCGTGCGCAGGTCACAAAAGAACCTGGTCTTCCTGAGGAAGACAGCTTGCCAAATGAGAGTGGAAGCTGTCGAAACATCTGAAGGAGGTTGTGCACATGAGCGAGCAGGCTACTGGTTCGACAACTTTCGGTCGTCGTACCTTCCTTAAAGGCTCAGCCGCAACGCTTGGATTGGCCGCAGTGAGTGGCTTGGGTTGTACACCAAACGAGGAGTTAAGCGGAACGGGTGCCCCTGAGACGTCAACGGAACCCCAACAAGTATCAGCGCCTGAAGAGCAAGAATTCACCGCGGCGTGTCGTGGTAACTGCTTTGGTGGCTGCAAAATCAAGGTCAAAGTTCGCGATGGCAACGTGGTAAGCTCAACGATGGGCGAATTCCCCAATCCGGCTTACAACCGCATCTGCTCAAAGGGTTTGACCCATCTGCAGCGTATCTACGATCCCGATCGTTTGAAGGTGCCGCTGCGTCGCGTGGGAGAGCGTGGCGCAGACCAGTGGGAAGAGATTTCCTGGGAAGACGCCGTGAACGAAATTGCCACGACCTGGCAAAAGATTATTGACGAAGACGGTGGCGGAAGCATCGGTTTGGTGCCCAGCGCTGGTGGTAACTTCGGTTCTGCCTCCACGCAGTATCCGCAGCGTTTGAGCAATGCGCTCGGATTCACCACCATTAGCCCGTGCTATGACAACGGCCTGTTTGCAGGTGGTGGTTTCTCGAAGGGCACCGGCGTTAACGAAATTACCGACATGCCCAATGCCAAGACCATCATTGTCTGGGGCGCTAACCCTTCTGAGGCCCAGACACAGCATTGGCATTTCATTACCGAAGCACACAACGACGGATCAAAACTCATCACCATTGATCCGAACTATACGAACTGCGCAGCCAAGTCTGACCAGTGGATTCCGATTCGCCCGGCCACCGACACCGCTATGGTTATGGCCATGATGAACGTCTGCATTGACAACGGCTGGATTGATGAGAACTACATCAAGATTGGCACCGTTGGCCCGTTCCTGGTCAAGGAATCTGACGGAACCTACCTGCGTCAGTCCGATATCACGGGCGAAGCTCCTGCTGAGGGCGAAGTTGACGCAATTTTGGTGACGGATGGCAATGGCACCTTCGCCACACCTGCTGAAATTACCGATCCGGTGATTGAGGGTACGTTTGAAGTGAATGGCGAAAGCGTGACCTGCGCTTACACGCTGCTCAAAGACGCTATCAAGGACTGGACGGTTGAGCGCGCCAGTGAGTTGTGCGACGTTCCGGCTGACACCATCACCGAGCTTGCGCGCGTGTATTCGCAAGAAGGCCCGTCAACTATCTACACTGGTTTGGGACCTGACCACTACGTCAACGGCCACATGTTCTACTTCGCCGTTACGGGTCTTGCTGGCATCACGGGTAACCTGGGCAAACCGGGCGCAACGTGCGGCATGGACTGGCCGGTTGCAGGCTTTGGCATCTCTGCTGCATCGATGCCGAAAAATATTGTTGGTCCGGCGGGCTTGATCCCTGGACCGCTGTTCCCGGTAGCGGTTCGCGAAGGCGAGCTTGAGGGTCGTCCGGTTAAGCTGCGCAGTCTCTATATTTACAGCGCAAACCCGGTTGCAAATCAGGTTGAGCGCAAGGCATGGCTTGAGGCGCTGGACACCATGGAGCTGGTGGTTATTGCTGAGATGCGCATGACTGACACCGCGCGCTACGCTGACATTGTGCTGCCGGTCACGCACTGGTTTGAGATGACCGAGATTGCGCCGGTAATCACGCCGTACATGACGCTGCAGGAAAAGTGCATCGAGCCGCTTCATGAGGCGAAGACCGACGTTGAGATCATCAACCTCATTGCAAACGCTATGGGCTTGGTTGAGGACTTCCAATACACCGAAGAAGAGTACCTGGAGAAGACGCTGGAGAACTCCAATGCCGAGAAATTGGGCATCACGTGGGATCGCCTGAAGAAGGAAAAGTGCATTCGCGACTATCCGCAAGAGCCGTACTACCTGGGTGTTGACGGTGTGTTCCCCACACCTTCTGGCCGTGAGCAGTTCTATCGCGAAGCTGTTACGCCCTACGTTGACTATGGCCAGACCCTGACCGACATGCGCGAGCGTCTGCCGTATTGGGAGCCGCCTGCGGAGGCGTGGCCTGAGACCATCGGTGACTTTGAGGCGAATCCGTTGGCTGAGAAGTACCCGCTCATCTACTCGGGCGAACGCAACAAGATGAAGTGCCATACGCAGTTTGGTCACAATCCGTGGCTGATTGAGCTCTACGATGAGCCCATCGTCAAGATGCACCCCGACGATGCTGCCGCACGTGGCATTTCTGAGGGCGACTACGTGCGTGTTTACAACGACCGTGGCTTTGTTGTACTCAAAGCGCTCATGCATCCCGGTACGCGCCCTGGCATGATTATCGTGCCGAAGGGCTGGGAGGAAGATCAGTTTGTTGCAGGTCACTATGCAGATTTGACCTCTCATGTCTTCAACCCCACGGTTCCGAATAACTGCTTCTTCGACGCGCTGTGCGAAGTCGAGAAATATGAAGGAGGGGAATAGTCATGCGTATTGGCTTGGCAATTGATCTGAGGAGTTGCATGGGCTGCCATACGTGCACGGTTGCATGCAAGCAGGCAAACAATCTCCCCAACGGTATTACGTGGAACAATGTTTTAACTGATGGTGGCGAATCAAAGGACACCGCACGCGGAACATACCCGAACGATTTGCACATGGTGCACTACGCCGTGAACTGTCAGCACTGCGAAAAGCCTGCGTGCGTTGAGGTGTGCCCGACGGGTGCAAGCATCAAGCGCGAAGATGGCCTGGTCGTAATTGATCACGAGGCATGCATTGGCTGCGGATCGTGTATCGTGGCGTGCCCCTATGACGTTCGCACGCTCATTGAGAAAGAACCCGAGTACAGCGTGGGCTTTGCAACAGGTGACTGGGATGCTGAGAAGCATGTCGTGAACACCGTGACGAAGTGCACGGGTTGTGCGCATCGCGTTGATCGTGGCGAGCAGCCGGCATGCATGGAGCTTTGTCCAGGTCGTGCACGTTACTGGGGAGATCTGGATGATCCGAACAGCGACGTCAGCAAGTTCTTGGAAGGCAAAGAGACCGAGCAGCTGTTGGCTGACAAGGGCACTGAGCCGAACGTCTTTTTCGTCAAGTAGTCTTTTGGACGCTTCGCGAAACTGTTTAACAAGATCGTAGTTGAAGGGAAGTGCGGTATGGGACGAGCGCAAAGCAGTAGTAATCGTTTCGTGCCGCACAACCCTGTTTTGGCACAGTATGTGCAGCTGTATCTAAGCATCCAGCAAGAGTTTATGGAAGAAGTTGCCACGCTGGGCCTGGGGTTCGCCCGCGCGAAAACGCCCGAGGAACAGCAAGCACTGCAAGCTCGAATTGCGCACTTGCAGCAGTGCGGTTTGAAGTGCGAAAACGGTGGTCGGAGTTTGTGGGACGGCTGGATTTCGCCCTCTTGTGTGCAGTGCAGACGTGGCATGCATACCTTGACGCTGGGTATTTCGACGCAATGTCCGAAGAAATGCTACTTCTGCTTTAACGCGAATCAGCAAAATGACGAGCAGCTCAAATGCGAAATTCTGGACGTATCTTCCCAGCTCAAAGACTACTTCGACAAAGGCGTATTGCTGACTGACATTGCGCTTACGGGTGGCGAGCCGCTCGTGCACAAGCCAGAAACGAAACGCTTTTTTGAGACGGCGGCCAAGCTGTATCCAGATGCGTATACGCGGCTTTACACGAGTGGCGCGTATTTGGATGAGGCGTATTTGGCGGTGCTGGAGCAGGTCGGGCTGGACGAAATCAGGTTCAGCGTGAAGCTTGAGGAACCCGAAGGCGCCATTGCGCAGCTGCTTGATCTGATGGAGTTGGCGAAGCGATACATTCGCCATGTTGTGGTGGAAATGCCGGTTGCGCCGGATCAGGTTGAGCAGATGAAATGGCTGCTCAGGCAGCTGGATGCGCGTGGCATCCAGGGCATCAATTTGTTGGAATTTTGCTATCCGCTGGCGAATGCTGCGGAGTTTGCTCGGCGAGGCTACCTGCTGAAAAACCCTCCTTATAAGGTGCTCTATGACTACACCTATGCAGGTGGCCTCCCCATTGATGGCAGCGAAGAGGCGTGCGTGAGTTTGCTTGAGTTCGCGGAGGCGGAAGGGCTTTCGTTGGGCGTGCACTACTGTTCGCTGGAGAATAAGTTTACGTCGCAGCTGTATTTGCAAAACGCTTCGTTTGCGGAGAAGTTTCCGCTGTATTCGCTTTCGGATGAGAACTGCTTTTTGGTGGCGGCGAAGGTGTATGGCCAGGATGCGCATAAGGCGGCCGAGGTGTTTCAGGCTGCGCAGATGAATGCGTATGAGTGGTTTAAGGATGCAGGATTTTTGACGTTTCCGCTGGCTGCGGTTGAGGTGTTGGCTGAGGAGTTTCCCGAGATGGAGCTGGCTTTGAGCTTGGCGGTTGTTGAGGGAAGCAGTGTGGCTGATGCGCAGCTGCGTGAGGTGGGCGTGGTGCCCATGACAGCTGCGGCGTGCGCAGCGCGATAAGCATTGCAACCGAGATGTGCGTCGGTGGTGCGATAAGCGCTACAACCGAGACACACCTCGGCGGCGCTTCGGAGATACGAGTAATCGGAGGATGGAGATGACGGCAGATTGTAGGCTGCAAGCGGTGCGGCAGAGCGCATTTTCGGACGGGTATGCGTTGCTGTGCTATTTGCTGCAATCGCCAACGCAGCACATGCTTGATGAGCTTGACCAGGCGTCGCCTGGCGCAGATATGCTGGCAATTGCTCAAGAGATTGGTGCGCATGATGAGCGTGTGACGCAAGCTTGTGCGTGCTTTGACCAGGTGAGCGAAGAAATTCGCGCGGGAAAGGTATCGCTGACGGATTTTCGCGCTGAATACACCCGGCTTTTTCGCCATCCGAAACATCCGGCATTGTATCCGTACGAGGCACTCTTTCTTGATGCACAGCGAGTAAGCCAAGGTCAGACATCCACGCATCCGGTGCTGTTTGTGAACGCGGAGGCGACGGATGCGAAGGCGGCGTATAAGGCTGCGGGGTTTGCGTTTGAGACCTACAAGCTGCCGGCCGATCACATCACCATCGAGCTTGAATTTATGGCGAAGGCGCATTTTGTTGTGGCTGAGCAGCTGGTTTCGGCAGATGCGGATGCGGCGTATGATGCGCCGGATGCGGAGCAGTTGGCGGGCGCGGCGTGTGCGGATGAAGCGGCGCAGCCTGCATGTGACGATGAGCGCCTGGCTCGCGCGCAAGCGGCGCTGAAAGCATTTCGATCTCAGCATGTCGCAAATTGGATGCCAGCATTTTTCGACGCACTAGCAAACGAGACGACGAGCACGTTTTATCGCGGCGTTGCCCTTTTTGGATGCGTCCTCACTTCTTTTGATCAGGAGGATTAATGGATCTCATAGTAGCTCTTATTTTGTCGGCGCTCTTTTCGTATTTTTGCAGCCGATTTATTCGAAAAGCTCCCTGGGCTTTTTACGCAGGCGCACTTGTAATTGATGCGCTGGTGATTTCAAACGTGTTTGCCGGTTCGTTTGCTGCTGCGTCGCGTGCGCTGTTTCCCTACTTCCAGCAGGGAGTTTTGGGGTTCGCGCTGCTTGTTGTGGTGATGTTTGTGGGCGCATTGCCTGATGGCAAAATTGCGCGCACGCTTCGCCCGGTTCGTGGGGAGCTGTCAATTATTGCGTGTATTCTCATTGCAGGACACGTGGTGCATTACGCAAACCCCATGCTGTTCAGGGTTTTGAGCGGCTCACTTGGTGCGACGGCAGCAACGTTTTGGGGCACCGTTTTGTCGCTGGTGTTAGTGGCTTTGTTTGTGGTGCTGACCGTGACGTCGTTTCGATTTGTACGCAACGCGATGTCGCCTAAAGCGTGGAAGCGCGTTCAGTTGCTTGCGTACCCGTTCTTTATTCTGACGTTTTTGCACATCTTTATTATGTTGGCGCCGTCAGCTCTGTATGCGGGTGGAAAAGCGCTGGTCAACATCGTGGTGTATGCCGCGATTCTGGTTGCGTATGCAGTGGCGCGCTTGTATCGCGCGTACGTTGCGCGCGCTGATGCCGCGGCGGGTGCGGCAAGCGACGCGAGTGCTGCTGGTGCAGCTGGGGTTGCCGACGTGGCGTAGCGTGGTGTGAGCGCGGCTGGCGCGGGGCGCGCGGCTGGGGTGGCCGACACAGCGTGGCATTTTGGTGCGTTCGGGACGCTCGGTGGCCGTTTTGTGCAAAATCGCAGCGCGTGCGTGTGGCGGTCTGTGTTAACACGAGTTAGGAAATAACAAAAGGCCTGTTCAGAATGTTGTGTTCTGAACAGGCCTTGTTTGCGTGTGTGCCGTTTGCACAAAACGGCATCTATTTGGTCACAACGTGCGCCCGCGGGCGCGCGAACGCGGGTGGCGACCACGAAGTGCGGCCAGCGAGCACGCGGCGGGCGCGGCGCTCGGACGCGCGGAGCGAGCAGCGCGGTTGCTGCCCCTACGCTTGCTCGAGCTCCGCCAAAAGTGCCTGGCCGCCCGTGGTGGAAGGCGCTTGCGCGCCAGCCTCGGCAATGTAGCAGGTCGGACGCACGATAGCCACGCGGTCGTCGTTGACTGAGCGAACGCGCACCACTTGCATCTTGGTGCCTTCAGCAAGCTCAAGAGGAGCGGTGCTAAACGTGGAGAGCGCCAGCGCATCAGTTGCTTTTTCAATGCCTTGAACGAACAGCTCGCGCTGGCTGTTGAGAATTTCCGCACGCTCTTCATCAGTGGAAACAATCTCAAACGCGTTGCGGTTGGGCATAAAGCCATCCACGCAGCCAGCAGCAATAACTACCTTTGCACTGCAACCGACCAGCTCAGCATAAGAGCCCAGGCGAATCGCATGCGCCGCATTCGCAAACTGCGGGTCAAGCTGTGCCTGGCGCATGAGCGCATACACCGTTGCGGCGTCTTCGTCGCCATCAAGTGATGCGGCCAGCTGCGCAAAAGCTGCCTGGTCATCGGCGCCAACCGCGCGAAGGAGCGCATGGCCCTTGCGCTTTTCGGCATCTGCAATAAGGCGTTGCCCCTCGTCGAAGCGCTCAGCCAACACATATGCACGCAAGAACGGCTCGTCGGCGCTAGCGGCATGCAACGAGCTGACCTCGGCAAGCGCGCCAACTAAGTCCAGATTGCGCTCGTTGGCGAACGTAAGCAAACTATCCCACGCATCTGAGTTCGTGAGGTAGTTGCCATAGCCGCACCACGCGCGCCAAGCTGCACCGTCGTCGGGCTGTGCTGCCAAATTCAGCAGCGTGTAAGCCATGAGCGCTTGCGCCTTTTGCAGCGTGCGCGGGTCTCCCGTCAGCGTGTTGAAACCGGCTTTAGTTACGTCGAAACCACGTTTGACCAGCATCGTTTCAAGTGCACGCGCCCATTGTTTGTTGGGAGCGATCACGAAAATATCTTGCTCGCGAAGGCCAGGATGCGCATCCATGGTCAGGCGAAGATACTTGGTCAGTCCGTTGAACTCTTCTTGCGGTGTGTTCCACTTGATGCAGGTCACGCCGGGGGTGGCGGCGGTGGTGGGAGTGGGGATGGCGTCGGCTCCGGTAGGAGCGGCAGCGTCGGTCGCGCCAGCAGCACAAGCCGCCGCGCGCGTGGTGGCAACAGGTGCCCCGCTGGGGTCGTGCGCGATGACTGCATCCGCAAACGCCGTCACGTCAGCATCGCCATAGGCGCAGGTCAGCTCAAAGACACACACGCCGTGGCGCAGCGTGTCGAAATCCGCAAAGCCCGCAGGGTTTGGAAACGTGGTAGCGCATGCAACCGTCTGTGCAGCATTGCCTGCCACGACGAGCTGCTGCTTTGCCAAAAGACACATGCACTGCTGCTGCGCACGCGAGAGATTCTGGTAATCATCCACGAGCACATACTCGTACGCCTGCGCATCCTGAGCACCCGCCTCACTCATCAGATAGTGCGCGCACAAAAACGGCACTTCTTCAGGCAAAACGGCTCCCATAAATCCAAGCAGCTTCTGCGCGTGCTCATACACGGTCTGCTCTTCGCCGGGGTCACACACCTCATCAGCGGCAACACAGTCACACATGCGCTGCTCAAAGTGGCGAATCATGCCGCGCAAACGACGCGTCGGCGTGCCAAGCGTTTTGAGGTCTTCCAAAAAGAAGTTGCGCTCAAATGCCGTCAGCTCACGCGGCGTGCGGCCAGTTGCCGCCTGCGCGCGCTCGCTGGCAAGAATGGACACGCACACATCTTGTGCGCTGCGGACGCGAAGCGCGCGTGCCGCGTTGGCGAGTGCGTCGCCGGCCGCCACCGTTGCCGCGTCAGTGCCCGAAGCGCCCGTGCACGCAGCAACAACGCGCTCGGAAAACGCAGCGGCGCCATCAGCGGTTGACGTCACCACCAATACAGACGCCGGATCAACGCCCTGGCCAAGCAGCTGCACGCAGCGTGCAACCAGCGCCTCGGTCTTTCCCGTGCGACCAGCGCCCACAACTTTGATGAGGCGCTCGGTGCTCTCTGCAATCTCTTTGATACTCATCAGCGTCTCCTCTATGCAACAAACGCGCTGGTCGTTGAGTCAAAATCGCGCTCAGTGCCATCGGCATAGTGAATCGTCCACTGGCTAAATTCCAGCTCATAGTCAGCAACGGGCAGCGTGTAGCGCTCTTCCATCTTCTCGTGCAGTTCTGCCTCTTCGGCAATGCGCTTCGCCACGATCTCTTCAGCGGTCATCTCGTTTTCGGGGCGTGCCAGATCAGCCTCAACACGCGCCTTCAAAATCGGGTCTTGTGCCTCGCGCTCAGCCGCCTGCTCTTTTGCGGCCTGCTCAACCAGCTGCGGAGACTCCAAGAACAGCGCATCCGCCTCAGCCTCAGCAACGTCAGCCTGCGCCTGCTCCTCAGCAGCCAAACGAGCCGCCTCCTCGGCAGCAGCCGCTTCGCGCGCAGCCTTCGCCGCCATGCCTTCGCGCTCTTGTACCTCAAGCGAGGTCGCGCTGGGCATGCTCACCGACACGACATTCTCGCCCAGGGCACCGGCATTGAGTGCTTGGCGAAGTGCGTCAAGGGTCGTGCACACCTCAGGAGACACGCCGCTGGCTGAATCCAGCTTGATGCGCGCAATGAGCTTGCCGCTTTCCAGGTTGATTTCAAGCCACTCAAACATGAGATCGGGCTTCTCTTCTTCGCGCTGACGAAGGTTGTAGATCTTCATCTGGTTATCCAGTTTGTGAATCTGGTTGTAGAGCCAGTGCAGCAAGATGTCGTTCCACAGTGCATCTGCACCCTCAGCCGACGCATCCAAATAATGGTGCGTACCTAAGTTGTTGATGTTGAGGCGCATGACGTTTTGCACCGGCGCCTCAGCGTCACCCGCAGCTTCAGCGGGCGCGTGCGTGCGGATGACCGGCGTACCAATATAAGAGTAGCAGCGGTCAATTTCTGCGCGCAGCTCCTTTGAGTCAATGCGCTCATCCAAGTCCAAGATCAGAAGCGGGGAAGGATGTAGCTTCTTTTCCATCTCAAGTCCTCTCTGTTTTGGGTATCCTCTTCGCCAAAAAGTATAGATGCAGGTAAATTGGCGAAATAATCCGACCAGGATGACCTTTTGGATGATTCGCCACCTCATAAACATACGCACGTTATGACTGAGCAGCCGCCCTCCTCCATAAACTAAATGATGTGAGGCAGCGGGGTTTGTCGCCATCACGCAACCAAACGAAGGTTCTCCTTCCCTCCAAGCGCCTTGGACGCTTTTGCGGTCGGATGACCGGTAAGAGTGCGAAGCGCACAAGGCGTTAAAACATCGTCCCCTTCGATGTAACTCCTCCCAAACTTTCGATGGTTGTGTGACGGCGGCAAACACGCTGAAAGAGAGAAACGGAAAGAGAGGAGGGGAATATGGCGAAACTTTCACTAACTCGTCGAAGCTTTTTGAAGGCTGCTGCTATCGCTGGTGCTGCAAGCACGCTGAGCTTTGCTTCTGTACCGTCGACGGCTCTTGCTGAAGGAACTGACGAATCTGCCGGTGAAGTTGAGCGTATTCGTTCCTGCTGCCGCGCTTGCGGCAAATGCGAGTGCGGTGTGTGGGTGACCGTGCAGGATAACAAGGTAATCAAGGTTGAGGGTGACGAATCCAACGCCCACAGCCGTGGTCACTGCTGCGCAAAGTCACAATCTTCCATGCTTGCACTGTATCACCCCGATCGTTTGCGCTACGTTATGAAGCGCACCAACCCCAAAGGTGAGGACGATCCCGGTTGGGTTCGCGTTGGCTTTGCTGATGCAATGGATGAGATCGGTGCGAAGTACAACGAGCTCATTGATAAGTACGGCGGAAAGTCAATCTTCTCCATGGGTGGTACGTCACGCGTTTGGGCTCAGCCGCCTTACGGCACGCTGAAGTCAGTCTTTGGCACCCACAACTTCCACTCAGCATATGAGATCTGCAAAGGCCCGCGTCACTTCGGCGGCGTTCTGACCGACGAAAAGGGCTCACCGTGGATGGAAGTTGAGCAAGGCCCGATTGTGTATCTGCAGTGGGGTACTGCAGCTGAGTACTCAAACTACGACTCAACCAACCGTACGGTTGTAGACTGCTCACAGCGTTCTTACAAGCACATCTTGGTTGACCCTCGTATGACGCCGCTTGGAAAGGAAGCTGACCTGTGGCTTCCGATTCGCGTCGGCACCGACCTGTGCCTGTCTTGCGGCTGGCTCAAGTGGATTCTGGACAACGACGCTTATGACCGCGCCTTCGCTGAGCGCTGGACCAACGGTCCTTTCCTGTGGAACCCGGAAGAGGACGGCAAGACCGTTAAGGGTTACTTCCTGGAAATGAACGGTGGCATCCACATGGAGAGCCGCCTCATCACCGAGGCTGACTTGGATCGCGAATGGGTAAGCCAGTACTGGGAGCCCGCTGATCCTGAGTATTCATATCGTCGCTTCATCTGCTGGGACGAGAACAACAACAAGCCGACCTACTGGGACGCAGAAGAGTGCCAGTGGGAGGGCGAAAAGCACAAGATCCCGACCACCGGTGTGTGGATCGAGCATCCCTACAAGCCCATCATCGCTGATGCATGGCTGCCTGATCCGTCTAAGTTTGCTGATCCGGCTGATCCGACCTATGACGCTTATTGGACGGGTGAGGGCAACGAGAAGGGTGTTAAGTCAAACCCGGCTGGCCTTCCCAAGAAGCCGGCGCTGTTCCCCAATGGTGTAGAGATCAAGCTTGCCAACGGCAAGACCATCGAAGCTAACACTGTTTGGGAAGAGTTCGCTCACTCACTGGAAGAGTACACCCTCGACTATGTATCTGAGGTAACCGAGGTTCCGGCGGACAAGATTGAAGAGGCTGTTCGCATTTACACCACGCGCCTCAACCCGATGCATGGCAATGGCGGCATCCACTATCAGCTGGCTCCCGACCAAACGGGTCACGCGGTACAAAACACCCGCGCACTGCAGCTGATTGCTTGTCTGACCGGCAACTCTGACGAGCCGGCTGGCAACCGTGGTTCTTCCAAGGCACAAGTTGACGGCTGCTGCGGTCGTGCCAACATGATGAAGACCGACCACGATCCGGTTGACTGGGGTATTCGCGAAGGCATTGGCACGATGGAGCTGGGCAACACCCCGCGTGACCTCACCATTGAGGATCAGATTCCGCTGATCCAGAACTTCGTTCAGTACCTGATTGACGAAAAGTCTCCACTTGCTGAGCGCTATGGCAACCACGTTCCGACTGACGAAGAGGCATGGTGGATTGCAGAGCGCAAGGGTGGCGACTACAAGAGCTCTCGCAGCTACCCGGGTCTCAAGACGCCGTTTGAGGCGAACGAAGACCAGATCTCAGCCGAGCGCTTCCCGCTGCTTCGCTTCTGGAACAGCTGGACTGACGCAAGCTCTATCTGGGACGCAATTCGCGAGATTGACTCTCCGTATAAGCTCCATGGCGGCATCTGTATGTCAGGTGACTTCATGAACCAGTCCAACCTGCTTGAGGCATGGGACGCACTGACCCAACTTGACTTCTGGGTTGACATCAACCTGTGGTCTTGCCCGAACAACGGTTGCGCTGACTACGTATTCCCGTGCTTGCACTGGCTTGAGGTTAACACCGGCCGTGTATCACAGG
This sequence comes from uncultured Eggerthellaceae bacterium, assembly GCA_910577495.1. Taxonomy (GTDB): domain Bacteria; phylum Actinomycetota; class Coriobacteriia; order Coriobacteriales; family Eggerthellaceae; genus Xiamenia. The sequence continues at coordinate 16,791 of CAJTML010000017.1, forward strand.
GTGCAGGCGGCATCTTCGGTGCTGGCCAGCGTGCTGTTGAGCCGATTGCTGACTGCGTGTTCGACCCGACGTTTGTGGTCTGCTTGCACAAGTCAATGGGCGTTCCGTTCAACGATCGCGACCCCGAATACGACGAGTGGCTCAACCTTGACTACCATGACTTCGTCCAGAATGGCGGCACGGTAGGTTACGAGGAGCAAGAGTACCGCGTACTCAAGGACGCTACCGACTGGTGGAAGACCGAAGAGTTCCCGGATGGTCCTGACTTCCCGCAATACGCGGCTAAGTTCCAGGAAGAGGGCTGGTTTGATTGCCGCAAGTGGCATCCCGAGCGCTGGGGCACGTATCGCCGCTGGGAGATGGGCTATCGTCGTCAGCAGGCTGGTTACAACCTCTATGCTGCTGTTGACGAGAAGTGCGCATTCGGCACGCCGACCGGCAAGGTTGAGATTTGGTCAACCATTGCTGAGTCCTACATTGGCGACGACGTTGAGACCTTCGCCGAGGTGTGCTCACCTGATCGTGCTGCATACGCCGGTGACATTCCTGACATCGACAAGTTCCCGCACTGGTTTGAGCCGAAGAACTCTCGCGTATCGAACCCCGAGTGGTACGACGCAGAGTTGGTAGACGGCGCTCAGTACAACTCCGACAACTACCTCAACAAGTCCTTCACGGCTATTGTTGATCCGTTCGGTGTTGGCAAGAACGCTGATGACGGTGAGCCGGACAACCTGGCAGCTTACAAGAAGGCTGTTAAGGAGAACCCGGAGGCAACGTTTATCTGCACGTCAGGCGCTCGCCAGCCAGTTTATTTCCACTCCGAGCATCGCCAGCTGCCGTGGTGCCGCGAGCTGTGGCCTTCACCGCGCTTCGAGATCAACCCCAACGACGCTGCACGTCTGGGTCTGGAGCAAGGCGACTGGGTATGGGTTCGCACGCCGTGGGGTGCAATTCGCGAAGTTGTCGACTTGTACTACGGCATCAAAGAGGGCACCGCAAATGCAAACCATGCATGGTGGTACCCCGAGGTTGATACCGCTTCACACGGCTTTGAGCTGGTTGGCATCAACTGCACGATGGACAAATACGCTCAGTGCTGGATCTGCGGTGCTTCACAGTTGCGCGGCAACCCCGTGGTTGTATACAAGGCAACGGCTGAGAACTCACCGTTTGGCAACCCGGTACCGTGCGATCCGGACGGCCACGAGGTTATTACCAACGCTAATGACCCGCGCCTGAAGGAATGGTTAGCAAATGACCCGCGTCTTGAGGATTCAAAGGTCGAACTCACCTTCGCCAACCTCAACGCAAAGGGCTTACAGACTGCTCGCAGCTTGATTAAGGAATAGGAAGGAGGTTTTCAGCATGTCGAATTACGCAATTATCACGGACTTGAACCGCTGCACCGGATGTCTTGCTTGCACCGTTGCGTGCAAGGCAATCAATGGTGTTGACGTGGGCAACTTCTGGATCAAGACCCTGCGTGTTGGGCCCCATCCTACCGAAGGTGGCTCGGGCACGTTCCCGGATGTGGAGATGTACTTCCTCCCGGTGCAATGCCAGCATTGCGAAAACCCTGAGTGTGTAAAGGTATGCCCGACCGAGGCATCATATGTTGCCGAGGACGGCACCGTGCAGATCAACAAAGAGAAGTGCATTGGTTGTCAGTTCTGCGCAATGGCTTGCCCCTACGGCGTTCGCTACCTCAACGAAACCGAGCGTGTTGTTGAGAAGTGCACCCTGTGCGAGCAGCGTATCTCTCAAGGTGAGCTGCCGCAGTGTGTTGCTCAGTGCGGCGCACGTGCACGCTTCTTTGGTGACTTGGATGAAGGTGTCGAAAACTTCGAGGCACCGGCACATCCGGACACCCCGGGCTGCCAGTATGACGAGATGACGCAGACCCGCGTCAAGCTCAAGGATTACGTGGAAGCCTTCACCGATGACGATATTCACCACCTCACGAACACGGGCAACGATCCCAAGATCATGTACCTGCTTCGTGAAGGCCGTAAATGGAGGGAATAAAAGATGGAATTGCAATGGCCTTTGATTCTCTTCACCTTCTTTAATTGCCTGGCCGGCGGCATCTTCTTGATGCAAGGTGTTTTGACGCTGATGGGTCGCGGTAAGAAGATGCAGCTTGCTTCGCTGATCTCTGCACTGGTGGCCTTGGGCGTAGGTGGTCTGTGCGTATTTATGCACCTCCAGCACTGGGAGCGCATGTTTAACGGCTTTGGCCACATCACTTCTGGCATTACCATCGAGCTCATCTTCGTTGTGCTCTTTGCACTTGCCTTGGTGCTGTACTTCTTGATGATGCGTCGCTCCGAGAGCGGTTTTGCTCCGAAGTGGTGCGCAGTGGTTGCTATCGTCGTCAGCATTGCGCTGCCGATTGCAACGGGCGACAGCTACCTGATGGCAGCTTTGCCGGTATGGAACACGCCGCTTCTGCCGGCTTACTACGCAGCAAACACCATTTTGCTGGGTGGTCTGGCTGCAGCCATCATTGCTGCTGCGGTGAAGGATGATGACGTGAATGTAGCCGGTGTGGTTTGCATGCGCGTAGCGTTCGTCGGCGCTGTGCTGACGGGCATCATCACCGTCATCTACGCTGTGATGATCAACGGTATGACTGATATGTATACCGATATCCAGTACTACTTCGACCCGACGCTGCCTGACGTAGGCATGGTTGATGTCGCATCGTTCACCGGTGCTATCTTGAGCGGGTCTTTGGCACTGCCGTTCTGGCTGGGTAACGTTGTTGTGGGCTGTGTAGTTCCGGCAATCATCTCTGGCCTGGCTATGGCTGGCAAGATCAAGTGCGAGGGTTCCAAGCTCTTAGGTGTTGCCGTAGTGGCTCTGATCTGCGCGATCGTGGGCTCATTCATCTGGCGTGCACTGCTCTACGTTGTAGCAATCAGCGCGCTGCCGTTCTACTAAGAATGTGTGCGGAAAGGTAAGGTTGGCAATTCTGGTCGGTTGTGCAACCTTGCCTTCGCCGCTGGTGAGAAATCACCGCTGAGGTTTTGAAAACTCATGATAGACGGGGCTTGATCTTATTCTTGCTCCGCACATAGCTTCAACGACAAGCCCCGTTGTTCATGGATTTTTGAGACAGACCGTTTGAGGCAAGGAGCTTCAAGCAAGCAGTTTGAGACAAACAGCTAGTTGGTTGAGAAACCTGGTTATGTGTATTGAAGAGGAGGAGCATATGACCGAAGAGAAGGGCACGGCGCCTGAGCAGACAACTCAAGAGCCGTCAGGTAAGCGCGAACGTGAGCCTATGAGCATGTCGCGCCGTTCGCTGTTTATTGGCGTGGGGTCAACAGCGGCTTTGTTGGGATTGGGGGCTTTACGCTATGTGGGTCACACCCCGCTGAATCGCCCGCCTGGAGGGCAAGATGAATCAGCACTGGTAAGCGCTTGTATTCGTTGCGAGCGTTGCTATGAGGCATGTCCGCGCAAGATCATCATCCCGGCTTCCATTGAGGACGGTCTTTTGGGTATGCGCTCACCCCAGCTGGACTTCTCGGCGAACTATTGCGATTTCTGCCGCGAAGAAAATGGCGGCGTTCCGCTCTGTACGCAGGTGTGCCCGACCAATGCGTTGCAGCTGCCGGCTGATGCGGTGCTGGGTAACCCCGAAACGGGCGAGCGCGGCAACGTCATTATTGGTATTGCAAAGATTGACGAGTACAGCTGCCTGGCATTCCGCGACACGGGCTGTCGTGCGTGCTATGACGCATGCGAGTATGACGCTATTCGCCTTGAGGGCACTGACACCAACCCGCGCGTCTACGTAGAAGCTGACAAGTGCAACGGCTGCGGCGCGTGCGAGTCGGTTTGCAAGTCACTGTCTGCAGGATCAATTGTTGCTGGTGCGACGCATCGCGCCATTATTGTTGAGCCGGTTGAGGCTTAGTAGGGGGCACGCATGAAGACGAAAGATATTCGTACAACAATTGCTGTTGTCATTTTTGTTGTGTTGGCTGCCGGCCTGGTTCTGGGTGTTTCTTTTGGTACGCTTTCAGGCTTTGGCTGGGGCGATTTTTCGCTGCTGTGCCCGCTGGGAGCGCTGGGCACCATGATTGCTACCAAGACGATGATCCCGCGTGCGGTGATCAGCTTGGTGGCCATGATCTTGTTCTTTATCGTGCTGGGTCGTGCATTTTGCGCCTGGGCATGCCCGGTGGGTGTGCTTGATCGTCTGCGCGCGTTCTTTCGCTCTCCGAAAAAGCGCAAAGAGCTTGAGCAGGCAAAACATGATGAGATGCTGGCGATTTCTCGCCAAGAGCTTGAGGCGCGCGGCGTCAGCGTGAAAGGCGCTACGGCTGATGATGGTGCAACGGATGCGGCTTGCACGCACAACTGCAAGACGTGCGGGGGCTGCCAGCCCATCAAGCATGGCAAGCTTGACAGCCGTCATGCGGTATTGGGCGGCGCGCTTTTGTCGACGGCCATCTTCGGCTTCCCGGTATTTTGTCTGGTATGCCCGGTTGGTCTGACCTTCGCCACGGTGTTGGTGGTATGGCGCTTGTTCTCCGCAGGCGACATGACCTGGTCGGTCATTTTGATCCCGGCACTTTTGGTGGTTGAGCTGGTGCTGCTGCGTAAGTGGTGCACGCGCTTCTGCCCGCTTGCTGGTTTGATGAATCTGTTCTCACGTTTCTCCAAGACGTGGGTGCCCACCATTGACGACTCCAAGTGTTTGGAGACGGCGAAGGATAGCGCTTGTGGCCGTTGCGCTATGGCATGCGAGGCTGACATCAATATTCGCCATCCTGAATTTGGCGAGCGCACCATGGCTGACTGTACCCGTTGTCGTGCGTGTATTGATGCGTGCCCGACCAAGGCTATCTCGATGCCGTTTTTGGTGCGTGCGGGTCACAAAGTGACGCTTGCAGATGCTGAGCACGAGGTGCTTGAGGGCGTGCAGCAGGTGGAGCAACGAGCTGAGGCTGCGCTCCATCCGCTTGATAAAGCAGGTGAGTAATATGGCTGTGAGTGCGCAGACAAATCGCAGTATTATCGGCGCATTTGAGGCTATTGATGGCGTTGCTATTGCGGTGCACCAGGAAAGGTGTGCGAAGGTTCGCAACCGCAATGTGACGTGTTTGAAGTGCGCGGATGCGTGTACGTCGGGGTGTATCTCGCTGGTGGATGGCCAGCTGGTGATTGATGCGTCGAAGTGCGTGGGGTGCGGTACGTGTGCGACTGTGTGTCCGACGTGTGCGCTGGAGGCGCGCAACCCAACTGATGCGACGCTGCTTGCGCAGTGCCTGGAGCATCGCGCGGGGAACGAAGTGGTAATTGCGTGCGCGCCGCTGCTTGAAGTGGCTGGCGCGGACGCGGGTGCTGGTGCAGCTGCTGATGAGCTTGCGGCTGGTGCTGCGCTGGAGGACGTCGCGCGCGTGGTGTGCCTGGGGCGTGTGGATGAGTCGCTGGTGGCGGCGCTTGCGGCCGAGGGCGTGCAGCGCGTGCGTTGCGTGTGCGGTTCGTGCGCGCAGTGCGACCAGCAGCACGGGCTTGCAACGGCGCAGTTGGTTGCCGAGACCGTAAATGGCCTGCTTGAAGCGTGGGGTAGCGAGGCTCGCATGGAAGTAGAGCAGGTTGCTACGGGTGACGTGCATTTGGGTAACGCTCCCATTCGCGCGGAGGAGGCTGCGTGCGATGCGGCTGCTGAGGCCGCGGGCGCTGCCGCTGCCGCGGGCGCGGGCACCGCCGCGCACGCCAACCCAGCGACGACTGCCGCCGCTGGCGCCGCCGCCGCAGGTGCCGCCGCGCCCCTGCGCGTCATGAAAGATGGCACGCTGCCGCACTTTCTGCC
>CAJTML010000018.1 GCA_910577495.1 uncultured Eggerthellaceae bacterium
CGAAGCACAGGTTGAAACGCTGGAGAATCGCCTGTGGGGTTCGGTTGTCATCAACGGTGCAAAATGCGTGTCGTGCCGCATGTGTGCGACGTTTTGCCCGACGGGTGCGCTCACGAAATTCGACGAAGCTGACGGCACCATGGGCATCAACCACTACCCGGCTGACTGCGTCAAATGCGGAAGCTGTCGCGACATTTGCCCTGAAGATGCCATTGTTTTGCTTGATGGCGTCAAAGCGTCCTTTGTGATGGACGGTCAGGTGCATCGCTATGTGATGGATCCGCGTGCGGTTGAATTGCGCAATAACCCGCACCAAATTTTGCAGACGATGCGTCAAAGCTTCAACGGAGACATTTTCGAACGATAGATGGCTGTTGTACCCCGCGGCCTCCTGTCTTGCCGGCATGCGCCACCATCCTCTTCATCTGGTGCGTGCCGGCTTTTTTGCGCACTGGTTGACTTCCGCACGACGACTTCCCCACGACGACACCCGCACGACGACACCCGTGCACCCTCATCGATGGCGGCAAAAACGCAAAAAGGCTCTCTGGCGTTGAAAATTGAGAGTTTTCCGAAGATCTCGAGTCGCTGGCGGGATGATTTAGCGGAGCGCGACCGACACCCTTTCGATGACAAGCCGCTGAACAGGTGTGATGCATACGAAGTATTTCTCTCGCAAAGCTAAGTTTCAGCGATCTTCGGAAAACTCCAATCTATTAACGAAAAACGCGTCTGCGGCGTTTTTGCCGGCAGGCATCAGCTTGTTCCTTGCGAAAACGACCCTGCACATTTATTCTTGTTTGAGCATAGTTCGCTCGCGAAGCTAACTCGCAGGCGGCGCAGCAGGCAGGCGTGGCGCGGCAGGCAGGCGTGGCGCGGCAGGCAGGCGGCGCGGCAGGCAACCAGCGCGGCGCGGCGCGGCGAAAATCTCGCACAACAGACTCCAAAAGGTGATTACATGGTTCGCATTCCAAACGCACGCATTGACCAGTTCATATCCGAAGATGTGCCCTACATTGATCTGACCAGCATGGTGCTTGGCATCGGAGGCGCGCGCGGAACCATGGAGTTTTTCACGCGCGAGGCATGCGTGCTTGCCGGCGTGCAGGTGGCGCGCCGCATTGCCACGCAGCTGGGGTGCGAGGTCGTATTCGCCTGTCAAGATGGCGAAGCGCTCAGTGCGGGTCAAACCTTCATGACGCTTGCCGGCACCGCCGAAGACTTGCACGCAACGTGGAAGGTGTGCCTGAACGTCTTCGATCACCTCTCGGCCGTGGCCACCAAAACCCGTGCGATGGTGGAGGCTGCACATCGCGGCAACCCTACCTGCGAGGTGCTCACCACGCGCAAAAGCATGCCGGGCGTCAAAGACCTGCTCACCGAGGCGGTTATGATCGGCGGCGCGTTCCCGCACCGGCTTGGCCTCTCCGAAACCGTGCTGGTGTTTGACCACCACATCACCTTCATGGGCGGCTTCGAGGCATTTTTGGGGCAACTGCCCGCCATCAAAACGCGCTGCGTGGAAAAGAAACTCTTTGTGGAATCAGACGCTGATCAGGCCATACGTTTGGCGAAAGCGGGCGTTGATGGCATTCAGCTGGATAAAATTGATGTCGAAGAACTCGGCGCGCTCGTGCACACGATTCGTGAGCTGAACCCACATGTGACGCTCGTGGCGGCGGGTGGCATCAACCCGCAAAATGCAGAAGCGTATGCGAAAACGGGTGTGGATGCCCTGGCGACCACTGCGCCCTTCACGGCAAAACCCCTGGATATGAGCGTGCGAATGTTCGCGAGCGAGACGGCTGGACTATAACTCTTCAAGCTCGCCCAGCGCTGCTTCCACGTCCATGGGCGCCAGACCGTCGTCAGCGCTGGGGTGGGTGGTGTCCGCGGCGCGTTCGGTGCTGGCAGTACCCGTGGCTCGTTCGGCGTCGTCGGCCTCCGTGGCGCGCTCGGCAGCCTTCTTCTCCGCGCGCAACGGTAAGTATTCGCTGATCACAATGCCGGCGAAGATGAGCGCAAATCCCGCAAACAACGGCAGCGTGAGGACTTCGCCCAAAAGCACAATAGAAAAGCTCACGCCAAAGACGGACTCGGTAGCCAAAAACAGCGACGCGGGTGCCGGGTCAACGTGTGCCACTGCGGTGTTTTGCAGCAGCAGCGCAATACAGGAGGCGAACACGCCCAAATACACGAGGTTAATCCACGTGTCGGCAGACAGGGTGGCGAAGTTGGGCACGGGCTCGGTGAGGCCACCCACCACAAAGCCCAAGATGCCCGCTACAAGAAACTGGATGACCGTCAAAAGCGTCATGTCGCGGCCGGGTGCATATTTCGCCGTCAGCAACACATGGACGCTCAAAAAGAATGCGGACAACAGCGTGATGAGGTCGCCAAAGCGCAGGCTGAATCCGCTAGCGCCGGCATAGGAGACGCAGCCCACGCCAGCGACGCACACGAGCGCGGCTACGATGTTGAAGGCGGTCGGTTTTTTGTGCGTGATCAGCCAACCTAAAAACGGGATGATGACCACATAGAGTGTGGTCAGAAATGAGCTGTTCGACGCGGTGGTGTCGGTCAGGCCGGTGGAATTTGCCCAGTAGGACAAAAACAAGAAGACCCCCAGCATAGTTCCGGCGCGCAGGTGTGAGGTGTCGAAGGCGCCGCGCGTGCGACGGAGCGTGATAAGCCCAAGCAAAACGCCTGCCACGGTAAAGCGCACGCCCACCATCCATGAGGGCGGGAATGCATCTACCGTTGACTTGATGACCACCGTGCCAAGACCCCAGATGGCGGCAGCCACCAAAAGCATGATCTTAAAGCCTGCGGTTGACGTGGGCTTAATACGTGTTGTTGTCATGCACTTTCCCCCTGCATGCTTGCGTTCTCCACGGTCGAACTTGTCTATCGGGTAACCAAACGCAAACCAGGCTACAACTGTTGAGCGGAATGCTAAACAATAGTCGTGTAGTTGATACAGTTTAATCGTATAGATGCAGTATACCTAAAACCACCCCAGAGGAGGTGCCTTGTGCCAACGTTGAAAGAACTCGTGCAGTTTGCGCGTGAGACGCATCATGACAAAGGTACCGAGAGTAAAAAGCGCCTTCGCGAAATTGAGCATATCGTGCGCAAATACCACGTGCTGTCAGGGCTTACGCCCGAAAAGGCAACGCATCTGTTAGAGGATTTGGGTCCGACGTTTGTCAAGATGGGGCAAATTGCGGCGAATAGAAGCGACATTATTCCGCAGGCATACGCTGATGCGTTCAAGCAGCTGCGTGCTGATGTGCCGCCGATGCCGTTTGAGACGGTGGAGCAGACCATCAATGCATCGCTGGGTCATCCCTGGTCAGAGACGTTTGATGTGCTAGAGCCAACACCGCTCGGGTCGGCGTCTATCGCGCAGGTGCACAAAGCGCGCATTGCCAAAGACGCGCGCGGACCGCGCAAGGAAGATGGAAGCTATGCGGCGGTGTCCGCTGAGATGCTGCCCGCGGGTACATGGGTGGCGGTTAAGGTGCGCCGCCCGAATGTGTCTGAGAAAATGCTGTCTGACCTGGCGCTGATTCGCCATGCTGTTGCGCTCGTGGGGTTGACGAACACCACCGATGGCATCAAGTTGTCGCTCATGGATTTGGTGGATGAGCTTGAGCGTACAACCAAACAGGAGATCAATTTCTGTATTGAGCTTGAGAATCTCAAGAAGTTTCGCCGTCTTTTGGCTGATCAGCCAGGGGTAGAATGTCCGCGACCGTTCCCGGTGCTCAGCTCTGATGACGTGCTGGTCATGGAATATGTCGAAGGCCCGATGATTAACGACCTGGATGCCATTCGCGCGCAGGGTTTGGATCCGGCAGAGCTCGGACACACGCTTGCGGAAAGCTACGTCACGCAGGTGGTGGAAAACGGCTTCTTCCATGCCGACCCGCATGCGGGAAATATCATCGTGCGTGATGGCACGATCGTCTGGATTGACCTGGGTATGGTGGGCACGCTTAACGCCAGTGAGCGCGGCACGATCTTGCGCATGATGCATGCAGCTGCCGAAAACGATCCCTTCGCCGTCATGCAAGCGCTTTTGGCCTGTTCAACCACGCATGGCGAAGTGAATCACGGACTGCTTTTGGAGCAGCTGGCCAATCTGCTGACGCTCTATAGCACGATTGATTTGGCCGACATTGATGTGGGCGCGGTGCTCACGCAGATTTTGGAGCTGCTGCGCACGCAGAATATGTCGCTGCCGTCGGCGTTTACGCTGCTTGCGCGTAGCATGGTGGCGGTCGAGGGCGTGCTGGTTGAGGTGGCGCCGCAGGAAAGCATCGTGAAGATCATCTCGCACCACGTGCGCAGCCATGATTTAAAGCTGGAAAACATTGAGGCGAAGGCACGCGAGCTTGCGGTGGCGGCGCTGTCGTCAGCGGAGTCGCTCACGCGGCTGCCCACGCAAGCGTCGCACACGCTGCAGATGCTCAACCGCGGGCAGATTTCGGTCGGGGCTGACCTGGATATTCCGTCGAATGCGCTGGCTGCGCTCTACTCCGTGAGCGGCACGGTTGCCATGGCGCTCATTTCGGCGGGACTGTTTGTGGGCTCGTCGATGTTGTGCACCACCAACATGGCGCCGAAGCTGTTGGGGGTGCCGGTTTTAGGCGTGCTTGGTTATCTGGGTGCGTTTGTCTTGGGAGCGTATGTGGTGTGGCGCAACATTGTGATTCGCCATCGCCAGAAAAATGACGAAACGCTGTAGTGGCTGCGCGCGGTGTGCGCTATAGCGGCCGTGGTGCGCAGCGGGCGTTGGCTGCGCAGGCGCAAAAAAACTCCCCAACGCCGGGAGGGAAGACGTTGGGGAGTGCGACTTGCTCGGCACGTGTTCAGCTTGGTGCTGACTTGCTACTTCTGATCAGCAATAACAGCGTCGTCGGGCTCTTCAGACAAAGCCTTGTCAACGGTGATCACGAAGTTGGGGTTGGTGCCTGAAGCCGTATCGGAGACAATGTCAGCCTCATGGGCGCTCTGCAGCGCATCCATCTCATCCAGGGCAATGTTGGCACCCGGGCATGCGCTCACACATGCAGGCATTTCGCCACGCTGACGACGGTCATAGCAGCCATCGCACTTGTAGGTCGTGGACGTCTCTTCGTCGTAGCTCGGCGCGCCATAGGGGCATGCGCTGACGCAGGTCTTGCAGCCGATGCACTTCTCATGATCTTGGATAACGGTGCCGTCGTCCAGTTTGGTGTAGGCGCCAACGGGGCAGTTCTCAAGGCATGCCGGGTTTTCGCAATGGTTGCACGACATGGAAATGAATGAGAATGCTTTCGGGTCATCTTGGCGAATCGTGGTTACTTCGCGAAGCAAAACACCTTTGTTGAGCTGCTTGTCGCTTTTGCAAGCAATAGAGCAGGTCTTGCAGCCGTAGCAGTTTTTGTTGTTCATCCAGAAACCGATAGCCATGATGTTACGCCTCCTTCTTCACATCAACGAGGGTTTGGTTGCAGCAGTGGGTACCACCTAAGGTCTTCCACTTGTCGTTCGTTACGTGGCTTGAAGAGCCGCCTTGCTGCTCCCACCAGCCGTTTTGCAGGCCAACAACGCCGGGCTTGAGCAGGCCGTTCACGCGAGCGATGCCATGGTGTTCGCCACGATCGTTAAAGACAACAACCTTGTCGCCGTCTTTGATACCGCGCGCCTCAGCGTCGTCGGTGTGGATGAGGATGTGTGCCTCGGTGTCGCAGATCTCGTCCATCCAAGGCAGTGCGTGGAAGGTTGAGTGAACGCCGCGATAGGTCTTTTGCTGCACGCTGAACAGCGGATACTTCTGAGCAAGTTCGTTGTCGTTGCGCGCGTCTTCCTCAGAGCGGGTGTAGGTGACAATCGGGTCGAAGCCTTCCTTCTTCCACGACGGTACCCAGAATTCGGCCTTCTTAGAAGCGGTCAAGAATTCGCCATCCTTATAGGGGATGTAGTCCGGACCAACCACGTCAACAGCCTTCTTCTCCTTGAGCTCTTCCAAGGTTACGCCAGTAGGCTCAAGTACGTTAGAAATCAGGGTGTCCATGGGTACGTCGAAAGCATCGCCGAAGCCATAGCGCTTGGCCAGCTCGGTGAAGATCTCCAGGTCAGACTTGCATTCGCCCGGGCCGTCAACTGCCTTTTCAACCAGCTGGATCCAGTGTGAGCGAGCGTTGGCCAAAACGCCTTCCATCTCGAACATGCCGGTGCAGGGAAGCACCAGATCAGAGTAGAGAGCGGTGGAGGTCAGGTAGTGCTCAACGGTCACGACAAACGGGATCTTCTCCAGCGCCTTGCGAACCATGTTGGTGTTGGGCCACTGGGTCATGGGGCTGCCGGTCATTGACCAGAGCACGTTGACCTTGAGCGGATCCTCGTTGAGGACTGCTTCGCCAAACTTAAAGCGCGGGATGGCCGGAACTTCGTGGTCAAGCTTGGGAACCTCAATAGGAGCGCCCGTCTTAACCTCGTTCATGCCGCCAGCGTCAGAAACGCCGTCGCCGATGTGGCCAACTTGGCCGCAGAACGCTGCCAGATACGCGCCCACTGCCGTTGCGTACGTGCCGTTTTCGGTGCGCATAAAGCCGCCCATGTTTTGGATGATCATGGCGTGCTCAGCCTGCGCATATTCGCGAGCAATGCGCTCAATGTCAGCCGCGTCAACGCCGCACTCCTCGGCAGCAGCGTCGGCCGTCCACGGAGCAGCATTAGCAGCGATCAGCTCAAACTCGGTGTTGTAGGTGTCAGCCTCAGGCAGGCCTTCCAGGGTGAGCGCCGGGGTTGCACCTGCGGTGTCATGGCGAACGATCTCGCCCGAGGTAGTGTCGTAGACCATAAATGATGCTTTGTCTTCGGCATCTTCCATAACCGGTTCACCAGTGGATTTGTCAACCAGGCACGGTGCGCAGGTGTGCGCAAGCAAGAACTCCTCGTCATAGAGCTTCTCTTGGATAATGGTGTTGAGCATTGCCAAGCCAAGAGCTGCGTCGGTGCCAGGCCACGGTGCCAGCCAGTCGGTTGCTTTCGCGGCTGACTCGGTGTAGATCGGGTCAATGACCACCAGCTTGCCGCCGTTTTCGACAACCTTCTCAAAGCGCTGGAAGTAGCCCTGCTTGGAGATTGCGGGATTGTTACCCCAGATCACACAGTAGGTGCTGTTCTCAATTTGGTTACGCGTGTCCAAGACGCGCTGACCGTAAATCGGCGTGATGGCTGCGGTAGTACCCGCGCAGCACAGGCTGCCGACGGTGGTTGAAGCGCCGCCGAGGTGGGCGAAGAACGCACTGGCAATCGGGCCGTGCATGGCGCCGAAGTTGCCCGAACCGGTAACGTAGCAGATGGACTCTACGCCGTCGGTGGCAATGGCGTCGTCGAACTTCTCCTGGATCAGGTCGAAAGCCTCGTCCCAGGAAATCTCCTTGAACTTGCCGGTGCCTTTTTCGCCATCGCGAAGCAGCGGTACGGTCAAGCGATCAGGGTCGTTGGTCATGTACGCGCGAGCAATACCGCGGGCACACGCTGCGCAGTCGTTCAGCTCGGAAGACTCAACCTTGACCAGCTTGCCGTCAACCACATAGCCTTTGAGGTTGTGGTGCTGGCACTCCGGCGGGCAGGTTGAATAGAAAATCTCAGCGTTTGCATACGGGTCTTCGCCGGTCACGGGCAAATCGGATTCGCCCTCAGGCGTCTCGGTTGCTCCCTGATCTGCGGCTGGCGAGCAACCAGCCAAGCCAACAGCTGCGGCGGTTGCCGCTGCGGCACCCACAAACGTGCGGCGCGTTAGCTTCGGTTCGGCGACGTTGTTCAAAGAACGCTTCGTCATAGAACTCTCCTCCTCTGTGTTGTTACACCCTCGCCAAGTGGTTGGGCAGGTAGTCTCCTCAAACCTCAAGCCCAGCCTCACTTGTTGGGACAATTTTGGCAACGCGCATAAAAATGCTCAATGCTTTCGCGCATAACTTTGTATTAAAAAATCGTGACAAATATTAAAAAAGAATTACCTTCGCGCGCGGGTCTTTTGTTTTGCGCCACAGATCAGGGATAATAAGGCGTGCTGGGGCGAAGGAGGGATCGTGAAGGGCGATAAACCGGAGGGGTACGCCAAGCCTATGAACGCATTTCGCTATGGCATTCGGTTTAAGATATTTCTGTCCATTGCCGCCATTATGGTGGTGTTAATGGGTATTGATATTGCCTGGAACGTCTATTTGCAAAACGAACAGGCGCAAAATGAAGCGCGCGAAAAGGCTGAGGTGCTGGCCGCCGAGATGCGCGCTGCCTGGGATTTCGTTGACATGAATCAAAACGTCATCAACCGCGCTGAGGACGGCACGTTTCGCACCAAGCACCTGGTGTGTGTGGTAGCGGCGAAATCCATCTCCATGCTCTTTACCACTGAGACCGACTACTCCATTCGCTTTACCAACGAAACGCCACGTCAATTGGCTAATTCGCCCGACTCCTTTGAACAGGAGGCGCTGGATGCGTTCAACGCCGACCCCAATCTCAAAGCATATTATCGGGTGGAGAAAAACGCGGCAGGCGAAAGCGTATTTCGCTACTCTGAGCCGCTCTACGTGACCGAGTCGTGTCTGGAATGTCATGGGACGCCGGTGGGAGAGCTTGATCAGTACGGGTATCCCAAAGAGGGCATGGTTGTGGGCGAAGTGGGTGGTGCCATGTCTATTACTGAGCCCATGGAGATCTACCAAAGTGGTGTGCAAAATAGCGTTATTCAGCAGGTCATCATGGTGTTGTGCATGATGGTGGCAGCGTTTGCGGGCGTGTATTTCGTGACGAGCAAGATGATTTTGCGACCCATTGATGAGTTGCGCAATGCCGCCGAAAAAGTGGGCGAAGGCAACTTCAATTACGTGCTCACCAGCGCGCGTAAGCCGATGCATGGGCCTGACGAGTTGACGGAGCTGACCGATGACTTCGACAAAATGGCGCATGATTTGCAGGTGCTCTACGACGATCTTGAGGGGCAGGTTCGCAGCAAGACCGAGGATCTCATGGTCTTAAATGACCTGCTCAACTATCAAAAACGAGAGCTCAAACTTGCTATTGATAAGCTGGGCGAAGAGGTTGCCTACAAAAATGAATTCTTCGCCATCGTGAGCCACGAGCTGCGCACCCCGCTCACCTCCATCCTGGCGTACGCGCGCATTCTGTCGGACAATGCGGAGCTTGACGCGAAGACGCGCGATGCGGTGTGTGAGATTGAAACGAACGCAACACTGCTTTTGACCATGGTGAACAACATCTTGGCCATATCCAAGCACGCCGCTAAAAAAGACGAGCTGTTGCCCGAGCCGGTTGATTTCGTGGACTTGGTGGGGCTGGTCAAACGCTCGCTGGAGCCTATTGCGGAGGGTAAGCAGGTGGCGCTGTGCACCAGCGTCGGGGCGGATGTGCCTATCACGATGGCTGATTGGGAGAAGCTGCGCCGCGTGATGGAGAACCTGGTCAACAACGCTATCAAGTACACGCACCGGGGTGGGCAGGTTGAGCTGTCGGTGGCCTTTGATGGGGTCGACATTATTATTGCGGTCAAAGATGACGGCATGGGCATTGCGCCTGAGGATATTGAAGAGATTTTCGAACTCTACAAACAAGCTGGTCAATCGGCGAATAGGCGCTATCGCGGCACGGGGCTTGGCTTGGTGGTTGTGCGTAATATGGTTGAACTGCACGGGGGCAGCGTGTCAGTGGAAAGTCAGATAAAAGCAGGTAGCACCTTTACGGTGAGGATTCCTTATGTTGCCTTAGATGAGGGGGACGACGATGAAGATCCTACTTGTTGACGACGAGCCACGGATTGAGCGCTTGGTGCGCGACATGGTGGTGGACGCGGGCTATGAGTTCGCGTATGCGGAAAATGGCGCCGAAGCGCTGCATGCGGTTGAGACGTGCAAGCCCGATCTCATCATCATGGACGTCATGATGCCTAAAGTTGATGGGTTCACCGCGTGTCGAGAATTGCGCGCAAAAGGCATCACGACGCCTGTTATCTTCCTGTCCGCAAAAGGTGACATCGTGGACAAGGGTGTGGGCTTTGCCGCAGGTGGCGATGATTACATGGTCAAGCCGTTTGATCCGCGCGAGCTGCTCATGCATATTGAAGCGCTCCTTCGCCGTGCAAACATGCGCCCGAGCACGCCCGCTTCGCCCAATGAAGTGATCACGATTGGGAGGCTGGAGCTGGATGCAGGGCAACATCGGCTCATCAAAGATGGTGAGGCAATTGCGCTCACGCCCAAAGAGTTCAACATTTTGTCGGTTATGGCGCATCATCCGGGCGTGGTGTTTTCGCGCGAGCAGCTGGTGGAAGCGGTGTGGGCGCCGGAATTTGTGGGCGAGACCAGCAGCATCACCGTCTTCATCAAAAAGCTGCGGGCAAAGGTTGAGGACGACCCCACCCAGCCGCTCATTATTGAAACGGTGTGGGGGATAGGGTATCGGCTCAATCCCGAAGCTTGCTAGATGGCGGGAAGCTCACTTGCGGGAAGCGGTTCTACTGACTCCATGAGGTCTTTGAGGCAAAAGATGGCATACCAGGGGAGATAAACTACTTTGCCACGTTGTTCTATGTTGAGACGTGAAAAAACGATACCACGCGGAATGTCATACTCAGCGTTCTCAAGGAGTTGGTTGAGCGCTGCATGAGCTCTTGGGCTGGAGCCTGATTTCACTTCTATAGGAACAACGTCGCCAGCAGCACCTTCGGTAATAAAGTCAACTTCGCCTCGTTTGCGGTTCATAAAATAAAACAGAGGTAGCTCCAGGGCGGCAAGTTGCTGTGCTATAACGTTTTCAAATACAGCGCCTTGGTTTACTGATTTTTCATCGAGATATACCGCGCGGGTTAGGGTTTGTGGGTATCGACTCACGAGCATTCCGGTGTCCGATTCGTACAGCTTGAAGGTACCTGGACGCTCGGTGGCGCGCAGTGGAGCTTTCGGATTGCTTATCTGATCGCATTTCAAGGCAACCCCAGCAGTGGTGAGCCAAACAAAATCTTGACGGAATGACTCATAACGAGCATTGCTATCAACTGAGTTCAAGACAAAGCGTCGAGATTCTTTATCTAGTTGCAGAGGTAGCTGATTAAAGATTTCCTCAATGTATAAAGATCTGTGATTCGCGTATTTTGTAATATCGTATTGGTAGTTTTTAACGAGTTGTTCTTGCAGATTGCGAACAGCCGTTAGGTCTCCTTTTGTATCGAGGTAGGTAAGAATTGCCTCGGGCATACCGCCAACAATTATGTATGTTCGAAAATAGGAACTCAGAGCTTCGTGGAGGTAGTCCGGAAGCGCAGACAATGATTTGCAGCATTGTCTAACCTGCGCGAGTGCGTTGTCGCTTACGTTGAGCGCCCAGCAGAATTCTTCAAAGTCCAGGGGAAATAGAGGAATTTCAGTTATAAATCCAACAGGATATGATCGAATTTGTTTGAGGTGTACTCCCAGGAGAGAACCTGAAAAAGCGTAGCGAAAACGGCCATCTTCAACGAGAAACTTTGCCATAGTAAGAATGTCGGGAAGCTCTTGGATTTCATCAATGAATATAAGTGTATGGCCACTCACTAGAGGAAGATCAGAAAAGAGACTTATTCGAGAAATGAGATCTTCGACGTCGGTTGCTTCGGAGAGCGCTTTTTTTGCTTGAGGGTTTTCGTAGAGGTTAATTTCTACAACAGCTTCGAACATTTCACTGCCCAAGTGACGCACGAGCGTGCTTTTTCCAACCTGACGTGCCCCAGTTACAAGGAGTGCGGTTGAGTCGCCTTGATCATACCACGATAAGATATCTGCATATTTTTTGCGCTTGAGCATGGCTTTTGTCCTATCAAACTACATTATGCAAAGTTTTTTATTGGTCATTTCCTACATTATGCAATGTTTTTAGGAGTAATTTTCCTACATTTTGCAAAGTTTTACAATTTTGAAGTTCCAGGTGCGCTGAATATGATCACTTGCGGGGATTTCGCGAAAGTGGCTTGTCTGCTGGGGCGTGATTCGCTATACTTCATGTTCGCGCTTATTTGAAGCGCCGTTTGCCAACGTGGCTCAGCTGGTAGAGCAACGCACTCGTAATGCGTAGGTCAGCGGTTCGAATCCGCTCGTTGGCTCCACGAATGATCGCTGGTCAGAATTGCTTCTGGCCAGCTTTTTTTGTGCCGAGATGTCCCTAGGGGCCCGTTCGATCACTGGGCTTTAAAGCACTTTCCGCGCTGCGTTTTGGACGATCAGGTAGGGTTTTGTGCAGCGCGCCCTTCGGCGATGAGCATCGCTTTTGTATTATGCCTGTTCAGAACACCTGCGCTCTGATCTCAGGTGCGTGGATTGCACCGTGAAGAGGGCTTGTTTGCACAAAACCCTATCCAATTGACCACAAACTTGGGCGCAAGCATGAGCTGCTCAAGTCTGAGCGAATACGGAGTTCTCGTAGTAAAGATCGTCAGTTTTTCGCCAAGTATCAACCACGGCAGCTAGAATTCGCAGTTCAAAAGCTTGCAAGCTTGCCTGTGCGTTTGGCACCGAAGAGCCTCACGATAGCAGGTCGTCAGCGCCGTCTGCGCGCGCATAAAATATGAGTCACCAACGCATAAAAACTTCGCGAAAAATTGTTGAGAATTTTCGCAAAACGCCATGTGAGGCATGATTTAGTGGAGACAACGTAATCGCGTATGGGGTATACTGCATCCGGGGTAATACTGGTGGATAGCCAGGGTATGCTCAGCATCGGCAACGCGTAAGCTCACCCGATCTGGTGATGCCCTGGCTCCAGTATGGAGAGCAGGTAAGCCATCGTGGGGTTTTGTGGCGGCCCGCTCTTGGAAATTGCGGCTTGAGGAAACAAGATGACCCGCGCATACAAGCGACGTTATTGAGGGAGGCTCATTTTCATGCACTCCGCCGCGGATGCAAAACAAACAATTCTCATCGTAGATGACTCGGCCATGAACCGCGCATTGCTTGCGGATATGATTGGCGAAGAATACAACATCATCGAGGCTGAAAACGGTCTTGAAGGTGTGGGCTGTATCCAGAGCATGGGCACGGCAATCTCGCTCGTGCTGTTGGATATTGTCATGCCGGAAATGGACGGTTTTGAAGTCCTTGCGGTCATGAACAAAAACGACTGGATCAAAGAAATCCCGGTCATTATGGTGTCTTCCGAGAAGGCATCATCCTACATTGAACGCGCCTATGACCTGGGTGTGACTGACTTCATCAGTCGTCCGTTCGACGCAAATATCGTCCGCCGCCGCGTTAAGAACACGCTCATGCTCTATGCCAAGCACCGCGCACTGGTGGGCATGGTGGCCGATCAGATCCATGAGCGCGAAAAAGGCAACAGCCTCATGGTTGCGGTTTTGGGTCACATCGTTGAGTTTCGCAATGGCGAAAGCGGCATGCACGTGTTGCACGTCAGCACTATGACCGATATTTTGCTGCACCACATTGCGAAGCGCACCGAACAATATAACCTGACCACGGAGCAGATCTCGCTTATCTCTATGGCGTCGGCGCTTCATGACATCGGCAAGATCTCCATTCCTGATGAGGTCTTAAACAAGCCGGGACGGCTCACCGACGAAGAGTTCGCCTGCATGAAGACGCACACGGTTATTGGCGCGCAGATGCTTGATGACCTGCCGCTGTATCAAAACGAACCGCTGGTTAAGGTGGCCTATGAGATTTGTCGCTGGCACCATGAGCGCTACGACGGACGCGGCTACCCGGATGGCTTGAAGGGGGACGAGATTCCCATTTCGGCTCAGGCGGTTGCGCTGGCTGACGTATATGACGCGCTGACCAGTAAGCGCGTGTATAAAGATGCGTACTCGCACGAAAAAGCGCTGGAAATGATTCTTAATGGCGAATGTGGTGCGTTCAATCCGTTTTTGCTGGAGTGCTTCCAGGAATGCTCCGAAGAGATTCGCGGCCAGCTGGGCACGACCTCGCTGACGAATCACTCCAACCGCACGGTCGACCGCATCGTTGAAAGCGTGGCGCGCCCCGAATACACGGCGGCATCCTCGCGCACGCTGTCCATGCTGGAATATGAGCGCATGAAGTATCGCTTCTTCGCCTCTATGTCGAATGAAATTCAGTACGAGTACACCGAAGACCCGGCCATGATGGTCGTTTCTGACTGGGGCCATAGCGAACTCAACAGTGAACAGGTGGTTAAAAACCCGTATCACGACCCGCGCTTGTTGGATATGTTTGGCGAAGAGTTGCTGCAAGAAATTCATGACGCGCTTCGCCAGACCACGCCCGAAGATCCTATCGTTCGCATGGACTTTGAGGGCAAAGACAACGGCAAAACGCGCTGGTATCACTTTACGGCGCATGCCATCTGGTCAAACGATGACATTCCGGTTTATACCGGCTCCATTGGTAAGATGGTTGACATTCATGAGACGCATCAGCATATGGTTGAGTTGCAGCACAAAGCAACGCATGATCAGCTGACGGGGCTGACCAACCATACGTTTGCGCGCAAAACCATTGCGGAGCGCATGGAGGCGCACCCCGATCACACGTTTGTCTTTATGCTGATTGACCTGGATAATTTCAAGCAGGCAAACGACACCTATGGACATCTTTTCGGAGACCAAGTGCTCCAATACTTGTCTGACCAGCTCAAAGAAAGCGTGCGCGATAACGACGTCGTAGCGCGCGTAGGCGGCGACGAGTTTTTGATGTGTATGGAACTCAATACCGATCCCCGCGCGCCGATTGCGCGTATCTATGATTCAATCGGTGGGGAATTTGAAGGATTCAAGATTTCCATTAGTATGGGTGTTGCACTTGCCCAGGGCGAATCGTCGGATTATGACACGATGTTTCGCCATGCCGACCAGGCGCTGTATGCCATGAAGCGTGCTGGCCGCGGGCAATATGCGTTCTATGACGACATACAAGATATGCTGGAGGAAATAGACACACAAGACACAGCGCTTTCGGCCATTGATCTGGCAGAGGCTTAAAAGCGCGAAAGGAGATGGGGCAGCATGTCGCTTGAAAGTTGCTATGAGCAGTTTGGTGGGGACTTGGAAGGCGTTCGAGGGCGTCTGCTGACCGATGACCGCATCAAGAAATTTATGGGCATTTTCATGCAGGACACGAGCTATCAGCTGTTGTTAGATTCGTGGGAGTCGGGCGATAACGCAGAGGCGTTTCGTGCGGCGCACACGCTCAAAGGCATTGGGCGTGACCTGGGCTTTACGCCGCTGCATGAGGCAAGCTCGGCGCTGGCTGATGCGCTTCGTCCCGATGAGGCGGGCAACCCGACTGATCTGGAGGCCGCACCTGCGCTGTTTGATCAGACCAAAGCAGCATATGAGCTGATCGTTGGCGTGATTTCGTGCGAATTAGGCTAGGTTTATGTCCTCGGTGCTCACCGCAACACGCTACAAATACGTCGCGCTGATGCTGGCAGGTTTGCTGCTCAGTGTAGGCTTGTGCGCGTGTTCTGGTGGGGACGCGGGCGGGCAGGGCTCGCCCGGAGCGCAAGGCTCGCCAGATGCGGCGAATACGTCGCCGGCACCTTCGCCATCAGGGGATAGCTCATCGGCGACAACGGATGGCGAAAGCACTGAACCTGACGCGGGCGAGACTTCAGGGCCTGCGTATGAAGTGCCCGCATCCATTGAGGATGCGACGTTTGATGCAGGGGCAGCAGTGGGCGCCAATGACGCGCTCATTGATGCGTCGAACGTGGCGGCCGGATACGTGGGTGCGTCGGCGCAGAACGCGTCGCGGCTGAAATTCCAGGTCATCAAAGGCGATATGAGCTACAACTATGATCTGCCGGGAGATGGCACACCGATCATCTGCCCACTGAACATGGGGGATGGATCATACACGCTGGCGGTCATGCAAAACACTTCGGGCAACAACTACGTTGAGGTGTTTTCTACGACCGTTGACGTTGCGCTGGAAAGTCAGTTCGCACCGTTTTTGCGTCCGAGCATTTATTGTGATTTCAACAACGACAGTGCGTGTGTGAAAAAAGCACGTGAACTGGCGCAAGGCGCGCAAAACGAGGGCGATGTGGCGCGCGCAATATATGAATGGATTACCGAGTCAATCAGCTACGATACGGGCAAAGCGGCTGAGTTGGCGCAATCAACGGGCTACTACCCCAATCCTGACGACACGCTGTCGTCGAAAACGGGCGTGTGTTTTGACTATGCGTCGTTAGCTGCTGCGATGTTTCGTAGTTTAGGCATACCGTGTCAGATTATTACCGGTTACGTTTCGCCTGATAATCTCTATCATGCGTGGAACATGGTCTACCTTGATGGGCAGTGGGTGAGCGTGCAGTTAACAATCAACCCGGATACGTGGACGCGGCTTGATACGACGTTTGCGGCATCCGGTGGTGGGAGCACGGTGGGGGACGGAACCACCTATACCGACCGATATGTATACTAAGTGGGGGCCACGTGTTGTGCGTGCACAGCATCTGAGAGGCAAGGAGCTTTAAACATGGCAAAGACACTGCTGGAAAGCGGCGCGCTGAGTGCGTTTTGTGAAAGCGTCGCGCTCATGCAGTCAGCGGGCATTCAAACTGACGAAGCGGTTCACATGCTTTCTGAGAACATGGCAGACACGCCGTTTAAGCGCGCGTGTGATGTGATGTATACGCGCCTTTCCAATGGAGACTCGCTCTCGTGCGCCATGCGCGCCACGGATGCCTTCCCGCAGTATGCGCTGGATATGGTCACGATTGGCGAAGAGTCTGGCCGTCTTGAACACGTGCTTCGCTCGTTGAGCGTGTACTACGACGAAGAGGATCGGCTGTTTACCAAGATTCGCTCATCCATTGGATACCCCGCCGCGCTGCTCTGCATCATGAGTGTCATTTTGGCCTTTACGGTGGCGGTCATTTTACCGGTGTTTGTGCAGGTGTATGACTCGCTTTCGGGTGGTCTGACGTCGGGCTCGTTTGCGGCGGTGGATGCATCACTGGTGATCGGCTGGATTGCGCTTGCGGTGGTGCTGGTTTGTACGGTGCTGGCGCTGGCAGGGGTTTTCGCCAGCAAATCTGAGGGTGGTCGCGAAGCGGTGATGGCGCTGTTTGAGAAGCTGCCCTTCACCAAGCAGGCCATGTATCAGCTGGCGCTTTCGCGCTTTACCTCCGCGCTTTCAACCTATACCGCATCAGGCGTGAACACCGATGACGCCATGCATGAGGCGCTGGCGACGATTGATCACCCGCAGCTGCGCGAAAAGGTGCAGGCGGCCTATGAGTCCATGATTGATCCGGCGCACCCGCTGTCGCTTGCGCAGGCCATCAGCAAGTATGAGATTTTCGAGCCGGTGTATGCGCGCATGCTTACCATTGGCATGCGTTCGGGCAGCTTGGAAGAGGTACTGGATCGCCTTTCTTCGACGTTTTTCGATGACGCGGTTGACCAGCTTGACCGCGTGGTTGATGCAACCGAACCGGGATTGGCTGCATTTTTGACGGTGGCGGTTGGCGCCACGCTCATTTCGGTCATGTTGCCGCTCATTGGCATCATGGGATCGATCGGATAGCGCAATGTATCGCGAACAGACACAAAAAGACCTCGCGCGTAAGCGTCGAAACATCATCTGCGTGGTGGTGTTTGTGGCGCTCGTGGCGGCGCTGGCGTGCTTTGCGTTTGGCGCGGCGCAGGCGCAGGCGCGACAACAAAGTGCGGCATCGGTGCGTGAAGCAATTTTGGACGCCGCCATGCAATGCTGCGCTATTGAGGGGTCGTATCCGCAAACGCTTCAGTATCTGGAAGACAACTACGGGCTGCGCGTGAACGAGCAAGACTACGTGATCACCTACGAGGTCTTTGCGAATAACGTGGTTCCCAGCGTGGTGGTGGTGCCCCGATGAGCAGCACAAACACGCAGTTTTTGGACGTTGTGCAGACCTCGGTGGTCTCGGTCAGCGCCCTTGACGACAAAAACCATCGCAGCCGCGATTACAGCAGAATTTTCGCGGGGCTGCTTTTCGCCCTGTTTATCGTGACGCTTTTGTTTGCCATTGTGGCCGGCACGAAGGTGTACAGCGCGCTTGCCACCATGCACGACATTTCAAACGAGAGCCGCCTGGCGGTGAACCTGCTTGAAAACAGCATCCGTGCCGCTGATGCGGTTGGCGCGGTGGGCGAAGGAAGCGGACCTGAGGGGCCGGCGCTCGTGCTGACCGAGCGCTTTACTACGGGCGAATTTGAGACGCGCATCTACTCGTATGAAGGCAACATCGTGCAAGAGTATGCGCTGGCAGATGCGCCGTATGACCCCGCGAAAGCAACCGTGATTGTGGCGTCAGAGACGTTTGCGTTCACCTTTGATGAAGGCGTTGTGTCGGTGGAGACCGACGATGGCACCGCGGTGGTGGCGCTTCGCACCGAGGCAGGAGGTGAGGCGCATGCAAGCTAGTCCAAAGCCGTGGGAGCGCCCGCTTGCGCGCGTGAAACAGACGCGTTCCTCGGCCTTTTCAGGTGCGGCGTTTGTTATTGAGGCGCTCATTTTGCTCGTGTTTTTGGCGGCGTGTTTGGCGCTGTTTATGAGCATGTTTGGTACGGCGAACGAGATCGGCGTGGAAAACACGCGTCAAGAGCAGGCCATTACGCTGGCGGCAAACGAGGCTGAACTCTTCGCCGCTGATCCGACGGGCTCGTTTGGCGCGCACGAGGTCAGCGTGGCCACCGGTTTGGCGGGACGCACGGCAACGTCGGCATCGCCCGAGACTGAGATTTTCACGGTGCGTTGCGACGTGACGCCTGAGGCCATGGCGGCCGGCACACTCTACCGTGCGCTCATCACCATTACGTTTGAGGGCGAAACGCTCTACTCGCTGCAGACGGCACACTATGTGTCTGACACTGAGAGCGAGGTGGCATAATGGCGAAGGGTCAAGGAAGCGTTCGCATGGGGCCGATCTCGCTGTTCACGCTGGTCATTGTCTTGTGCCTGGCGGTTATGGCGGTGTTGACGGTAACGACGGCAGAGGCGTCGCGTGCGCTTATGAATAGGCAGGCTGCAGCAACCGCTGAGATCTATATTGATGAGGTTGCGGCACAAGCGTTTGTGGCGTCGTTGGATAGTTCGCTTTTGGAGTATCGCGAAGCGCACGCAGATGCGGCCGGGGCGGCCGATGCGGGTGCTGCCAGCGGCACGGCTGACGCGATCGACGCAACTGAGCTCAAGAACACCCTGACTGGAGCGTTGCCGACGTGCGTGAGCGCAGCAGAAACTGCCGCCAAGGCGCAAGGCAGCTTCGTTAACGTGGACGCGCGCACCGTTGAGGGCGAAGACGTTGCCCAGGTGGCAGGCGTGTTTGGTGCTGCGGATGTTGGACCAGATGCGCTCGGACTTGCCATTGATTTTGAGACCGAGCACGGTCGTTTGCTGAGTGTGGTACTACAGGTGCACAAGGATGGCACCTATTCAATACTTTCGTGGAAAACCACGACGAAATGGAGTGACGAAGGCACAGGCGATACCCTGTGGAGTGGCGTTTAAGCCAAGGTGAGGAGACCATAAGATGAAGCTGGAAGAACTATTGCAAGCCATGGTGGATGCCAACGCATCTGATATTTTCGTCATTGCGGGTCTGCCGCTGACGTATCAGAGCGGAAGTCAACAGATTCGCTCCACTGATCAGGCGCTTATGCCGGCCGATACGGAAGTTATCGTTCGCGAAATTTACAACATTGCGCATCGCAGCATTGAGCCGTTTTTGATGTCGCACAACCACGACGACGACTTTTCCTTCGCCATTGCGGGCGTGGGTCGTTTCCGCGTAAACGTGTTTCGCCAGCGTGGGTCGTTTGGTGCGGTTATTCGCGTGATCCCGTTCACGCTGCCCTCTCCTGATGACTACAACATCCCTGACACCGTCATGCGTTGTGCGGACTACCAAAAGGGCTTGGTGCTGGTGACCGGTCCGGCGGGTGCGGGCAAGTCAACCACGCTTGCGTGCATTATTGATCAGCTCAATCAGACGCGTTCGGGACACATCATCACCATGGAAGACCCGATTGAGTACGTGCATCGTCATGGCAAGTCCATCGTGACCCAGCGCGAGATTCCGACCGACGTTGCCACCTATGATGAGGCGCTACGCTCTGCTATGCGTGAGTCTCCCGATATCATTTTGCTGGGCGAAATGCGCGACCAAGACACCATCTCAACAGCGGTTACGGCAGCCGAGATGGCGCAGCTGCTGTTCTCCACGCTGCACACGACCGGTGCTGCCAACACGGTTGACCGCATCATTGATGCGTTCCCGGCAAACCAGCAGCGACAGATTCGCGTGCAGTTGTCTATGGTGCTTCAAGCGGTTGTGAGCCAGCAGCTCGTGCCCTCAGTTGATGGCGGCGTGGTGCCGGCATTCGAGGTCATGATTGCAAACACCGCTATTCGCAACCTCATTCGCGAAGGCAAGACCCACCAAATTGACAGCGTCATTGCAGCCGGTGGTGCAGAAGGTATGCGCACGATGGATCAGAGTTTGCATGAATTGGTGAAGGCTGGCAAAATTACCAAGGAAACGGCACTGAGTTGCGCCATTCACCAAGAAGCGCTTGAGAAGCGTTTTGAGGCCGAAGGGCTCTAAGTCATAAGGAGACATGACGTTCATGGGACTGCGATACGCGGGTGCACGCGTGATTAGTGCGGCATCTACCTGGGGTTTAAAGCACCTCTTTCATAGGCCGGCGGCGAACTTTCCGGGAAAAGTTGCACTGTATGTGGATCCGCGTGTCATCGCTGACGCGCGCGGCAAACTAGAGCGCGGCTCGGTGGTGGTCGTGGGAACCAACGGCAAGACCACCGTCACAAATTTGCTTGCTGACGTGCTGGAATGTGCCGGCATGAGCGTGGTGTGTAACCGCACGGGCGCCAATCTGGATTCGGGTATTGCCACCTCGCTTTTGCATGCACAGCGCGCAGACTGGGGCGTTTTTGAGAGCGACGAGCTGTGGTTGGCGAAGGTGCTGCCCCAGCTTCGCGCGAATTATGTAGTGCTGCTCAACCTCTTTCGCGATCAGCTTGATCGGTGTGGCGAAATTGATCGCATTCAAGACAGTATCGTGGGTGCGCTGGCGTCCTCGCCTGAGACGGTGCTGGTTTATAACGCTGACGACCCGCTCTGTGCCTACATTGCTGAGCAGGCCGCGCAGGCACCTGGGCGTGAGCAAACGCCTTCTGTTGCGTTTGGCGTGCGGGAATCTATGGGGTTGGCGCAAAATACCGTGACTGACGCCACCATGTGTCAGCGCTGTTCTACCATGTTCACCTATGAGTTTCGTCAGTATGGTCAGTTGGGCGAATACGTCTGCCCGAACTGCGGTTTTAGCAGGCCAGCACTTGATTTTGCTGCTGAGAACGTGTCGCTTTTGTCTGATCGGCTGTCGTTTGAGGTGGTGTGTGCGACTGGTGCGGCTGGTGCAGCGGGTGCGGCGGGAGCCAGTGCGGCTGAGGCGCCGGTTCCGGTCCACGCGGCATTCAACGGTGCGTACATGGTCTACAACCTGTTGGCCGTTGCGGTGGGCGCAGAGCTGGTGGGCTGCTCGGCTGAGGCAATCCAGCAGGCCATTGACGCATTCAATCCGCAAAATGGACGCCTTGAATCCTTCGACATTGCCGGGCGCAACGTGTTGCTCAATCTGGCGAAAAACCCGACGGGCTTCAACCAGAATCTCAAGATTGTGGCGCAAGATGCAAATCCGAAGGTGGTTGCGTTCTTTATTAACGACAAAGAGGCTGATGGGCGCGATGTTTCGTGGTTATGGGACATTGACTTTGAGGAGCTGGCGCACAGCGGCCAGATGCAGGTTTTTGCGGGTGGTATTCGCGGTCGCGACATGCAGGTGCGCCTGAAGTATGCCGGCATTGATGCGCAGGTGGTAGAGAGCGCCGAGGATTTGTTGGCGCGCATGAAGAAGATCTCGACGACGCACAACGCGTATCTGATTGCGAACTATACGTCGCTGCCGCTCGTGAAAAGCGCGCTTGAGGCAGCGGCTGCAGCTGGGGCAACCGAGACGACCGAGGCGGCTGCAACCGAGGCAGCCGACACAGCGCCTTCGCCCGTCGTTGCGCCCGACGCCGACAACCTGGGTGGTACCGATACCAACGACGCCGACGCAGGCCTGACCAGCCCGATTGTCATTGCGCATCTGTTCCCTGACCTGCTTAATCTCTACGGCGACGGCGGCAACGTGCGCGTGTTAGAGCAGCGACTTCGCTGGCGCGGCATCCCCGTTGAGGTGGTGCGCGTGCAGCATGGCGACACTATTGATCTTGCAGGCGTTGACCTGGTGATGATGGGTGGCAGCCCCGACCGTGAGCAGCGGCTTGCTTCCGCTGACGTGGTGGCCATGCGCGATGATCTGCACACCTATGTGGAGCACGACGGGCCGCTTTTGGCCATTTGTGGCAGCTATCAGATGCTCGGGCATGAGTGGCTTTTGGACGGCCAGACCGTTGAG
>CAJTML010000019.1 GCA_910577495.1 uncultured Eggerthellaceae bacterium
GAACAGCTCATGCAGCAAGATGCCATCATCGCTTTGAAGATGTGGGGCCATGACATGACCGAGGATCAGGGTTATCCGGCAACGCTGGTTGTGCCAGGCAAGCCGGGCGCTGGTTGGGTGAAGTGGCTTGAGGATATTGAGCTGTTCTACATTGACGACAACGAGCCGTATGATCCCGAGGTACAAGGCTTTGACTATCGTGATGACCTGCGCATCTTCTCGAACCCGGTAACGGGTCACCCCGTAACCTCAACGCTGTTCTGGATTAATGATGGCGACACCTACTCAATGGCTGACGGTCCGGTTCACTTCCAGGGCTACAGCTGGGTGTGGGCGACCGAGGGTCGTGTGCTTGACACCATTAGCTTCAGCTTCGACTACGGCGTGACCTGGCAGACCGTTGATGTTCCTGAGGACTTCGATCCGAATCAATGGACGGTTTGGGACTTTGATTGGGAGCCTCCAGCACCGGGCACCTACATCTTTAAGGTGAAGGCAACTGATAACGCTGGAGATGAGCAGCATTGGGAAGACAGCACGATCATTCGTGTGACGGAATAGGAAAGTGGGTGAAGTTAAGATGACGCAAGCAAAGACTCTTGTCAGCGCAGTAACCGGAACATCGCTTCTCCTGGCTGGATTGGGAATGACTGCTCCTCTTGTTGCGCCTGATCAACAAGCGTTCGCACAAGAAGAGGCTGTTGCAAGTGAAGTTCAAACGGTAGCAACCGAAAAAGCAGTTGAGGGTACGTTTACGTATTCGCAAACTGAGACGACTTCAAATGATGCCATCAGTTCAGTCTTTACGAAGGCGGCAGCCACACTCTGCCAGACCTTGCCGACGTATTGCGCGGCATGTGGCGGCATGATCCAAGTCACGGGTTTGGGCGGCTCATTTGACGCCACCGTGAGCGACATGGCTGGCGACGATGAGCAGGCAAGCAGCATCATGGCATGCTCATGCTCTTCAAATGTTGCTGGTGGCGGCGCAGTTGCTAACGCTGGTGTATCTGGTGTTGGAATTGCTCAGGTAGCGTCTCTGGCGGGTGCTGCATAAGCACACAGCGGCGAAAGCAAGTAGGCTCGCATCCTGGATTGTTGTGGTCTCCCTCCCGAACGATCCGCATGCAAAGTTTGTTGGCTTGGCGCTACCAGGGATAACCTGACTATCCTTATTGCAAAGCTCGTCTGGTTTCAGGCGGGCTTTGCTTGTTTTGGGCGCTACAATAGGCAACATGCAAAGGACGAGACGAAGGGTAAGGCGAAGGAGAGGTCTCATGCTGGAAGTTCGACGTGGTACACCCGAGGATTTTGATGCGGTTTTGGACTTTTATACGCAGATGATTGATCAAATGCGCGGAACTGAGTTTGATGTGTATTGGGAGCACGACGTACACCCGTCACATGAGTTGCTTCGCACCTCGCTGGAACAAGACCGCGTTTATCTGGGATATGCGCCGCAAGCCGCCGATGCGCAAGCTGCCCCTCAAGAAATTGCCTGTGCCATGATCGTCAATACCAGCGGTGCTGAAGGTTATGATCAGGCTCCGTGGGCAGTGGAGGTAAGTCCTGATGAGCTTGGCGTTTTGCACCTGGTGGCAACGCTGCCAAAATACCATGGTCAAGGATTTGCTCGCGCGCTGATCAATGAGGTCATTGCGCAAGAGCGTGCTCAGGGAAGCAAAGTGCTTCGCTTGGACACGTTTCCGTTTAATGTGCGCGGACGTGGCTTGTATGAGTCGGTCGGGTTTGAGCATCGCGGTGACTTCGCCATCAAGTATGCAACGCTTGGCGAAGCAGAGCTCTCTTTGTATGAGCTGATTTTGTAAGAACCAGTTAAGAACTCACTTGTTTTGTAGTTGTTAGGAAATCTGCTGTTGTGCTCCTTTTGCGTCCAGTTATAATGTATTACGTGTAATACAAATGATTTCTGCCCGAAAAGGAGAAAACATGGAATCAGTATTAACGGTGCGCATTGATGGCGATATGAAAGATAGAGCCTCGGAGGTTATGCGGAGGGAAGGGTATACTCCATCATCTGCAGTGCGAAGTATGTTTGATTACATTGTTAAGCACGACGCTATGCCGTTTTCTCAAAAAACAAAATTGAGTCAAGATGAGATGATTAGGCGCATTGCTGCTTTTGATAGCGTTCACACCAAACAACCTCTTACGTTAACGGACGAGGAGCTCCGAGACGAGCGCCTAAGGAGCAGGTATGGACTTGATGCTTGATGTAAACATTGTTATTGATCATATTGCCCGAAGGGAACCGTTTTATGAACTGTCTCGACGCGTGTGTCTTCTCGGGGTAGTTCAGGAAGCGAATACTTACATAAGCGTCAACATGTTGACTGATCTCTACTATGTTCTCAAGAAGGACTTTGGTGGTGTCCTTGCACAGCAACTGATTGAGGAAAACCTTTCGTTTTTGCAGGTGGTTGGGATTTCTCCTGAGGATGCACAGCGTGCGCTTCAACAACGATGGACTGATTTCGAGGATTGCATGGTAGCGCAGTGTGCTCAGAAGGTTAAAGCCGACTATATTGTCACGCGAAACGTTAAAGATTTTCAACGCTCAACGGTAGAGGCGGTAACTCCTGAACAGCTTTTTGAGATATTAAAAAACCAGGGTTTTGAATACGAGGAGATTCCCTGGTAACCCTAAAACAATTCGCTGTACCGAAAAGCGTTAGAAACAATTCCGTTTTACGCTGTGATCAGCGGAGTAAGTGCTGAGTCGTGGTAAGGTATGCGGATACCGCAAAACGCCACATTGCAAAGGGGAAAACTTTCATGGCGAATGTCTCAGAAATCTATGGTTCAGAGGTTTTTAATGAGCACACAATGCAGGAGCATCTTCCTTCTGCAACCTATAAAAGCTTGCTCAAAACCATTAAAGAGGGACAACCCCTTGATCCTGAAGTAGCCAACGTTGTAGCTCACGCTATGAAAGAGTGGGCAATTGAAAAAGGCGCTACGCACTATACGCACTGGTTCCAGCCGCTTTCAGGTATTACCTCTGAAAAGCATGATGGCTTTTTGGATCCGAAAAGTGACGGCCGCGCCATCATGAGCTTCTCGGGCAAAGAGCTTATTCAAGGTGAGCCTGATGCCTCAAGCTTCCCTTCAGGTGGCTTGCGTGCAACGTTTGAAGCCCGCGGCTATACCGCATGGGATCCCACCAGCTACGCCTTCATCAAAGATGAAGTGCTTTGTATTCCAACGGCGTTTTGCAGCTATACCGGCGAGGCGCTGGATAAAAAGACGCCGCTGCTGCGTTCTATGAAAGCCATTGAAGAGCAGGCGAACCGCGTTTTGGCGCTTTTTGGCGAACCTAAGCAGCGCATTGTTACCACAGTTGGCGCTGAGCAGGAATACTTCTTGGTTTCTGAGGCCGATTACGCGAAGCGTCAAGACCTCATGCTTTGCAACCGTACGCTGTTCGGTTATGCGCCGTGCAAGGGTCAAGAACTTGAAGAGCATTACTTTGGTTCCATTCGTCCCACAGTGAATGAGTTTATGAAAGAGCTGGACACGGAGCTGTGGAAGCTTGGCGTGCCCGCACGCACGAAGCACAATGAGGTGGCGCCAGCACAGCATGAGTTGGCGCCTATCTTCTCAAACACTAACCGTGCAATTGATGAGAACCTCCTCACCATGGAAAAGATGCGCCTGCTGGCAAGCCATCATGGCCTGGTGTGTCTGCTGCATGAAAAGCCCTTTGAAGGCATCAATGGTTCAGGTAAACACAATAACTGGTCCATTGCTACTGATAAGACCAACCTACTAGACCCTGGTGAGAGCCCGATTGATAACCTTCGCTTCTTAGTGTTTTTGACGGGTGTTATTCAAGCAGTTGATGATTACCAAGAGCTTTTGCGCATGTCCGTTGCTTCTGCTGGCAACGACCATCGCCTTGGTGCTCATGAAGCGCCGCCGGCTATCATCTCAATGTTTCTTGGTGATGAGCTGGGCGAAGTGGTGGATGCGCTCATTGACGAGCACGATTACACCTCTGCTGAGCGTGTGTCAGTTGACCTGGGTGTGGACGTGTTGCCGAACTTCTTAAAGGACAACACCGACCGTAACCGTACCAGCCCCTTTGCCTTTACGGGCAACAAGTTTGAGTTCCGTATGCCGGGCTCTGCAGTCAACCTGTCTGACTGCAAGATGATCTTAAATACTGCCATGGCGAAGAGCTTGAGTGATTTTGCTGACGCTATGGAGCAGGTGCCTGCTGAAGAGTTTGAGGCGCGCGCTATTGATTACATTAAAGCCATGCTGACGAAGCATCAGCGCATTATCTTCAACGGGGATGGCTACGCTGAAGAGTGGGTTGAAGAAGCAAAACGCAGGGGTCTTGCCAATCATCTCACCACCGCAGAAGCGCTGCCGTGTTTTGTGGACCCTAAGAGTATTGAGCTTTTTGAGCGCTTTGGCGTGCTTTCTGAAACCGAGGTTCGCAGCCGCTATGAAGTGAAGCTTGAGAAGTACACGAAGCTACTCAATATTGAAGTGCGCACGATGAAGCGCATGGTGCTTCGCCAATTTATTCCGGCTATTACGGCGTATGCAACTGATGTTGCGCAAAACATTAATGCGGTCATGCAAGTCAGTGCCGATGCTCCAGTCGCACAGCAAAAAGGCCTGCTCAATCAGCTGCTTGAGGGTTTGCAGACCATCAATGAGGCGCTGGAGGATTTGCGAAGCGCACATAGGCAGGCCGAAGTCATTGAAGACGGTCAGGAACGCGCAAACGTCTACGCGGCCGAGATTGTGCCGCGCATGGATGCGCTGCGTCGCTCGGTGGACGCCATGGAAGTTATCGTGGATCGCAAGTATTGGCCGATGCCGACCTACAACGAGATGCTGTTCTACGTCTAAGCAGGTTTTCGCTGATCAGCCTTTAGAGAGCAAGTGGTAAGGTGAGCGTGAAGGTGGTTCCTTCGCGCTCATTGCTTTTTGCGGCCAGCGTTCCTTTGTGCTCTTGCGCGATGGAGTGCGCAATGGCAAGTCCTAGACCGTGACCCCCGACATCGCGGGTGCGCGCTTTGTCGGCGCGGTAAAAGCGGTCGAAAATATGCGGCAGATCTTCTGGGGCAATGACGGTACCGGTGTTGTGTACGACCAGCTTGGCGTTGCGACCAGATTTGGTAAGGGAAACCGAAATAAGCTGTCCTGCCTGGGTATATTTGCAGGCGTTATCAATGAGGGTGGCCACCACGCGACGCAGGCGAACCAGGTTGCCGTTTACGGTAAGCTCAGGCTCAACGGTGCTGGTCAGATTAATATCGCGCTCGAAGGCGATGGACTCAAACTGCAGTAGTTCGCCTTCTACGAGGTCTGAGAAATCAAGCACCTCTGAAGCAGTTTCGGCTAAGGCAATGGTACTGCTTGTGGTTTGTTCTTCGTCAAGTTTAGCCAAAAGTAGCAGGTCATTGACGAGTGCTTGCATGTGCTGTGCCTCGTGTTGGGTACTATCAATCCACTGGGTCTGGCTGGCGATAGGCTTTTCTGGGTGCTCAAGCAAGATGGAAGTGTTCGCCAAAATGACCGTTAAGGGTGTCTTGAGGTCATGGGAGGCATCGGCCACGAATTGGCGCTGTTGCTGCCAGGCGCTTGCTACGGGTTTGAGTGCCCAGCGGGCGAAAAAGATGTTAATAACCAACAAGATGACCAGCGCTAACACTGATGCTCCCGCAAGGTAGAGCGCAAGCGAATGCCAGGTGTTGACATAGCTTAGATCGGTAAAGGCTACATACGTAGTATCGTTGATAACGCGCTTTTCGTATACGAGCGAAAGGTTAGGAAGCTGGCCAAATCCAGGGGGAACAATAAGTGTTTCTTGAGCAGCTTGTGCAAGAACATCGCTGGCAATGGTGGCGGTGGTTTTTGAAGGAACTTCTTGCAAGGAACCGTCAGGTTGCAAGATGAATGCGGCAACGGGAATCACAACGTCGCCTTTTTCGCCACCAATTTCAAGCGGCACCGGTCCTGTTTGGGCGGTGTTTTGGGACTCGTCGGGCTCGCCGGGTAGGGGCGGGAGCTCTTCGTCATCTTTTGGGCCGTGATCTTTCATACGCGGCTCTTCGGCGTGATTGAGTGTGATGCTGAGCGAGCGTTCCACCTGCTCAAGAGAAGATTGGTAGTCCACAGAACAGATGACAATGCACAGCAGCAGCAACACGATTGCCACGCAGCTCATATTGAGTGCAATGAATTTGAGGCGAAGGCGTTTTAGCATAGCTCGGTGCTTTCTGCGACAGCGGTGTCCTCGGAGGTGGTGAGGCGGTAGCCTGTTTTGCGAAGGGTCTCAATGGTGCAGTTTGAGCCTAGAAAGCGAATCTTTTTGCGCAAAAACGAAACGTAGGCCTCCACGTTGTTGTCTTCAGCGTTTGAGTCAATACCCCAGACTTTTTCAATGAGCGTCTCTTTTGAAACCACGTATTCGGCGTTGGTGATGAGTACTTTTGCCAGCTCAAACTCTTTTTGTGACAAGTGGATGGTTTTGCGCGTGGCGTTGCAGGTGAGGTCATGACTTGCCAAAAACAACGTCAAGTCGCCCGCTTCAAGCTTTTCGAAAATCACTTCGCCTTGGCGACGCGTCAATGCGCGCAAGTGTGCCAACAGCTCAGCGGGGGCGAAGGGTTTGGTCATGTAGTCGTCAGCGCCACTATCAAGACCGGTGATTTTGTCGGGTACGGTATCGCGCGCGGTCAGTAACAGAATAGGGGTGTTAATTGAGCAACGACGCAGCGCAGAGGCTACCGAGAAGCCATCGCGTTTGGGGAGCATGACATCTAAGATGATCACGTCGTAGGCATCGTATTTTGCGTAAGTGAGCCCTTCTTCGCCATCATGCACCATATCAACCTGGTAATGGTTTTCTTCCAAGATATGTTTCAGTGCTGAAGCTAATCGCACGTCATCTTCAACAATCAGAATGCGCATGAGATGCCTTTCATCAGGTATTACGATGGGCGAACGTGAGATTGGTTCGCCATTTTTATTCATATTGTACGCACAATGTTGAAAAGAACCTGAAAGAACGATTTCCCTTTCAGTGAAATTTCAGGGTCGATTTTTAGTATAGCGTCGTGCGATTTGAGGCTGCAAGGTCGCACGCCGCCAAAGCCGCCAAGTAGAGGGCGCACTGCTTATTCAGAGTTAGAAATGCGGGAGAGGCAGTGCGCCAGAGAGAGACAGGCAAGCTATATGAGTGACTACATTGGAGTATTTGAGCGCAAAGAGGTGAAATACGTTCTCAGTGCGACGCAGTACGAACGTTTTCGGGCGCTCGTTGATCCGTATATGACCCTTGATGTCTATGGTGAGGCGCGCGTGAACAGCGTGTATTTCGATACGCCGGCACGTGAGCTCATTGAGCGCTCGCTGGACAAGCCGCTCTACAAAGAGAAGCTGCGCATGCGCTGGTACGAGTGTGCTGCGGCCGATGCGGACGCAGGCGCGGACGCGGCAGATCTGGCTGCTGACCCGGTGTTTGTGGAGCTCAAGAAGAAGTTCAAGGGCATTGTCTACAAGCGTCGCGTGTCGTGTTCGCGCAAAGCCGCGCAAGCGTATTTGCTGGGCATCTGCCCCTACGAGGAAGCAGTGAGCATCTTTCCGCTGGATGCGCAAGCACTTGCGGATGAGGAGCTGGCGCCTCGCTCGGTGCAGATCGCGCGTGAGATTGATGCGTTTTGCGCACGCTGGAACACACTGGTGCCGTCCATGCTGATCTCGTGCGACCGCATTGCATTGGCGCTGCGCGAGGAGTTTGCCGCACAAGAAAACGTGCGCATCACCTTTGACACCCATTTGGTGTATGAGGATTTGGCCGCGTCGGGTGCCCCTGAGCCAAGCGGGCAGACCCATGCCATTTTGGATCCGACGTGCTTCGTGATGGAGATCAAGGTAGCCGGTCCCTATCCGCTGTGGTTAGTGGAGGCGCTGGATGCGTGCGATATTCGCCCGCAGTCTTTCTCTAAGTATGGCGAAGCGTACAAGTTAGTTATGAAAACGCGCGTGGTGAGTGAAAACGCGCTGGTAAGAGAGGAGGAGCGCTGTGCTTGATGCAGCCTTAACGTCAATCTATGGAGCAAGCGAGTCAATGGTGGCAAGTGTGACCACGGAGTCATTTTTGCTGTGCTGTCTCACCTCAATTGTGTTGGGTGCAGCCGTTGCAGGCATTTACATGTTTCGCCATGCGCACTCCAAAAATTTCGTGATCACCTTGGCGCTTTTGCCGCTTATTGTGCAGATGGTCATCATGTTGGTGAACGGAAATCTTGGTGCTGGCATTGCGGTTATGGGTGTGTTTAACCTGGTCAGGTTCCGTTCCATTCCGGGAAGCGCGAAAGACATTGGCAGTGTGTTTTTCGCCATGGCAATTGGTCTTGCAACGGGTATGGGCTTTTTGGTGCTGGCGTGTTTGTTCACGCTCATTGTGGGCATTGTGAACGTGGTCTATGTGCTGTCGCCCTTTGGTAAGCCGCGCGAGCCGGAAAAGTCGCTCAAGATTACGATCCCCGAAGATTTGCAGTATGACGGCGTGTTCGATGACGTGCTGGGTCGCTATACCGCTGAAAGCGAGCTGGTGGAGGTGCGAACCACCAATATGGGAAGCCTATTTCAGCTTGAGTACGCGATTCGCCTGAAAGAGCCGGGACACGAAAAGCAGATGATTGATGAGCTGCGTTGTTTGAATGGCAACCTCAAGATCTCATGCGGCAGACCGGCGGTTGGTCGCGAAACATTGTAGTTGATGTGCGGTTATGGCTATTGCACTAACGAATTAACCTGGGAGGATGTATGTACAAACCAACGATGAAACCGTCATGGAGCTGGGCTCCGTGTTTGAAGCGCGCGGCGGTGGCGTCTCTTTTGACGGGCGCTTTGATGGGCGGTAGTGTGCTGGTAGGCTGCTCAAGTGTGCACGAGGATGGCGAAGTGGCGCCTGCGGTAGTTGCAAACGATGAGCAGGTGGACACAACTGCGGAAGAGGCGGCGAAAGACGACACCACATATGATACGTTTGAGCAGGTGGCTGCCGCATTTGATGCGCAAGCGCTGGATCTGGATTATTCCAACCGCGATACCGATCCTTCGTATGATGAGGCGTCTGCAACGCGCATTTCGCTTTCGGGTACTTCGGCCACGGTTGAGGGCGAAGGCGCGCAGGCCAACGGAAGCAGCATCACGATCAGTGCTGAGGGCACCTATGTGGTGAGCGGTGAGCTAACCGACGGACAGCTTTTGGTTGAAGCGCCTGAGGATGCAAAAGTGCAGATCGTGCTAGATGGCGCTACGTTGCATAACGAAACGGGGCCGGCGCTCTATGTGAAGCAGGCCGACAAGTGCTTCGTGACGCTTGCCGATGGGTCAACTAATGAGCTGACGGACGGAACCGAGTATGTGCTGGAAGACGATTCTGATGAGCCGTCGGCGGCACTCTTCGCCCGTGCTGATTTGACGCTCAATGGAGCGGGCTCGCTCAAGGTGCAGGGTGCCTACGACAACGGCATCTACACCAAAGATGACCTGGTGATCACGAGCGGAACGTATGAGGTTGCGGCAGTTGGAGATGCGTTGCGTGGTCGCGACTGCGTCAAAATTGCTGATGGCACGTTTGATTTGGTTGCAGGCGGCGATGGCATTAAGTCCAACAAGGATACTAAGCCAACGCAAGGTTTCGTCTCCATTGACGGTGGCGAAATCACGATTGATGCTGAAGATGACGGCATCCAGGGCAAAACGTACGTGCGCATTGCGGGTGGTCAGCTGACGATCAACTCCGCTGATGACGCCATTCACAGCGATCTTGAGGGCGTCGTATCGGGTGGCGAGATGACCATTGATGCAGGAGACGATGCGTTTCATGCAGAAACCAAACTGGTGATTGATGAGGGCGAAGTTGACATCGTCAACTGTGTTGAAGGTTATGAGGCGCAAGAGGTTATCGTCAATGGTGGCACGTCCTACATTACCGCCAGTGACGACGCGATCAATGCGGCGGTAGCAGACTTGAGCGATGACGAAAGCGCAACCGATGCGGCTACACCGACCGATCCGGGTGCTGCGGGCGCAGGTGCTGGTGCTGGCATGCCCGAGCCAGGGGCTGATCCGGGTGCTGCGGGCGGCAGTGGCGCCCCTGAGCCTCCATCGGGTGAGGCGCCCGCAGACATGGCCGAGCCCCCAACCGGTGAGGCGCCGGCGGCTCCCACTGACGGTGGCGGCCGTGGAGGCTTTGGCGGCCGCGGCGACATGGGCGGCGGCATGGGCCAATCAAGTGAGGACTGCCTCTTGCAAATCAACGGCGGCACGCTCGTGATTGACGCTGGTGGCGACGGCGTTGACAGCAACGGCAACCTTGAGATCAATGGTGGTACCGTGCTTGTCAACGGTCCGGGCGATGGCGCAAATAGCGCACTTGACTACGAGTTTTCGGCGACCGTCTCGGGTGGCACGGTGCTCATGGTTGGCGCCGCGGGCATGGGTGAAAGCTTCACCGGCGGCACGCAGCCCTTTATGTCAGTCATGACAAATGGGCAAGCGGGTCAGACGGTGTCGGTGGTGGACGCACAGGGCAACGTGCTGGTATCGCTTGATGCAGTAAAGTCGTTTGGCCAGGTGCTTGCTTCAACGCCTGAGATGACTGAGGGCGCAACCTACTCAGTTGTTGTCGGCGACACCACCACTGAAGCCACGGCCTCAACCACGCCAAGCCAAACTGGCGGCATGGGTGGCATGGGCGGCCCGGGTGGCGGCCGCGGTGGCATGGGTCGCGGTATGTAGCGACAAAGCCCCACTTCGCATTTATTCTTAAAGCGCTATAATAGTCTGCGCGAGAATAATGAACCGCGCCGCGAGCGCTCTCATTGTACCTACGCAGCCGTCTTCGACATCTGAAGGCGGCTGTTCGCTGTCATACAACACTATCGGGGATGTCGAAAGGGGCCGAAGTGTCAGAAATGCTTTCACTTGAAGAGGCGCGTGAACTGGTTTTGTCGAAGGTACACGTGCTGGATGTTGAGACGGTGCCGGTGTTAGATGCTGCGGGACGCGTTGCGGCGGCTGATCTGGTGAGCGATATTGATATTGCTCCTTTCGCCAACTCGGCCATGGACGGCTTCGCTCTGCGCGCTGACCAGCTGGCAAGCGCAACCCCTGAAACCCCTGTTCAGCTGCGCGTTATTGCAGAAGTGGCAGCAGGCGATGTGTTTGAAGGCACCATTTCGGAGGGCGAATGCGTGCGCATTATGACGGGTGCTGCGGTGCCTGAAGATGCGGACTCGGTGGTGAAATACGAGATCGTTGGCGTGGTTGAGGGCGACGGTTTGCCTGGGAGCATCGTCTCGTTCGACGCACCGACCAAGCTTGGTTCAAACGTGCGGCCTGCGGGTGAAGAGGCGCAAGCAGGCGAAGTTGTCGTCAAGCGTGGCGAAGTCATCAACTGCGCTGGCGTGGGCTTTTTGGCAGGATGCGGCATCGTGGAGGTGCCCGTGTATCGTCGTCCGCGCGTTGCCGTGATCTCAATCGGCTCAGAGCTGGTTGCACCCACGGAGATCCCGACCCCGGGCAAAATTCGCAATTCAAACAGTTACGCGTTGGCGGCGTCTGCGCGTGCAGCGGGGGCTGAAGCTACCATTCTTCCCATTGTCGAAGATGATCTGGACGCCTTAAAGGCTGAGGTTGAAAAGGCAATGAGCACCTTTGACTTTGTGGTAACCAGTGGCGGTGCATCCAATGGTGACTTTGACTTCATCAAGCCCGCGGTTGAGCAACTCGGTGAGCTCTTCATGACGCTTGTTAACATTCGCCCCGGCAAGGCGCAAACGTTTGGCCTGGTAAACGATGTGCCCGTGTTCGGTTTGCCGGGCAATCCGGCAGCTGCCTACGTGGGATTTGAGATGCTTATTCGCCCCGCGCTTCGCAAAATGCAAGGTTATAGCACCTATGAGCGCCCCAGCGTATGGGCGCGTTTGGCAACCGATGCTAAGAAGAAGGATCCGCGTCGTATCTTCTTGCGCTCAACGTTGTCCAAAGATGACGAAGGTTATGTGGTAACCCCGGCGAAAAATCAAAGCTCGGGACTGTTTGGCGTGCTGCAACGCAGCAATTGCTTGGCGGTACTTCCTGAAGGTGGCGAAGGCCGCACGGCTGGTTCGGTTGTTGAATGCATCTTGTTGGACGTGGCTGAGGAGGTTTGTCTGTAATGGGGGCTCTTACGTTTGCTATTGTGACCTGCTCTGACACGCGTGATATTTCGCAAGATACGGCAGGCGCTGCGCTTGAGACGCTAATTGATGCTGAAGGTTGGACATGTCTTGGCCGCACGATCGTTAAAGATGAGCGTGCCGATATTGCCGCAGCTATTGTAGAGGCGTGCGACGACCTTGATGCTGATGTGGTGCTGACCTGCGGTGGCAGTGGGCTTTCGCTTCGTGATGTTACCCCTGAGGCCACGATGGATGTGTGCGACCGCATGGTGCCGGGTATTGCTGAGGGCATGCGCGCACATTCGCTTACCATCACGCCTTATGCCATGCTTTCTCGTGCGGTCTGCATGCAGCGCGGCCGTCATCTGGTGGTCAATCTGCCAGGCTCAGAGAAGGCCGCACGCG
This sequence comes from uncultured Eggerthellaceae bacterium, assembly GCA_910577495.1. Taxonomy (GTDB): domain Bacteria; phylum Actinomycetota; class Coriobacteriia; order Coriobacteriales; family Eggerthellaceae; genus Xiamenia. The sequence goes on from CAJTML010000019.1 coordinate 12,627, forward strand.
AAAACTGGGAAGGCATCGTAGGCGTTTTGCCGCATGCCATCAAAATGACTGGCGGCGGCGGTCACGACAACTAAAACTCAATTTCAGCCCACGACTCTAAAGATAACCCTTCAACGCGTTTGAACTCTTTAACGTTGTTAGTGACGAGGGTGCAGTGGTTGGAGAGTGCTGTTGCGGCAACGATCAGATCGTTTGGACCAATGAGATTTCCGCACGATTCAAGCTTTGCCCTGATACGCGCATAATGATAGGCGCAATTGCTGTCGAATGGCGCAATCTGAAAAGACAGTAAAAACTCCTCTACCACTTGACGCATTTTGAGGGGATGATTACTTTTTTCCGCACCGAGCAGTAACTCTGCTTGTACGATGCTTGGGATCACGAAGAGTCGTGGGTCTGTCTGTTTGAAAAGCTCGTACACAAGGGGCTGTTTTCCTCTTAAAAAATCGATGCAGACGCAGGTGTCTAATGCATACATGACTGCTCCTTACTCAAGTGCTTCAACGGCGCTGGTTGCGTCCCAGGCAAGTTCTGCTGGTGCGGTGAAGCTTGGGTCATCTGCTGCGCCGTAGAGGTCAAAAAACTTTGCTGGCCACTGTGATGCTTTATCGTGATTGCCCAGAACATCACGCACGTAACTTGAGAGGGTGGTGCCTGCAGAAGAAGCATCGGTGCGGAGTTTTTCCATGGTTGGTTCATCTAAATAAAGTGATAGCTGGGGCATCTTCGCCACCTCCAATAATGCGATCAAATAAAAGTATACTTGAGAGTATACTATATTATATGCTGGCATGCAATTGTCAACAGGTGCATGCTTGTAAAGCTGTGCGGTTGGTGCATAATGAAAAGCAGCATATGCGCAGTTCGCGCACCCAATGATGCAAGATTTGAGGAGGGGCACCGTTGGCACAAAAGCATGCTGTTTGGGCGAATCTGAGAATTGAACTCCTTTGCTTTTTAGGGTTTTTTATCCACACCTTTGAGGTCTGGGGTGTGAATGCGGGGTTTTATCCTGCGGTTGCTGACTTCTTTCCTGCATCACGAGAGATAGCCACGCTGTTTAGTGCGCTGTTCTATATTTTTCTGGGCGTGCTTGTCCAGCGAAAGCCAGCGCTCTTTAAGCCGCGATTTATCTTGGGCGCTTGTCTGGTGCTCGTCTTTTTTGGCAGCGTAATCTCACAACTTGCTCTGCAGGCGCAAAGCGCTCCTGAAATGCTGGTGAGCATGATCATTCGTCTGGGCGCCGATGGGTTGGTGGTCGTGCTGATCAACGCGGCGTTGTGTGCACTCGGAAGCCCTAAGCGTGTGGTCATTATTGCCCTGGCGTCCACCTGCCTTTCGTCGTTGCTTATTAGCATGTTGCCGCCGCTGGGAGGCATGGAAGGCATTGCAATCACGTTTGGTTGCGTAGCGTTGGCAGCATTAGTGCTGTTTATGCCCGCGAAGGGCAATTTGGATCTTGTCTCACAGGGTGAGCCACCTGCGGTTTTAAGCCTTTCTAACCCGTCGGCGTTTCTCTCATGGCGAAGCGGGCTTTTCGTCTGTATTTTCATTTTTAGCCTCGTGTTTGGCGTCGCGCTGACCACGCCATTTGCTTCCATACCGTTTGTGCCTCAGGCGTTGGTGCTGGTGGTGAGTATTGTGGCTGCGGTGTGGTTTTGTCTCTCGCAGCAAGACCGTCGAGAAGACAGCATGTTTGCCGCTGCCGCCATTATGATCGTCGCGGGATTGGCGTTCATGCCGCTTTCGGGACTGGTTTACCAGTCCATTGCAGAAGGCGCCTTCTTAGCTGGCCTTGGCGTTTTCGATGCGCTGATCTGGCTGGTTGTCTATGCGGTTTGCGTGCGAAGCTTTTATGCAACTCTTCCGGCGCTGTGCACCCTGTGGGCTACCAGGACGTTTGGCGTGCTCTTCGGCGCTATGATTGGGCACGCAGCATCAAACGCGTTGGTGTTTGACGGTGCCGGCACGGCGCTCTTTTCAGCCCTTATCCTGGTGGCGTTCTTTTCTTGTCTGTGGATTGGTTTTCGCCGATTCAGTTTTCGCGAAGCTTTGTCGCAACTCACTGAAATGCCAGCTGGGGCGCCCGTGGTGCTTCGTTCAGATGAACAGGCGGCTGGTATTGAAGCCACGTGCGCACGCCTAGCTTCGCTCTATGGCTTGACCGCGCGTGAGGCCGAGATCTTTTTGCTGCTGGCGAAGGGGAGAAACGGCCGCTATATCCAAGAGCGCTTCACGATTTCGCGCAACACCGCCAAAACGCATATTCGCAATATCTATGCAAAGCTTGACGTGCATTCGCACCAAGAACTCATTGACTACGTGGAAAAAGAAACGAACCCAAGCTAGGGATTGCTTGGGTTCGTGTAAAGGTGATGCCGAGGATAAGGAGGGAAGGGAGGGCCTCGGCATCACAAGGGAGCGCTAAAAAAGCTCAGAGGTAGTTGGCGCCTTATGCGAGGTTTTTGACCACGTGGAGCGCTTCGGTCATGGTGCGACCGCAGGCGAAACCGTGCAGCTGATCAGGGTAGCAGCCAGCAAACACGCTACCGGAGCAGTCGCCAACACAGTACAGACCTTCAATGGGCTCATAATCTTCGTTGAGCGCTTGGCAATCAGCGTTGATGCGGATGCCGTCAATGGTGGTCAGCAGGCGTCCGCCAACCGAGGCTGCGTAATACGGTGGCTTGCGAATCTCGCTCAAGCGATACGCCTCTTTGAAGAAGTCCACGTCCTCTTGGTTGTCGTAGAGTTCGTTGTAGCGCTCAACCGTTGCCAGGAAGGTTTTCTTGGCTTCGTCATCAAGTAGCATCAGATCTGCCAGCTCTTCAAGCGTGTCAGCCTTGAGCACGTTGCCGTCGCCCTGGATGGGAAGCTGGAAGAATCCGTCCAGGTCATAGGTGCCGTCATCTTGCTTGAAGCCACCAAGCATCAGCTTGGTCAGGCCTGCGCAACCAAGCATGCCAAAGCGGTTAACGTCCTCGGCGAAGTTTGCGTCCCAGATGCAGTAATAGGTGCCGTTGGGTTGCTGTGCGGTGTAGTGGCTAATGTGGTCATAGCATGCGCTTTCGTTCATGAAGCGCTCACCGTGCACATTAACCTTCAGCCACGGCTGAGAAGCGCAGTTGATCTGGATGTTTGAAGGCCAAATAGGGGTGCCGTCGTCAGAAACGTCCAGCCAGCCTGCCGGCGTGCCCGGATCAACCCAACCGCGGTCAAAGATCATGGTTGCGCTGACGGCGTCACGCGTAGCGCCTGCCCACATGGCTGCCTTCTGACCCATGCCGTCGTCTTTGGGCTCTGAGGTGGTCATAACGATGCTTTGGCAGGTAATGGGAGAGAGTGCTTCAAGCATCTCAGCATTGTTGACGTAACCACCCGTTGCAAGCATGACGCCTTTGTTGGCGGTAACACGCACGTAGCCCTCGGGCGTTTCCAGGATTGCACCAGTAACGCGACCTGCATCATCTTGGGTGAGCTTGATGAGGCGATGCTCGTAGTACACCTCATGACCCTTGTCGTTGATGAAAGCTTCGAATGCATGGTTGCGGTCAAGGCCGTCTTCTGAGGTGGTGCCGCACATGTGCTCAAACGGGGGCGTGTAGTAGGGCGTGCCACCCATACCGCCAGGGATTTCGAAATCCTGAACAACCATGTTGCCGCCGTATTGTGCCAAAACGGAGTCCACGAATTCGCACATGTCGTTTGACTCATCAATAACCATCTTGATGAGGCGCTCATCTGCAGAGCCCGCGGAATAACGCGCGATTTCGCCCATCAAACGGCCGCGATCAACGGTCTGGCCGATCTCAGCATAGTATTTCGTATCAATAGCGGCGAACCAATTGCGCGTACCGCTCACGTCGCCTGCGGCCTCAAAGACCATAAAGTCAAGACCCTTATCTGCTGCGTAGGCAGCTGCTGCCATGCCACCGTTGCCAGCGCCCGCAATTACCAAATCGGTAGTGAGTTCGCTTACGATTTCGGCTTCGTCAATTTCGGGAGCCTGTCCAAGCCAGCTTGGCACACCCTCTGCCGCACCTTCTGCTGCTTGTGCGGTTGCCTCGCCCGTTTCAGACAGATTGCCACTTGCCTGCGGCGCGCAACCTGCCATACCTGCTGCAGCCATACCCGCTGCCAGAACACCTGCGCCACCTAAAAACGAGCGGCGACTCATTGATTCTGATTTCATCCCATCCTTCTTTCTCCTCGGAATGTTTGTGTTTCGCCGTGGAAACGAGTTGCATCTTATGCGGGGGGCGCGGGGTGCCGCTCCCTGCCAATGGGATGATTTTCGCGGCTTTTTCGCAAACGTTTTTGCTCGCACCAATGGGGTGAGCGGCAACAAAATGCCAGATCAGAAGGGGGTGGGGTAGTTCTTGGGGTTTTTGACGTGAGGGGTGGGTGTGCTCGGTCAAGTCTTGTACAATAATGACCCAAGCGCGAAAGGACAAGGCAATAAGTATGGCTACGTATGATCTTCCCAATGGGTTTACCGGCTTCGCCAAGACCCGATCCAATGATTTTGTATCGGCGAAAAGCGCCATGGATTATCACGTGAGTTCGCGCTCTGCTCAAGCTGCGGATACCCCGCGCACTCCGCGTGCGTCGGTGCCTGAGGCTCCCGCTGGTTGGGCGGCTGATGATCGGCCGGATACCCGTGCGGTTTTGCAGTTTGCCGCCAACGGGGGAAAACCCAACGAGCGCGGTGTGATTTCGTTTGACCCAGAAAAGCTTGCCGCCATTCCTGAGATTGATAGGCGTTGGTCGTGGGTTGAGATTGACTTAAACGCCATTCGCCATAACACCAAAACGGTGCGCAGAAATGTGGCTCCTGGCACGCGCCTTATGGCGGTCGTGAAGTCTGATGCGTACGGGCACGGTGCGGTGCGCTGCGCTAAGACGGCGCTTAATTCGGGAGCAGATTATCTGGCGGTTGCCACCGTTGATGAGGCCATTGAGCTTCGCGAGAATCTTATTAACGCGCCTATCTTGATTTTGTCGCAGCCGCCCATGACGGCCATTCCGCTGCTGCTTGCGTATAAGGTGATGCCGAGTGTATATGATCCGCAGTTCGCCATTGCGTATGCGGAGGCGGCGGATGCATTTCGCCTGCGCGCGCCGTATCACTTGGCGGTCAACACGGGCATGAACCGCATTGGCGTGCGCTTTGACGAAGTGGTGGAATTCATGAGTCAGGTGAGCTTTCATCGGGCGCTTGATCTGGTGGGCACGTTTACCCACTTCGCCACCGCGGACGAGAACGAGACGCTTGACTTCGGCATTCAGGTGAAGCGCTTTGTGGAGGCCATCAACTCCATGCGCCTTGCCGGCTTTGATCCAGGTATTGTGCATGCGGCGAATTCGGCAGCCACCATGCGTTTTGCCGATGTGCACTTTGATATGGTACGTCTGGGTATTGGCATGTACGGCCTGCACCCCTCTTTGGTAACGCGACCGCTGGTGGAACTCAAACCTGCCATGAGCGTGCACGCGCGCATTACGGATTTGCGTGCGGTACCCATGAGTGAAGGCGTGAGTTACGGCCTACATTACAGAAGTCCCGGCTCGGTGATTATCTGCACCATTCCCGTGGGGTACGCCGATGGTTTTCGTCGTGGCCTCTCGGGACGAACCGACGTCATTTTGCAAGGCGAGCGCTGTGCGCAGGTAGGCAACATCTGCATGGATCAGTGCATGTTTGAGGTTGACATGCGTTCATATGGGTCGCGCCGCCGCTTGAACCCCCAGGTGGGAGATGAAGTTTTGCTGGTGGGACGCCAGGGATCGTCCATTATCACGCTGGACGATATGGCACACACGCTTGACACGATCAACTATGAGCTGGCAATCTCGTTTGGCAACAGCCGCTTGCCGCGCTTGTATATGTAGGCGTTTTGAGAGAGGGCGAAGCCGGTATGCATAAAGAGCCAGTGCCATTGGGCGAAATTGAGCAGCAGGTACGCGCGTGCCACGCTTGTCCGCTTGCTGATGGACGCACGCAAACCGTCTTTGGTGATGGGGATCCACACGCACGCGTCATGATCATTGGCGAAGCTCCGGGCAAAAACGAGGACTTGCAGGGCAAGCCTTTTGTGGGGGCTGCGGGCAAGTACTTAAACGAGCTGTTGGCTTTGGCGAATCTTGAGCGTGAACAGGTCTTTATCGCGAATGTTTTGAAGTGTCGGCCTCCCTCAAACCGAGATCCCAAGCCCGATGAGATTCAGCTGTGTGCGCCGTTTTTGCGCGAGCAGACGCGCTCTATTGACCCAGAAGTTATTGTGACGTTGGGCAACTTCGCCACGAAATTCATTCTCAAGACCGATGTTGGGATTACGCACCTGCATGGCCAGCTGCAGCAAGCTGGCAAGTTTAAGGTGCTGCCCGTGTATCACCCAGCAGCCGCACTCTACGACCCCAAGAAGCGATCCGCCCTTGAGCAGGACTTTACGCTGCTCGGTCAGATTCTGGGTGATTAGCGCCTTGCTGAGAGCCGGGCGAACCGTCAGCCTTATGCCCAGCTAGAGCCAGCCTTTGCGCTTAAAGACAATGAGTTCAATAATCACCACGAGTAACACTGCGCAACACATGAGCGGGTAGCCCCAGGCACTGTCAAGTCCGGGCATGTGCGCGAAATTCATGCCAAACCAGCCCGTGATCAGCGTTAATGGCGCAAACAGCGTGGTGATAACCGTGAAGAATTTCATGGTGTCGTTTTGCTGGGTGTCAATTTCGGTTTGATAGAGTTCACGGAGTTGCAGCGAGTATTCCTTTAAGGTGATGGCGCGCTTAAGCAGACGCTCTGCACTGCGCTCAAGCTGCACAAAGGTGCCTGCTTCTTGGTGGGTGAGCAGCTTGTTTTCGTTTTCGGCAAGTTCGCCCGCCATGTCCACGAGTTGCTGATAGTAGGTGTCCAGCCGCAGCAGTTTGCGACGGAAGTTAAGCATGACCTCGTTGGCATTTTTGAAGCCGCGTTTGATGATGGATTCTTCGACATCTTCCATCTTGTCTTCCAAATCCGATAGAAACTGCAGGTCACCTTTGGTAAGCAGCTTCATGAACTCAAACAGACACCAGGCAGTGGTGGGCTCTTTAAGCAGCCCTTGCTTGCTGATGGCGTCTAAGATAGGTTTGCAGGAGTTGCTTTCATCCAAGAAGATGAGGTGCATTTTGTCGAAATAGAAGGCGAAGCACTCCTCTTCAGCTAAGGGATTGATTTTGCTGGGAACCGCAAACGAACCCACAAAGCAGGTGGGGAAGGAATCCAGGTAGGTGCTTTTGGCTGACGCAAGCGTTTCAAGCGCTGACTTCATTTCTTTGCTGACCAGGCCTAAGTCAACGAATTCTTGCGCGGTGAGAATGTAGACCGATGCAGTGTCGGCAGGCGTAGGCTGGTCAAATGCCACCGATTCAAGTCGTTTGGTGAGCAGGTATTTGCTGGCCATGGCGCGTGCTCCCTTCTGCGTAAGCGTCGTGTTCTTCGTGTGTGTTGCGTTTCTTCCAACCAGGCTAGCACGCTCAGGCGAATGATGAGGCTCTGGCGTGGCGTTCGTGGATGAGTTGTTGTCATTTCGCATGAGTGCGTTCTTGTTGCGAAGGTGACGAAACGGTAACGCGCCTTGTTGGACGTCGGTCAGTGGTACGCGCGTGGCGCGCCCATCAGGGGTGTTTGCGGGAGTTTGGTAACGAGAAGGTAACGCGCACGCTGGTTTGCGATGCAGTGGTGCCTCAAAAAGAACGAAGTGTGTCAATACGGTTAAACCTTTGTTTCGCACTTTTGACGCCTGGGCTGCCCATATTGCGAATTGTTGAGTAGTTCCGTATGGTTATAAACAGGCTAAATGGAGGCAAAACTACCGTTAACTGTACAAAACCTACCGCTTAAGGTAGTATTTGCTACTCTTTAGGATTCAATTATTTATGCGTTGCAGGGGCTTAGTAATTTGCTATACTAAGCAGCCATTTTCAAGGAGGGTACCATTTTCGTCACACTCGCTACGGGGTGTTTGTGGCAGAAGTGGTTGAAAAGGATGATGAGCTATGTTTGAGATTCTCAAAGCAGAGCAACTGAACAAAGACGTAACGCGTATGGTTATTGCTGCGCCTGATATTGCTCAGCGCATCAAGCCGGGTCAATTCATCATGCTGCGCATTGATGAGCACGGAGAGCGCATTCCGCTGACCATGAATGATTGCGATCCTGAGGCGGGTACGGTAACCATCGTGTTCCAGGCAGTTGGTGCTACCACCATGCGCCTGGCAACGATGCACGCAGGAGAGTACCTGCAGGACTTCGTGGGACCTTTGGGCAACCCGACTGAGCTTGATGGCGTCAAGCGTGCTTGCATTATCGGCGGTGGCTTGGGTACTGCCATTGCCTATCCGCAGGCCAAGTGGTTGCATGAGCATGGTGCGCAGGTGGATGTCATCACCGGTTTTCGCACGTCGGAGCTCATCATGCTACAAGATGAGATTGAAGCGGTGTCGGAGCATCAGTTCGTCGTGACCGATGATGGTTCTAATGGACATCGCGGCCTGGTCACGCAGGTGCTTGCGAAGCAGATTGACGCCGGCGCCAACTATGACCTTGTTGTTGCAATCGGCCCGGTCATTATGATGCAGAAAGTCTCCGAGCTCACTGAACCTCACAACATTAAAACGTGGGTTTCCATGAACCCGCTTATGATTGACGGCACGGGTATGTGTGGTGTCTGCCGCGTGAAAGTGGGGGATCAGTATCTCCATGCGTGCGTAGATGGCCCTGACTTCGATGGTCACTTGGTTGATTTCGCAGACGCGCTTCGCCGTGGCGTGCAATATCGCGAGCCTGAGCAGTATGCGCGCGAGGCTACGGCGCACAAATTGGCAGCTGAGGGTCGCTCATGTGGTGGTGGCGCTGAGTTGCGTGAAGAGCAACAACTTCGCCGGAAGGCGGGATAGCTATGCCGTGCGTTTATGAGGTCAACAAAGACAACGAGAAAGTGGCCATGCCTGAGCTTGACCCCACCACGCGTTCGCATAATTTTTGCGAAGTAGCGCTGGGCTACACGCAGGAGCAGGCGCAAGAAGAAGCGCGTCGATGCATCCAGTGCCCCAAAAAGCCGTGCATGAGCGGCTGTCCGGTAGGCGTTCCCATCCCGCAATTTATTGAGCAGGTGGCGCTGGGCAATTTCGCCCAAGCCTATGAGCTGGTGCATCAAGCAAACACGCTGCCAGCAGTGTGTGGACGAGCCTGTCCGCAGGAGACCCAGTGTGAAGGCAAGTGCACGCGCGGGCGCAAGGGTCAGCCGGTTGGCATTGGTCGTTTGGAGCGCTTTGTTGCTGACTGGGCCATGGCGCATCCTGAAGAGCTGGCGGCATTTGAGGACGCGCAAGCTGCGGCGCGCGCTGAGGGCGCACGTGGTGCTGATGCTGCTACCGAGACTGCGGCCGACGTTGCTGTGGGCGTGGCACCCGCCGATGATC
>CAJTML010000020.1 GCA_910577495.1 uncultured Eggerthellaceae bacterium
AAAGGTATTGATTGCGTATATGCCGGCATCTCTGAGTTCAACCTCATCCAAGCCATGCGCTTAGCAGAGCGCTGCAACCTTCCTTTTTATTGCAACGAAGACCAGTGGAACACCATGGCAGACAAAGACCTGTTCCGCCAGCTCTGCGAGAAAAACCATGTTCCCTGCCCGCAAACCTACTATGCAGGCACCGAGGTTCCCGCAGACTTACCTGACACCATTAATTACCCCGCCGTGGTCAAACCGGTAGACGCGTCTTCGTCAGTCGGCGTCACCATTTGCCCTGACAAGGAAACCCTCTTAGCAGCAATCCCAGTTGCCTTTGAAGCCTCAACAAACGGCAAAATCATCATCGAGCAGTTCGTCAAAGGCTTTGAGTTTACCGCTCACTACACGGTCTACAACGGCAAAGCCACGCTCTCTTGTATTGACAACCGCTACCCTACTGCCGTTCACGAAGGCACCGTCACCACTATCCCAGCTGGACGCATTTATCCTTCGCTCTTCGTTGATGAATATCTCAACAGCGTGAATGATTCACTCGTCAAAATGTGCGAAAGCCTGGGTCTTGAATTCGCCGTCCTCTTCGTTCAGGGCATGTATGACCCAGAGACTGGAGACTTCAACATTTTTGAAGGCGCGCTTCGTGGAGCTGGCGAATGCCCGTATCGCTACATTGAACCCATCAATGGCATCAATTACGCCACGATGATTTTGGACTCGCTCATGCTTAATGGCGAACTTGAGGGCGAATGGCCTGATGACCCGCATATGAAAGGCAAGTCATGCGGTGTTGTGTCATACATTGCAAAGCACGGCACGGTCGGCAAAATTGAGGGACTTGAGGAAACGGTTGCCGCACTTGACGACGTGGTTGATTTTGAGTCACGCTATCCAGTTGGCTCTACCACCCCTGATGGCAACACGCTACACCAGCTCATGGTGCGCTTCTTCCTCATCTGCGACGATCGCGAGCAAATGGCCAAAGATGTCCTCTATATCAACGACCACGTCAACGTGTATGACACCGAGGGCGAAAGCTTGGCGCTGAAATTTGATCCGAACAGGCTTTTTGGCCTCAAATAGATAAACAACCTTGCTCTAGTTTATGGCGAAAGGATACAGCGTGAGCTTGATAGAGAAAACTCAAACACAACCGAACCGCTTCCTCCAGCATGATTGGTACTACGGAGCCGCACGCGAAGCTATGCAAGACTTCCTCACGCAAGCCGCTCTTGCAGCACAACAAAATGACGCCAACACAAAACTTGTTGTCATGCTTCCCGGCTATATTGGCGTCTCTCCTAAAGAAGGCAGCGGCATCTATGACCCCATCGTTGCGTTGACCGAACAAGGTCTCATTGAGCCGCTTTTCTACGCCATGACTGACGACTTGCGCATTGATCTGTTCGACACTTTCGACGCCATCAATGCCTGCGCACAGAAGCCGTTCGTGTTTCTCAAAGTGAACTATTTCGGATTTTCAGATCCTTGCGAAGAGACGCTCTATAACGCAGTCAAACAAGCAGGTGGCATCCTTCTAGAGGACAACGCTCATGGCTACTTCACCTATCACGCGCGTCTTCGCCATCTGTGCGACGCAACGTTTTTCTCGCTACATAAGCAGTTTCCGTTTGCTCATGGTGGCATGTTGCGCATAGTAAACGAAGAGCTGCTTGATTGGACTTTTGCAGGCTCAGTTGAACCCCGTGAGGGCGAAGACCCCAACGCTTACAACATCCAAGCTATCTCAGTCACGTGCATTGATAACTTCAATACCGCTGAAGCACTTGCACAGCAGCTCCTTGATCTCTGGACACCGCTTCGCACGCTGAAAAACATTGACCCCACGGTGCCGCAAACCTACCCGCTGGCACTACGCAACACCGATCGATTCCAAGTGTATCTTGACCTCAATGAGCAAGGGTTTGGCGTAACCAGTCTCTACCACACGCTCATTGAACCGCTGCGTGAAGACCCGCGCTACGCACAGAGCCGCAAGCTGGCTGATTGCGTACTCAATATTCCCGTTCACCAAGATGTTGATACTGCACTCTACCCAGAGCTTATCGAGCGTTTAGCGCAAGCGTGCGCAGCACACACTACCGCATAAAGGAAAGACCCATGAATCAAACTATTGCCGTGACTGGCGCCACCGGCTGCGTTGGAAAAGAGCTGGTAACCCAGCTGCTTTTGCAGGGCAAATCGGTGCTAGCATTCTCATCGGACGAAGAACAACTTTGCAACTACCTGGTTGGACATGGCGCGAACAATACCGATCAGCTTGTTGTGGTTGGCCGCAATGACTTTGACGCACTGGCAGAGCAACCCATAGACCTGCTCATCAACTGTGCATTCCCACGCTCCGACGAAGGTAAACCACTTGCAGCGGGCATGCAGTATGCACAGTCACTTTTTGAAGCTGCACGCGACGCTCGTGTAGGCGGTGTTATCAATATCTCATCACAAAGCGTGTATTCACAAACCAGGGAGCACCAAGCAACCGAGTCGGAACCCATCTGCCCTGATGGCAAATACGCAGTAGCAAAATACGCAGTAGAAATGATTGCCGATCTGGTGCTTCAGGACGTTCCGCACACCAACATTCGCCTTGCTAGTCTTTTTGGAAGCGCTTTCGGACAGCGTTTTGTGAACTTCTTCGTAAAGCAAATGATTGCGAATAAACCCATTAACGTTCGCGGTTTTGAGCAAGAATATGGCTTCCTGGATTATCGCGACGCCGCTCTTGGGTTGGCCGCAATGACTGAGTCAGAACCGAGCACATGGAAGCCAGTTTACAATCTTGGACCGCATGCTGGCGGTTATACCATGGATCGCATTTTACACGCCACGGTTGATGTAGCAAAAAGTCGCGGTTTGAAGCCCTCGTTTAGTATTGAGTATGACTGCCCTTGGTTTAATTCAAGCCTCAATTCTGAGCTCTTCGAACAAGACTTCAATTGGTCATCCCAATACACGCTCAAAGATACCATCGAAGATATTTTCAACGCAACTGCGCCTGCTACGACTTCGGCTCACGAACAAAGTGCCACCTCAGAAGCTAAGCCAAAAAAGCGCTTTAACTTCTTTGGGAAATAGCCGCAATACAAACCTCTTTTCGCAGCGCATAATACTGGGCGGCCAACATACGTTTTCGCATGTTGGCCGCCCTTACTTTTGCTTCAAAGCTATCTGGAGCAATACTTCGCGTTAAAGCTTTAGTACTTCAAAACCCTCGAAGGATCCTCGTCACGCCAAGCCTCCAACGCAGCAATCGTTTCTTTCGTAAAAGGATTGTCTGGGCAGCCTAGATTCACCAGCGCTGAACAAGTTGAAATGTCTAAAGTTGTAAGCTCATTTTGTCCACAAGACATGTTATTCAGAAAGACACAATGGGATACGTCAAGCTCTGTAAGCTTATTGTTGTAACAAGCAAAATTGGTTAATTTAGTGACGCCCAACCCCTCCAAAGACACAAGCTGATTGTCTGAACAGTCAAAGGTAACCAGATCATTGCAAGTCGCCACATTAAGTGTCGAGAGCTTATTGGCAGAGCATTGCAAAGTTTCGAGTTTCTTGTTGCTAGACACATCAAGAGAAGAGAGTTTGTTGTAATCGGTATTCAAGAACGTCAAATCAGGACACTTCGACACATCAAGGGAGGTAAGTTGATTAGACGAACAATTCAGTATCTTTAAGTTACTGCAAGCCGCCAAATCAAGAGAAGTAATCTGGTTCATGCTGATTTGAAGAGTAGTTAGTTTTTTGCAATTGGACACGTCAAGAGAAACAAATCTGTCTGCATTTGCAATCAGGGAAGTCAGATTTGGGCACTGTGACACATCAAGAGAAGCAAGTCGATTGTTGTCACAATTCAGAAAATCTAAATTCGTGCACCCTGAAATATTAAGTGCGGTAATTTGACACGAAGAGCAGTACAGCTCAATTAAGTTTTTGCATCCCGACACATTGAGAGAAGTTATTCCATTCGACGAGCAGTCGAGATTCTTCAGATTTGTGCATCCAGATGCATCAACCGACTTAAGTCGAACATTAAAACGAAGCATTACATCGGTCACAGGATATCCTTGCAAAGTATTAGGAATCTTTACGGAGATATCGCCATCACCAGGGAATGCGTCCATATTCAAGCCGGTGATTGAAATGGTATTGTCATCGTTAACTTCATAGGTGAATTGTTCTACAGCCTTGTCGGCCACCCAAGCGCCATCAGCTCCAACATATCTATCTCCTACCCATTGGTTGGTAGCAAGCTTGCCAGTACCGCTGGTGAAGTAGTAGGTCTTGCTTCCAATGGTTACCCAACCAGACGCCATTTTGTTAGAGGATGGTCCAAAGTAGTATTTAGCATCTCCTATGTTTACAAAGCCAGACGCTGCTTTACCCGTAACGCTTGAGAAGTAGTATTGATATCCAGAGATCTTTTGCCAACCAGTGGCCATCTTGTTTGATGAGGAGCCAAAGTAATAACGATATCCGCCGATAGTCACCAAACCAGATGCGGCTTTACCGGTAGCGGATGAGAAGTAATACTTTGCACCTTGGATGGTCTGCCAACCGGTAGCCATTTTGTTTGAGGATGGACCGAAGTAATAACGAAAACCATTAAGTTGAACTAAGCCCGATGCAGCACGTCCAGTTGATGCTGAGAAGTAGTATTTCGCGCCGCCAATGGTTTGCCAACCCGTTCTCATGGCACCGTCAGTTGCGAAGTAGTAGCGATAGCTACCAATCTTTACCAGACCCGTTGCCATATAGCCTTGTGAGTCAAAATAATACTTTTTGCCTGAAATAGTTTGCCAGCCCTTGGCATATCCTCCAGTGTTGTAGGAATACCACCATTTACCACTGGATTGTTTCCAGGTGCCTGCTTGGGCTGCATAAGCAGGCGTTGGGTCAAGTGTTGTTTGAAGTGAGGCTAAAGACACTCCTCCACCAAAAGCAAGCAATGAAGCAAGTCCTACTGTCGCCAGCTTCTTGGGCACAGATACACCCATACATACCCCCATTCTCTTCTGACAAAACTGCCCCTTACAAATAATTAGGGCTGATGTATGAGATATACACCAGCCCTCTTATTGTAGCAAGTAATCAGAATTAACCGATGAGTTTACCTGTCTTCGAGTCGAAGGTATAGGTCTTTGATCCGATAGTCACTTTACCAGTTGCCATCTTGTTGGTAGATGGACCAAAGTAGTACTTAGCATCACCAATGGTCACAAATCCAGAAGCGGCCTTACCGGTTACGCTTGAGAAGTAGTAACGATAACCGCCAATTGTCTGCCAGCCGGTAGCCATCTTGTTTGAGCTTGGTCCGAAGTAATAGCGATAACCACCAATAGTTGCCATGCCAGAAACCGCTTTACCATTTACAGAAGAGAAGTAGTATTTAGCGCCATTAATGGTTTGCCAGCCAGTAGCCATAACCTTTGAAGACGGTCCGAAATAATAGCGTGCTCCACCAATGGTAGCCAATCCACTTGCGGCTTTACCTGAAGCTGTAAAGTAGTATTGCTTACCACCAACAACCTGCCAACCAGTGGCCATTTTGTTAGTCGAAGAGCCGAAAAGATACAATGAGCCACCGATGTTCGTGAGACCCGAAGCAGCGGCTCCATTGCTCGTGAAATAGTATGAATTGCTACCAAGCGTTACCCAGCCAGTCTGCATTTCGCTAGTTGAAGGATTGAAATAGTAACGCTTACCGTCGATAACTACTAAACCTTTAGCAGCTGCACCTGAGCTCTTGGAGAAATAGTACCAATCTCCGCCAATCTGGTGCCATCCTTTCCAATAAGTACCATTTGGGTTTTGATAGTACCAATTACCATTGATAAGCTTCCATGAAGGTTGCGCACTTACAGCATTCTTCGTAACACGGAAAGCATAGTTACATGAACTGTTATTCGTAAGTAAGCTGATTGACACATTGCCAGCTTGACTACTAGATAAAGTAAACGTCGTCGAGCCACCCGATGAATATGGATCTGCTGTTACTACTTTTACTTTTGCGTTATTCCTATCATGAATACCAATTGCAACTGGTGAATTAGCCTTATACCAACCGCTAAAAGCACAGGTGAGCGTATAAGTTCCCGGTGTCAAGTTAATGTCATACACATCCATAGACCAGGAGCCAAGATATTGAGTGACTGTGTCACCAAGATACACATTACCAAAATCAAATACCTTATAGCCATCCACCATGACATACTGAGGACTAATCAAATCTGTACTGGAACCGTCCAAAATCAATCCCGTGTTCATAGCTTCCTGGAATTCATTATCGGTATCATCAGTGACATCAATAAGACCAGACTCAATTTCCTGTGCAACAATATCCGTGGACTCTTCTGAAGATTCTTCAGCTTCTCCGGCGAACGCAGGCAAAGGAATCATGCTGACGCAAAGCGTTGCGGCAAGCAGCGCTTTGAGCGCAGAGCTCTTTCGCATCTCCTTCTTCATGGTTTCCCCTTTCAACAATCTCTCTTCACTGCACCCTTTTCGCCCTTCGCGAAATTGATCCCAATTAGGTCGCAGTACTCTCTTTGAACACAATAGATTCAAATTCAGAAAATTTGTTGCACAACAAATTTGACGGAGCAAACTAGACAATGCAGTAAGCAAGCATCAACCTTGCTATGATCAAAACAGTCCTGATTGTCGCTTTGCGGGAGATAGCAAGAAAACTTCATCAATGAAGTATAATGAAACGTACTTATGATTTACGACTTTGCAGCTGAAAGGATCGTTCACGCAACTATGTCAGAAAAATCATCGCGCACTATTGCAGTAACTCGTTCATCTATGGCTCCCCTAGATGAATACGTAGCCGAAATCACTCCACTTTGGGAATCTCGCTGGCTCACCAATCGCGGAGAGAAGCATCGCCAGCTTGAAGCCGATCTTCAGGAATACCTGCAAAGCCCACACGTTTCGTTATTCACCAATGGTCATGCCGCTCTTGAATGTGCACTGGAAGCTTTAGAACTTCTCGCTGGTGGCGAAATCATTACGACGCCTTTCACCTTCGCATCAACCACTCATGCAATTACGCGCAAGGGCTTCAAGCCGGTGTTTGCCGACATCAAGTCAACAGACTACACCCTTGATCCCGAAAAAATTGAGGCACTGATCACGCCAAACACCGTGGCAATCATGCCGGTGCACGTGTATGGATCACTCTGCGACACCGATGCCGTTGAAGCTATTGCCAAAAAGCACGGCCTCAAAGTCATTTACGATGCCGCCCATGCATTCGGCGTCAAACGCGACGGCGTATCCGCGGCAACATTTGGCGACGCGTCCATGTTTTCTTTCCACGCCACCAAGGTATTCAACACTATTGAAGGTGGCGGCTTGACGTTTACTGACGATGATTTAGCAACGCGTTTAGACGAGTGGAAAAACTTCGGTATTGCCGCAGATGGGCAAACTGTTTTTGCGGGCGGTAACGGCAAAATGAACGAGTTTTGTGCAGCCATGGGCATCTGCAATCTTCGCCATAATGACGAAGAAATTGCAAAGCGCAAGCACGCGCATGAGCGTTACGTAGAGCACCTCGGAAACATTGAGGGACTCAAACTTCTTGAGATCCCGGACAATGTTGAGCACAATTATGCGTACTTCCCCGTCGTGTTTGAAGACGCTTCGCATACCACGCGCGATGAAGTAGCGGCCGCACTTGCAGATGAAGATATTTTTGCGCGTAAGTACTTCTACCCGCTCACATCAGACTTTGCCTGCTATGCGGATACCTATGATGCCCAGCATGACACCCCAATTGCTTACGACATTGCCGAACGGGTGCTCACGCTGCCGCTTTATGCAGACTTAACCGATGACGATATTGATAGAATCTGTAACGTAGTATTATCGTGCGTAAATAAATAAGGACTAGTACGCTTTTAGCTGCGTAACCTTGTTTTGGAATGGAGACATTGTGGCAAAAACGTTATTACTCTTAGGTGGCTCACCGCAACAGGTGATTGCCATCACAACAGCTCGTGACTTAGGATACCGCACGGTTCTGTGCGACTATCTTCCCGACAACCCTGGTCAACATGAGGCTGACGTATTCTATTTGGTAAGCACCACCGATAAAGACGCAGTCTTAGATGTTGCTCGCAAAGAAAACATTGACGGCATTGTTGCCTATGCATCCGACCCCGCAGCACCAACCGCTGCATATGTTTCTGAGGCACTTGGTCTGGCGGGTATCCCCTACGACATGGCGCTTAACTTCTGTGAGAAGCACAAATTCCGCACGTTTTTGGCAGACAATGGCTTCAACGTTCCTGGTTCGGTAGAACTGGATGCTGATGCTCCTTTCGACGCATCGCTTGTTGAGGGACTCACGCTGCCGATCATCGTTAAACCCACCGACTCATCAGGATCAAAGGGCGTTACGGTCGTTCGCGATCTTGCCGATCTGCCTGCTGCGTTTGAAGACGCTCGCGAGCGTTCTCGCAACCGCGTTTTGGTAGCCGAGGAGTTTATTGAGCGCGCACACCCTCACGTTATTGAAGCAGAACTCACTGTTTCAGATGGCGAAGTATCCACCTGGGGTCTTATTAACAGCATTCGCGATAGCGCTTCAAATCCGCTTTTGCCAGCCGCCTACAGCTACCCGCTAGAGCTTACGCAAGAGCAAAAGGATCTGGTATATGACCAAGTATCTAAACTGGTACACGCGTCAGGCATGACCTATGGCTCATTCAATATTGAGATGATCATCACCGAAGATGGTCGCTTGTATTTCTTGGACGCTGGCCCTCGCAATGGTGGCAACATGCTTCCTGACTTCATCTCCATGATTGCTGGTGGCGACGTTGTTGCCGCTACACTGCGAGCCGCCATGGGCGAGACCCCCGATGCAACCGCAGCGCTTGACGGCAAGTCGGGCGGTTCGTGGGGCTTAGCTGTTATGCACACGCCCGAAGATGGCATTCTGGATCACATGGAACACACGCCAGCCGCTGCGGAAGCTCTCGTGCGCGAAGTGCCGCTTGCAGAACCGGGAGACGAGGTACATCGCTTCTCTACGTGCGACAAAGGCTTTGGCTTTGCGTTCTACCACTTCCCTAACGAGGAAACCAAGCAAGAAACCATGAATGCTCCCGGAGGCCCTGTTATTGCGGTGCTCCAGCACTAATACATAACTGACAAGCAGTATCTGACAGCTACAAACTCACCCAAAGGAAACCCTGTGAAATACCTTCATATCATTCCGCCTAGTGTTCGTATGATGACCACATATGTCACCTTTATTGAGGAGAACTTCAATACGGGCGAACCTGGCGCCGATCAGCACGATTTCGTCTCTATTCGCCCGGTTCCCAAAGGCGAGATGGAGCTCTTTTCTAAAGACAATCGTTTCTGGATTGAAGGAACGGGGCTTTCAAAACTGAGAAGCCTTCGTAAGCTTATCAAGAATTACGACCATGTTCTTTGGTACAGTTTCATCGTTCCTCATCGCTATGCAATGTTTTTGTCCATACATCCATTGATTCGCAAGAAGTCCTCATGGGTTGTTTGGGGTATGGATCTCCATAACTGGGAGTTGCCCAACACTTCATTTATGAACCGCGTTAAAAATTGGGCGCATCGCAAAGCTCGTAAGGGCTTTGATACGGTTATCTGCCTTGAGGAAGACGATCTTACGAAGTATCGCGAAGAGTTCAATAACACCAACAATTGCGTAAGGGCGCAGCTTCCCATGAACAAAGATTCCTTCCGCGAACTTGAGAGCATGCGCCAGGCCGCACCTCGCAAGAACGGAAAGACGTTTATACAGGTTGAGCATAACTCGCACAGCTTCAATAACCACATTCCTATTCTTGAAAGCCTGAAAGCAGTTGACAACGAGCAGTTTGAGTATTGGCTGCCTTTGGCATACGGCACCGCCAATGACTGGGAAGGCAATCCGGATGATTACCGTGATCGCGTTATAGAGCTTTCAGAGAACCTGTATGGCGATCGCTCTCACGTACTTTTGTCAATGATGCCCATTGATACCTACACTCGTATGCTTTGGAACATGGACATTGCTATCTTTGGTAGTGATCGACAAAACGGCCTCGGCAACATCCTACGCCTGCTCTACGTTGGCAACAAAGTGTTCTTGCCGCGCGAAAACCCCACCTACAAACGCCTGAAATCCTTGGGATGCGAAATTAGCGCTACGGAAGACATCAAAAATATGTCTGTCGAAGAATTTTTGGAGCCCGCATCTCCTGAGTCACAGCAAAAGACCTGTGACTGGATTATGGAATCCTACTACCCTGACAACTTGGCTCACATGTGGTCTCACGTATTTAAGGTAATCTCGCACCAAGAAAGCGTTGAGCAATATGATGCAGTAGCCTACAGCGGTGGCTTTGTGGTCAAGCGCCCCGAGCCTTTTGAGAACTTCCCGCGCCAAAAAGAGGGATGGCTCAACCTGAAACCATACATCTGGCCTGGTCACCATCGCACCATCTGCTCCCACGTCTTCATTCTTGGATCAGGGCAGCATGCCTATAGTCTCATCAATTCTGCGGCTCACATGCGCTCAAAGATGTATGTACGCGGTTTCCTGTGCGACGTAGAATCAAGCACCGACGCATATGACGAAGAGTTCTACTGTGGTTCAATTGACTACCACTTCCCCTTCAAACCAAACGATAGATTTGT
The DNA here is from genome assembly GCA_910577495.1 of uncultured Eggerthellaceae bacterium. Lineage (GTDB taxonomy): Bacteria > Actinomycetota > Coriobacteriia > Coriobacteriales > Eggerthellaceae > Xiamenia. The sequence goes on from CAJTML010000020.1 coordinate 10,696, forward strand.
ATTCGCAGAGGCTAATCGCAAGCAAAAAGAGCAAGATTTTGAGATGCTGGTAGCAGAATCTGAAGCCATGAAGCTGTTGGCCACTGAACTCAACGCCGACGTTGATCCTACCGACGAAGATGCCGAACCCTTCAACCCTGATGATTATGGTTTGGATCTGTCCCCACTTATCTCGCACAGCGCCATGATTGGTCCTGATGTTGAAGTGGATGATGGCACCTACATTGCACAAGACTGTTGCATCAACGGCGGTACCACCATTGGCAAGGGCTGCTACATCGGCAACAAAGTTCTTATTGGCACCAATTGCGTCATCGGTGACTGGTGCACGCTTGAAGAAGGCGTTATTCTCGACGACGACGTAACGATCAAAGCTGGCACTACGCTTCGTGCGGGCGTGGCCGTTGAACAAGGGGTAACCGTTGCCGAAGATAGCGTGATACCGTTTAAAACGGTTGTTCGCAAGTAAGAAAAAGAGGTTTTTGGTTCACGCAATTCGCTGGAACCAAAACAGGCTTCAATAGCCGTTATTCGCAAGACCCCGTACGTGTCACAAGCGCCTGTGCGGGGTCTTTTGCTGCACCCTCAAAGGACTGCCCCACGAATGTCTCAAACGCTGCCCAGTCATAACCAGTCGGGTCTTTCGCATACGCATCCATGCACCCGACTAACTCCTCAAGTGTTTCTGCAACCAAGGTTGGCGAAAGCTCAACAGGATTCGCGTTAAGCCCCGGGGTGTCCATGTAATGCTCCAGGTCAGGCGTATAGAAGAATACCGGCTTACCCAATAGATATGCTTCGTAAACAATCGAAGAATAGTCTGTGATCACCACATCGGCGTTTTCAAGGGTTGGCGGCACGCCACCGATGACTGCCTCACCCACGTCCAGCGGATGAAACGACCAAATTTCCTCAAAGACGTCTTGGTTCAAAAACGTCTCGCGGATGGCGAAAAGCTCAGCAAACGGATGCACCGACTTGTCGTATTTGCGAACCGTCGGCGCAAACAACACGCGAATGCGCTCACGCCTAGGCTGCGCTTGTTCGCCAGCGTCCAGCCGTGCGCGCTCTTCACAAAGTGTTTTGTATTCAGGGCGACCAATAGGCAACATGCGTGAGACAGGATATCCAAATGCCTCAGCAAAGGGTCTGCGCGCGCCTTCGCCCGAACACACCACCCACGTATAGTTGCGGTGTATTTCAAACAGTTCCATCTCCGAGAGCGGATGCCCTTCAGCAGTATCAACCGATTGATACCCAAACTTCTTAAACGCACCAAACGCGTGCCACAGCTGAATGACAACGGGCTCAACAGGCACCTCGGCAAAGCGTACGTAGTCCTCACCAGACATAACCTCAACAGGCATAGTTTTGAGGTGCAGCAAACTAATAACCGGGTCGTAGCGGTCAATCACGCAGACCTGACACTTCGCCACATGATAGATTTCCTTGATCACGAGCACCGCATATGCCAGCGCCGCCTTTTTCGTAAGACGCTGCGAGAGATATACCACCTTGTATCCGGCATCCTCGTACGCGCTGCCCAGCGCAAGAAAATCATCCGAGGGCTCACTTGCTTGGCGGGTTACAAAAACAACCTCTTTACGGCGACCTCCCACCTTGCAAAGCGCATACAGCACGTTAAATAGGAAGGCGGCAATTTTGACAGCAGCTTGTTTCACCAGCGCACCCAACCTAGGCATTCCAAGCCATGACAATTTTGCCCGCGGGTTTGCGAATATCCAGCTCAAACGCATCGCTCATCTGACGCACCGTTTGCACGGACACCACGTCATACACCAGCGCACGCAGATACTCAACCACCTCAGGATGAGACTGATACAGCGCAATAACCGCCTCAAAGTCTTCGCGAGAACTGCGGCTGTTACCCACCAGACGAAGCCCCTTCTCCAGCACCATACGTGTATTGATGGGTACGTGTTGTTCGGTCACACCCAGTAAACTGATGGTGCCCTCAGGCTCAATGACGTCAATGATCTGGTCAATTGCATCCATAGCACCCGTGCCACCAACACATTCGAAGGCGTGATCAACCGATACGCTTGCTGCATCCGCAATCAAACAGACATCATCAACAAAGGTAAAGTCAGCAAGCTTTGTAGGGTTTTTGCCAAACACAACCACGCGAGACGCGGGTTCCATAATCTTGAGCAGCAGCGCTACCAAATAACCTACGTTGCCGTCGCCCCACACACCCAGCGTGCGTCTGCACGCATGAGCGGTCTTTTGGAAGCGCGCAACCGCTTGATGCGCCACGCTTAAAAGTTCCGTGAAGGCTGCACATTCAGGTGCAATATCTGCCGGAAGCGCCAGCACGCGCTCGTGCGGCAAAAACATATACTCCTGCATGAAGCCATCGGTGCCCGATCCGCAAAACTCCGAGGAGCGCAGGTAATTTTCAGAGACGCACGCGTTTTGCTCGTGCGCTTGGTTCGGCAGCATCACCACCAGCTGTCCCGACTCAAACGTATTTGTCGGGTCATACAGCACCTCGCCCACACCCTCGTGCACCAGTGCCATAGGCAGCTTTTTCGCCAAGACTTCAGGAGCACGCGAGCCGGTGTAGTAGCGAATATCGGCATTACAGAGCGAAAGATAGGTGGGGCGAACAATCACCTGATCAGCCAGCGTGACTTCAACCTCAACTGGCTCAAACTGGCGCGGCGCCACTAATCTGTAAACGCGATTAAGCACGCTCGTCCTCCATCAGTGCGCGCGCAATACGCAGATCCTGTGGGTAGGTGATTTTCATGTTCGCTGCATCGCCTGCCACCAGTGCAACGGGCTCCTCAGCAAGCACGACCGCCTTACATGCGTCCGTGAGCGCATCGCGCGCTTCTTGCGAGAGCGCCTCCAAGCAGCGCTTGAGCAGCGTCAATTTAAACGACTGCGGCGTTTGCCCCTGATAGAGCGCACTGCGCGGCGGAATGGATGAGATTACTTCGCCCTCAAGCGATTCCACGATCGTATCAGTTGCCGGAATGACCGTATCACACGCACCGAACTGCGCTGCGGCCTGCAGGTTATCCATAATGATGCGATGGTCCACAAACGGGCGAACCGCATCATGGGTGACCAACAGCGTGTCTTCATCAATGTCGTAGCGTTCTTCAACAGCGGCAATAGCCGCACACACGGTATCATTTCTGGTAGCGCCACCAGCGCACACCAGCACACGCTCCGCGCATCCTGGCGCGTACTTGAGCAGCAGGTCAGTCGTTTGCTGGCGAAGCAACTCGGGACACATAACCAACACCATATCAAAAGCACCCGTTGCCACAAATTTCTCAACGGTGTGCACAAACACCGGCTTGTCGCCCAACATGAGATACTGCTTCGGTTTATCCGCGCTTCCCATGCGGCTGCCCGATCCACCAGCCAAGATTGCTGCGAATGCATTATGTTCAACTGAGGTTTTCGCCATGCTTATCTCCTGGCTCGTTTGCGTGAAAAATAGCTCTTGGTAACACTCTTAGTAATTTGCTTCGTAGTAGGCGGTTGCCTCATCAATAGGACCGTCAAACACTTTGGTGCCCTTATCAAGCACGATGCCGCGGCTGCAAAACTCCTGCGCCACCGAAGAGGCATGCGTCACGAATAGCACCGTGACGTTTTCATCCATCATGATCTCGCGAATGCGATCAATGCATTTGCGCTGGAATGCGCGGTCACCAACTGAAAGCGCCTCGTCTACGACGAGAATTTCAGGGTCAATAGCTACGGCGAAGGCAAAGCCCAAGCGCGCCTTCATACCACTTGAGTAGGTGCGCATGGGCTGGTCAATGTAGAGACCAAGCTCTGCAAACTCAATGATAGCGGGCTCAAGTTCTTTAATTTGCGCACGCGTCAGACCCATAATTTGGCCGCGCAGCGCAATGTTTTCGCGACCGGTCAGCTGCATATCAAAACCTGCAGTCAACTCAAGCAGCGCTGAGACGCGCCCTTTCACCTCAACGGTTCCCGAAGTTGGGTGGGTCACACCCGTAACCATCTTAAGCGCTGTGGATTTACCAGCGCCGTTGTGACCTAAAAACGCAACCGCTTCGCCCTTTTTGATCTCAAAAGACAAGTCTTTGCTGGCGTCCACGCTGCCCAAAAATGAGCCTTTGCGGTTGTAATTAAAGATACCCAAGAAACGTCCGCGATCATTTTTGTAGAGGTTGTAGGTCTTCGTCACGTCATCAAACTTGATGACCACCTCATCGCTCACGCTGGTTTTGTGCAACTGCTTAGCGTCGGCTAAGGATGCGGTTGTTGACTCGTTAGAGGACATCAGCCACCTCCTCGTTGAACTTCTTATACACAAAGACCGCGGCAATAAGCGTGATGACAAAGACGACCGCAAACCCAATGCACATCATCGGGTTTTCCCAGAACCACACTTTGCCGTAGAAGGCATCACGAAATGCCGTGACAAAAAAGGTAATGGGGTTGAAATAGAGGACGTCTTGAATCCAAGGAATCGGCACGCTTTTGACGTTAAAGATAACACCTGAGAGCCAAAAGAGCGGCGTTGAAAGTGCTTGCATTAAATTCGCCACGTCTTTACTAATGGCTGAGAGCTGGGAAAAGAGAATAGAGACAATATCCCAGAACACAAACATCAAGATGAGCAACAGCGGTACCTGCAACAGGTATACGTCCAACGGCATACCGCAGGCGAAGTAAATGATAAACAACACTGCCATAAGCATGAGTTGTATGATCATCGTTGCCGACGTAAAGATGGTGGAAATGCCACTTAGGGGAAACTTTATCTTGTTCACCAGGTACGGATAGCGATGCATAACATCTATGCCCGCCCCCAGCATATCTTGCATGAAGAACCACGGGATAATACCTGCACACAGCCACAAAATAAACGGTGCGGACCCCGAAGCATCAGAGTTGCCAACACGCAGACCAATATCAAGGGCAAACCAGAAGCAGAAAATATACATGCCCGGTTTGATCAAAAACCAAGCCCAGCTCAGCACTGCGCCGCGTGATTTTTTCATCAACTCAAAAACAGCCAGGCGACCAATTTGTTTGCGCCACTCCCAGTTATCTTTGAGGATTGTTGCAAGGGTAGAAAACACGCCACTCCGTTCAACAAATCGTTTCGGAAGCTACTATCATAGCATACCTGCTAGTTCTTTAATTTCGGCTCTTCCACCACGCCGGTGGGGTCTTCCCCACTATCTACCAGCGCCATCAACTCAGCCCACGTGTCGCTGTCTTGATCAATAACCCACAAACCATCCTTATTTTCGCCACCGTCATAAGGACCGGTGCACGAATAGATAGTCACCTCGTCTTTGTGGTTCACGAAATCAAGCACGAGTGCCGCCATATCTTCCACAGGCAGATTGGTAGTCGTAAATTCCTCCAGATCAGCCACACTTTTGTTGGCATCCAGGTCATTTTGATTGAGCACCTTTTCAATCATGGCAATCTCTAAGGTACGAACGTTGGTCTGGCGAATGGCGTCCTGGTCATCCACGTACTCTTTACGCGCACGAGCAAACACGAGCGCCTCTGAGCCATCCAGGGTTTGATTGTCACCCTTCTCAACAGTCACATTGTCGGCAGTGCTTGGATCGGGCACGGTAATCGTGCGCGGAATATCCACTGTCACGCCACCAAGCGCATCAATCAAATCTTCGTAGCCGGTAAAGGTGGTCATCATGTAGCCTTCAATGGTCACACCCGTCAGCGTCTCCACGACCTCGACTACTTCCGCTGGGTCGTTGTTCTCGGCTAGTGCGTCGTTAATACGGTCACTTCGGCCTTCAAGTTGGGTGTCGCGCGGAACAGTCACCAGCGTGATGGTGTAGGTAGTTGGATCCACGCGCATAAGCGTCATAATGTCGGAGTGCTGATCAAGCTGGGCATGTTCGGATGCCTTGCCCGTATAGAGAGCTGTTCCTTTACGTGAGTCCGAGCCAATAAGCAGCACATAAAACGGCTCTTGCTCAACCTCTTCAACGGAAGCTGACAGTGTTTCTACTTCCTCGTCATCTGCGGCAAGCTGATCAAGCCCGCACACCAATCCAATGAAAGCAACAGCGAAAACAGCAACCCACACAACCGCCAAAATGGCATTGTGCGTTGACGAGCGGCGACGCTTTTCTTGTGCCTGCTCTTCTTGGATGTGCTTGTCTTCGCCCACGTAATCCACTTCCTACTTACGACTCCACGGCACACGCGGACCGGTCTTGCCTCGGTTGTCATAGTGATGGCGGAGTACCGGCTTAAACAAACCGAACTTCCAGATGACGAAAAACACCACCAGCCCCAGCACAAACAAAAGCGCCCAGCGAATAGGACCAGACACGCCTACCATCAAACATCCCACAACTGCCAACACCGCAGAACAGAGCCACAAAACTGCAACGGAACGCTTTTGGGATAGGCCTGCACGCATAAGTCGATGATGCACATGCCCTAAATCTGCCTGATCAACGGGCTGATGCCCCCGCAAACGACGAATAACCGCCGATGCGGTGTCAATAACGGGCACGCCAGCAATTACAAGCGGCACCAGCATAACGATAAAACCTTGCGTGCGGACAACGCCTGCAACTGAGATGATGCCCAGTACCAACCCCAATAAAAGTGATCCTGAGTCTCCCATGAAAACTGACGCGGGGAAAAAGTTGAAGCGCAAAAAGGCCAGGCAGACCGCAATGAGCGCAAGGCATGCCAGCGCCAGCGTAACTGAGCCTCTAATAAGCACCAGATAGAGCAAGCTGCACGCAACGATGGCCACCAAACCCGATGCAAGTCCGTCTAGGCCATCAATAAGATTGGTGATGTTAACGAAGATCACCAAATACGCAATGGTGAGTGGGCAATCAATCCAACCAAGTGCCACGTACTCACTTGAAATAACCGCACGCACGCCGCCGATGGTCACACCCGCAAGCACCACCACGAGCGCCGCCACAATCTGACCGGCCAACTTCACGGCAGGCGAAAGCTGGGTAATGTCATCTACCAACCCCACCGTAAACATAATGGTCACGCCCACAAATAACACCAGATAATTCACGTTATTGAGGACGTAGAGATCATGGAATTCCCAACCGCCAAAGCGCACGCCAATAAAGATGGTAAAGCACGCCGCAATAAGGCCAACGTAAAGCGCGATGCCACCGCAGCGCGGAATAGGCGCGCGGTTAACACGACGGTTACTAGGGTAATCAATAGCTCCAAGCCGCCAGGCAATTTGTTTGGAAACAGGCACCATAAGGTACGTGACTATAAACGCCACGGCAAAAACTATTGCTCCTTGGTACCACTCCATACAAGCCTTCGCACTACATCGTTTAACATCGCCAAATAAACCAGATTAACGCTACGCACACGCTCAAAAATGCGTGCATAACTTAGCAATTATAGCACCAGCATTTTCTTTCCAAGAATTTGAACGGCTTTTTGCGCGAATGAGCTGCATATGCGGCAACGCTAAACGCATTAAAACCACGGCAATTCTCGCCAGAGACATCAAACGATTCCCAGGTAGCGGTGGTTTTCAAAGATTTGACAACAACCTTACATCAACTCATCTGAAACTGCAGACCACCACAGAGGCGGTGTGCTAGGCTTTGCAGGTAATCTAATAAGCAACGCAGAGAATCAAAGGATGCAGCATGCAAGAAACCACCCCCGCCCCCACAAACGCCGATTACACGCGTGAGTATTTCGACATCATGGCCTCGCTTGACGGCGACATTCCCAGCCGTCGCGCAGCCCTTGCCTATATGGAGCAGTCAACCGCCATCGTGCACCACCGCGTGGTGGCCTGCTCGTTTGTGCCGCGTCTGTTCAACCAGCAAACGTTTGACGCCATGAAATCAACCTCTGAAATGGCACATCGCATTTTATGCAAGGTCATTCAGCACTACTTGGACGACCCGGAGTATCGCGCGGCATTTGACTTTGATCCGCGCCTTGAAGAGCTCATTTTGCTGCCGCGCGGCTATGACTCGCTCTTGCCCTTTGCGCGCGTGGATACGTTTTTGAACGAAGACGATTACCGCGTGAAGTTTTGCGAATTCAACGGCGACGGCTCATCGGGTATGAACGAAAATCGTGAGATCACTCATTCAGTTGAGCTCACGCAAAGCTTCGCTGACTTCGCCCAACACCACGACGTGCAGCGCTGCGAGCTCTTTGAAACCTGGGTGCAAAAGTTCATTGGCATTTATGACACCTACGAGCATAAAGTTGAACATCCCCGCTTCGCCATCTGCGATTATCTGGAAAACGGCGTCGTGGATGAGTTCCATATCTACGCACAGCTTTTCCGCGATCATGGCTATGACTGCACGGTGGCTGATGTGCGCGACCTCACCTTTGACGGCGAGGTGCTCAAAGATGGCGAAGGCAAGCGTGTGGATGCAATTTGGCGCCGCTGCGTGACCAATGACGTGATTGACTATTGGGATGAGTCGCAGGATCTCATTGAAGCTGTTCGCGCTGAAAAGGTGGCATTGATCGGTAGTTTCGCCGGACACATTGTGCACGACAAGCAGATTTTCGACGTCTTGTTTGACCGTCGCACGCAGGAGTTTTTGACGGCAGAGGAAATCACCTTTGTTGAAGAGACGGTGCCCATGACGGCGTTTCTGAACGAAGACGAAGTCAACCTCACACAAATTCGCGCAAACAAAGACGAGTGGATTATCAAGCCGACCGACCACTACGGTGCCGATGACGTTTGGGCAGGCTGCATGGTTAACCAGCCCACGTGGGAGTCGCTCATTAACAAGTTCGCCAACGATGCGGCAGGATTCCCCTTCATCGTGCAGCGCTACATCACGCCCTTCAAGACCGAAACCTTGCCGCCCGATACCGACATCGCGTCACTTGGAGATGACGAGGTTTCAACAACGCCTGCACTGTATAACAACCTCAACGGGCTCTATCTGTTTGATGGCGAATTCGCTGGCGTGTTTTCCCGACTTGGACCGCTGCCTACCATTTCCAAGCAGCTCAAAGGCATTACCGCGGCTACCATCTGGGTTGATTGCGCACCCGACGCCTTTACGCGTCCGTGTACCATAACCGCATCAGATGCGACCCAAAACTAGATAAGATAGCGCTCTGACATAGAAGCACTGTGAGCAGCAATACTATATAAGCACCAGGTAGAAGGGCGAAGGAATGTCTGCGGACAAGAAATTGGGTTTTTCGGGAGTCATCATATGCGTACTGGCAACCCTCTTTTTGGCTATCAGCTTTGTGTATGCAGGGTTTGAAGTGTGCGCCACGCCTGATTTGACCACACGCATGCTTGCCCAAGCGTTTAGCAATGACGCGGAATCTCCCTTTTCTAAAGAGCAGTTGGTAGATGCAGCCGTGGTCAGCAAAGACTACACCGTCGGCAGCCACGATGAGCAAAAAACGCTCGACATGATGGCTGAGCTGAACGGGATTGCCACCCCTGCAACCGCCGAAAGCCTTGCTGATTTGGACGAAACACAGGTGCTCACCGCTGATGCACTGAGTCATCTGGATGACGTGTTTTATGTGGTGCAAGACGCGCGCGTTTGGCTGCGCGTCATCTGCGCGCTGGCACTCTTTTTGAGTATCGTTTGCGCCGTCACGGGTGGTAAGCGCAGGCTGGGCAGTGTGCTTATGTGGACAGGGTGGCTCGTGATTGCCATCTTTGTGTGCTTGGCAATCTGGGTCGCAGTTGACTTCAATGGCTTCTTCGCCGCATTCCACTCGCTCTTTTTTGCAGCGGGCACGTGGACGTTTTCATGGGATTCACTGTTGATTTGCATGTATCCGCCCAACTTCTGGATTGGCATGGGCGTGGTATGGTTCGTGGTCACCATGGTGCTTTCAATCCTGGGCATCGTGATTGGTAGGCACCTTCGCAAGGCATGAGTGGTTTACCCGGGTCAAGGCTCCATAGCGCAACAAAGAATTATGCAAAGCCGCTTCATGAAATGTGGGGCGGCTTTTATAGTGGTAGGTGTAAACTATTGCGCAACAAATCACACTTTTTTGGGAACATTAATCAAAGAGAGAGGTAAAAGCATGCAGGGACACGCACGTGCACTGCTTGAGACGCCTTCCCGTCTTAAGCGCTTAGTAAGCGTTGCTCTGTCTGGCGTTCTATGCTTAAGCATGATACCCGCAGCAGCATTCGCAGCGGAAGAAAGCACATCAATTGAAACCGCCACCGAAACACAAATTGAAGGCATGGCGCCCGTCGGATCGCCCATGATGCTCGCCGACGAGCAGGATGATACCAACATCGCCGCCCAAGCAGTTTCTAACATCGTTGATGCGCTTATTGTGTCAGGAACAAAAAACTATGCTGATGCATATGAAGTATTACGCCTGGTCAATATAGAGCGCGCAAAGGAAAACCTTAATCCGCTCGTCATGGACAAGGAGCTCCTTGAAGCTGCAATGCTTCGCGCGGCAGAGATTTCAATTGATTTCAGCCACACGCGCCCCAATGGAACAAGTTGTTATACCGCCTCAAGCAAAATTTCTGGCGAAAACATTGCTGCCGGTTCAAGCACTCCTGAAGCGACCATGAATCAGTGGATGAATTCCCCTGGTCACCGCGCAAACATCTTGACCGCTCGCTATACAACACTTGGCGTCGGCGCTGTCGGCGTGCATTCTTCAACGAGTTTTTGGTGGGTGCAGCTCTTCGGGACCGAGCAAAATCCATCAGCCGCACCTCAGCCAGCTAATAGTTCGTTTACCGAGCGTATTGGCGTGCCTGAGAGCTGGCTTGTGAATGATAATTTCTCATTTAGATCACTTTATTATTCAGTAAATGTTGGC
>CAJTML010000021.1 GCA_910577495.1 uncultured Eggerthellaceae bacterium
AAGTGTTATTGCAGTAATGCCGGTTGCCGAAGAAGAAGTGAGCCGCTTTGGTGTTATTGCGGGTGCTGAGGTTGAGCCGGGCGTGTGGAAGATTGACAGTCTGGTAGAAAAGCCTGCGCGTGAAGAAGCTCCCACGAATTTGGCGGTGTTTGGTCGCTACCTGTTGAGCCCGCGTGTCATGGAGCTGTTGGCTGATGTGAAGCCTGGTGTTGGTGGCGAAATTCAGCTCACCGATGCACTGGATGCGCTGTTGCAAGAAGAAGAGATGTATGCGCTCGTCATTGATCCAAACGACGGCTTTGATACGGGCACGGTTGAAAGCTGGCTTGAAACCAACAACATCCTCTTCGCCCGCAAAATGTGACAAAGGGTCACTTCAAATGTCACATGACCACCTGAGTTGCGGTGCTTAACGACGCGCGGCGGCTCAGGTGGAGCAACCGAGGTGGCGCAGCCCATGTGACAGCCACGCACGGCGCGCTCTTTGAAATGTGTGCAGAAAAAATTTCGGCCCGGTGGAGAGGGGAACTCCAGCCGGGCCACAAGGAGGGGATGATGCAGCGTTTCGAGCGCTGCGCTGCTTTGTTTGGGAAAGCAGGTAGATGAAAAGGAGGGGATCTTTCATCTACAATTCGCAGTATACTGGTCAACCTTGAAAATCATATGTTTGAGTCATGGGTATATTGTGAAGCGGTAAGCGGTAGCGTGCATTACGCGAACGGACGCAATACCGTCGCGTTGCACGCGAAATTCGCCACCTGACCCCCAAAATTGGCAACTCGCTTCAGAAAGGAAGCCCTCATGCCCGATATTGAACTGAGATTTAATAAAGATATGCTTGTTCTGTCCTCGCCGGTAGATGAGGTGCTGGCGCGCCAAGGTTTCGGCTGCGACGACCACATGAACCAAGGCGACGTCGAATACGCCGATCTAGTTGAGCCCGAGGCTATCAAGGAAGCGCTGCGCATGAATATCGTGGCAGGCGCGCAATGTCTGGTGGCGCCCACGGCTGGCATCACGCCGGCGTGCCTTCGCGCGTGCGGACTCGAAACGCGCGGGTCAGAGATCGTGCACAGTGCGCTTAAGGTGGTTCGCTCGCTCACCCCGCAGCATGTGCTGGTTGAGATCGCGCCGTGCGGTTTGCCGCTTGATCCGTCCAGCAAGAATTCGCTCAACGAGCACCGCGACCAGTACGCCCGCGCCGCGCGTTTTTGCGCCGACGAGACCTTCGACGCCTTCTTCTTAAATGGCTTTGCAAACCCAACTGACCTCAAGTGCGCGCTCATGGGCATTCGCCAGGTATCCGAGGCTCCTATTGTGGCGTCGGTTACCGTAGATGGCGAAGGTACGCTTGCGGATGGTCGCCATTCGTTTGCTGAGGCGCTGGAAGTTATGGGCGAATACGGCGCGACGGTTGCTGGTTTTGCCACACGAGCGCTGCCTGAGGCGGCGGCAACGCTGGCCGACGAGGCGGTGGCGAAGCTGGGCTTGCCCGTGTTGGCGCAGCTCGTGGTTGACGTTGTTAATCCGCGCCAGGGAGAGATGACCGAAGCAAACCCGTATTTCACACCCGATGTGCTTATTGGCGTGGCAGCCCAGCTACGTGACCATGGCGTGCAGTTCTTGCGCGCAACGGGACACGCAACGCCCGCTTACACCGCTGCTTTAGTGGCGGCCACGGCCGGCTTTGACGTGAAGCGCCCTGACGTTGACGGGGAGGAGTAAGCATGGCAACCTCATCAAAACCAACCTCAAATAAAGACCGATCAGAGCACTTTGGTGCCATGCAGGAGGTCATCGACAGCCTCTTTGAGCCCCAAGCTGGGCAAGACGCTGCGGTGGCTGCAGTTATGGCGAAGGCAGGACTTGGCCCGAAGGTTCGCCGCCTTGATGTGATTGTGGCGGCTGAATCGGCGGATTTGCCCGACGAGCTCATGGAGATCTTTTTGCTTTTGCCGCCGGGTGATTATACGCGTCAGCGGTTGTGTGACCAGCTGAACTCGTCCATTGCTGGACACGCCTGGGGGCAAGTGTACGGCACGGTGGAGTAGCGATTTTTCGCCACGATATTCGCCAGCATCGGTGTAATTACCAGCCAGGTTGAGCATGGGCGCGTCGCCAACATGAGGCGGCGCGCTTTTTTGTTGCTCTGTGGAGGAATGGTGTACCTGAGATGTGTTTGCCCTGCATCCCCGAAAAACTTTGTAAGTCAACCCTTGTCTAAAAAAAATTCCGTGAGTACTATATCTTAGCGTTCAGAGCCGTGCGTACCACAATATGTTGTGGAAAACCGGGGGTTCTTTGTGGAAAACATGTTAGTGATTTTCCCGAAAGCACAGTTCGCACGCATAAAACGCATTACCAAATAAAGGTAACACAGTACTACTCGACGACACAGGACAGGAGATGATCGGGCGCATGGTCACGACCATTATTAAACGCGACGGCCGAACCGCAGAATTTAAGGTAGAAAAAATTACCGAGGCAGTAGAGAAAGCGTTTCAGGCATGCGGTGCCATGCAGGATCGCGCTGCGGCAGAAGAGATCTCCAAAAAAGTTGTCGAGAAGCTTGAGCAGGGCGCCATTGAGGGCACCCCGTCGGTTGAAGGCGTGCAGGACTTGGTAGAAGAGTCGCTCATTGAGTCAGGCTTTGTGCAGACCGCCAAGGCCTACATCCTCTATCGCGCTGAGCGCTCCCGTGCACGTGACGTCAACAGCCGCCTCATCCAGACGCTCAAAGACATCACGTTCTCAAAAGCTTCTGAGTCTGACATGAAGCGTGAAAACGCCAACATTGACGCTGATACCGCTATGGGCACCATGCTCAAGTATGGCTCTGAGTCTGCGAAGCAGTTCTACGAGATGTGCGTGATTGACCCGAAGTTTGCTCGTGCGCATCGCGAAGGCGACATCCACATTCACGACATGGACTTCTACACGCTGACCACCACGTGCTGCCAAATTGAGCTGCGCAAGCTGTTCAAGGGCGGTTTCTCAACTGGTCATGGCGTGCTGCGTGAGCCCAACGGCATCGGCAGCTATGCAGCACTGGCTTGTATTGCTATCCAGTCAAACCAAAATGACCAGCACGGCGGCCAGTCGGTGTGCGACTTTGACTACGGCCTGGCAATTGGTGTGGCGAAAACCTATCGCACCATGTATCGCAAGCACCTCGCAGAGGCGCTGGAACTTTTGACTGATGTCGAAGAGCCCAAAGCATTCGCCAAAGAGCTGCTTGAGCGCGTGGAGGCTCAGACCGGCAAGCAGGCAACGCTTGCCATGGATGAGACCTTTGAGAGCACGCTGCGTCAGAGCTTGGTTGAGTCTGGTATTTACGCGCCGGTGGTTGACCGCTGCTTGTCCTATACCGCAAAGCAGGCGGTTGCTGATACGGATCGCACGACCTTCCAGGCAATGGAGGCACTCGTGCACAACCTCAACACCATGCATTCACGCGCTGGTGCTCAGACGCCGTTTAGCTCCATCAACTATGGCATGGACACCTCTGAAGAGGGTCGCATGGTCATCAAGAATATCCTGTTGGCAACCGAAGAGGGCTTGGGTTCGGGCGAAACGCCGATCTTCCCTGTGCAGATCTTCCGCGTCAAGGAAGGCGTGAACTATGCACCGGGTGATCCGAACTATGACCTGTTCAAGCTTGCTATGCACTGCTCAGCTAAGCGCCTGTTCCCCAACTTCAGCTTCCTGGATGCGCCGTTCAACATCCAGTACTACAAGGGAACGCCAGAGACCGAGATTGCTTACATGGGCTGCCGTACCCGCGTTATGGGCAACGTCTTTGACCCGGAGCGCGAAGTAACGCCTGGTCGTGGCAACCTTTCGTTCACGTCAATCAACCTGCCGCGTTTGGCAATTCGTGCGAAGGGCGACATTGATCTGTTCTTCGACTTGCTGGATGCCAAATTGGCACTGGTCATTGGTCAGCTGGATGAGCGCTTTGAGATCCAGGCACGCAAGCATGTCTACAACGCACCGTTTTTGATGGGACAGGGCGTTTGGATTGACTCCGAGAACTTAGCACCCACCGATGAGCAGCGCGAAGTCTTGAAGCATGGCACGTTGACCACGGGCTTTATTGGCCTGGCTGAGACGCTGGTGGCGCTGACCGGTCAGCATCATGGTCAGTCGAAGGCTGCGCAGAACCTCGGTCTTGAGATTGTCGGTCACATGCGCAACTACGTGGATCGCATTTCTCGTGAGCGCGGCATGAACTACACACTCATTGCAACGCCTGCTGAGGGTCTGTCGGGCCGCTTCGTACGCATGGACCGCGAGCGCTATGGCGTGATCCCGGGCGTGACGGATCGCGACTACTACACCAATGGCTTCCATGTGCCGGTGTACTACGACATCAGCGCTTTCGACAAGATTGACATTGAGGCGCCGTACCACGCGCTGACCAACGGTGGTCACATCTCCTACGTTGAGCTTGATGGTGATCCTACTAACAACCTTGAGGCATTTGAGGCGGTTATTCGCCACATGAAGGAAAGCGGCATGGGCTATGGCTCGGTCAACCACCCGGTTGATCGTGACCCGGTGTGCGGTTACAACGGCATCATTGGTGATGTGTGCCCGAAGTGTGGTCGTACTGAAGAAGAGCACGGTGTTGCTTTTGAGCGCATCCGCCGCATTACGGGGTATCTCGTAGGAACGCTTGATCGTTTTAACGACGCCAAGCGTGCCGAGGAGCATGACCGCGTAAAGCACGAGATGTAATCACTTTCTGATCAGGGATTATTTGTGACTAATTACAACGTGCAATTGTTTGGCGTGGCTCCGGATTCCATTGTTGATGGGCCGGGGCTGCGCTTCGCTATCTTTGTGCAGGGCTGCTCGCATGCCTGCCCGGGCTGCCACAACGCTGACAGCCAGCCCGCGTGTGGCGGAACATCCACCACCGTAGACGCGCTCATGACGCAAATTGAGGCGAACAAGCTTATCGGTGGCGTGACGCTTTCAGGTGGCGAACCCTTTGAGCAGGCACCGGCATGTGCTGAGATTGCGCGGCGTGCGCATGCGCTTGGCTTAAACGTGTGGGCGTATTCGGGGTATCTCTACGAAGACTTACAAAACGACTGCACGCCGGGTGCGGCGGAGCTGTTGGACGAAGTGGATGTGCTGGTAGATGGTCCGTTTGTGCAGGCGCTGCATTCGTTTGACCTGGAGTGGCGTGGCTCTTCCAACCAGCGCCTCATTGACGTAAAGGCATCCAAGGCACAGGGCAGCGTGGTGCTCTGGGAACATCATGAGGAGTTTCCCACCAAGCCGCCTTCGTGGTAGGCGGGTCACGACTTTCTGACACCTCTTTGCAGATCGTATGACGCGTCCAAAAGCGTGCTAGTATAAGGAGCATGGACGCGGTTATCGAACAGATCAAAAACATTATTCATAGTGACTGGATCAGTTTGGTCTTAGGCGTGGTGGCCATTTTGGCTATCACGCTTGTCATTTCGCGTCTGTCAACGCGCTTTATGCGCAAGGTGCTTCACTATAACGAGCGCAAAGATCTGCCCTCGGTTTCCATCTTCGTGAACATTGTCCGCGCGGCGGTGTGGATCATCGGCATTTGCGTGATGCTCTCCACCTGTTTCAACGTCAATATCTCCGCACTTATCACCGCGTTGGGTGTTGGCGGTGTTGCTATCTCGCTTGGTTTGCAGTCCACGTTGGCGAATTTGATAGCGGGTCTGCAAGTCTCACTCTTGCGCATCATTAAGCCTGGTGACAATATCACGGTCGGCTCGTCTTCGGGTGTCGTGCGTGACATCACGTGGCGTCATACAAGCATTCGCGATACCGACGATGACATCATTATCATCCCGAATTCAACCATCAACACCAACGCGCTCACCATCCACGAGCCCATCAATGATGTGAGCGTTAATTTTGTTGTGACCACCGATGGATCGCATTTGGATGAGATGGCCAACGCCATTGCCTTTGAGGCGCAAAAGGCGCTTGAAGGCGTGTGTAAGGTGACCAAAGATGCTTCGGTGGCGTATTCGGGTCTGCTTGACGATGGTTTTAGCGGTTCGGTTTCGTTTCGGATTGCTGATAGCAGGGACTTAGATGACGCAACGGATGCGGTCATTCGCGCAATTGCACCGCTTACGCGCGCCAGCTATGACTCAGATCTCATGCAGCAGATTCAGGGCGAAATAGCCGCGGCGCAGGCGGCACAGGCAGCGTGCGAAAAGAACCACACCTGCCAGCCAGCGGCGAACACCCAGCAATCTGATCGTGCAGCTACCGAAAGTGAGAAGAAGCCTGCCGCCAGCTGGTGGAAGCGCGTTCGCTTGCTGCACAAGGATCACAAGAATCGCAAAAAGCATCACCATGGGTAAGGACATGTGAGGGGAGCGTGGGGGACGCATGACAATTTTTCTGATTGTTCTTTTGTTGGTCAGCGTGGTTTCGTGGGCAATTGTGCGCACAAACGAACTCTCGGGGTTGGGCAGAAACGCCTCAGAGATTTCGTTTCGCAACCCGCATGGTGCACTGGTGTCTACCACGTGCGAGAACCTCCCCGAAAAAGTCCCCTTTAAGACGTCGTTTAAGCAAGCGTTTCCCTGGATTACGCTGCTGATATGCGCCGTGGTCACCATTGTTGGTGCAGTTGTCAGTTCGCTGAGCGCCGCCTCGTTTGGAGCGGTGATGATGCAGCTTGCAGCATCCGTTGCACCTGCGCTGCTGATTTCGTTCGAGACCTATTTGCGCATTCGCGAAAAGGGCACCTCATGGGTGTTGTACGTACTGGTTTTGCTGGGCGCAGTCCTTATGGGGTGGGCGTGCGGCATACCGCTGTTTTGGTATGTGACCTCCACCATGTCACCTGCAGATGTCACCGTGGGCATTAACTGCATCTATTGTTTGATCAACGATGTTGGATACGCGCTTGGTGCAGCGTTTGCCGGTGCGCGCATTGGGCATCGCGTGCGCTTTAAGCGCACCTTTGCCGACGGTGCAACTGATACGGTTGAAGTATCTTCGGAAGGCATCGCCTACAAGGGATTGTGTGATCATCTGGATCGTGTATAACGCCTGCAAACGGGCATACCAGTTTTGCGCATAAAAAGAGTTCCACCCCCGGCCAGAAGGATGAACCCACCTCAAAAGGTGGGTGCTCGCAGTTGGGTTCCTGGCTTTCGTATCAACGGACACGAATCTCCATTTCACCAACGATCTTGAGCTCCCTCAAGTAATAGCATCGGTCCATCGCAAAAAGTATGGCTGCGAAGGTGGAACTTGGTATCAAGTATAAGTCCACTCAGTCCTAAAACCAGTCTTGACTTCGCAATGGTTTCTGTATTGAAACATGCGCCGCAACATGACGCCGAAAACGCCCGTATAAGATGGATAAATTGCGGCGAAGCAGGCACGTGCCTTCGCCAGCGCTAGGCAAACAGACGTTCGCATGTTACTATAGCAAGCTATGGATACGTTATTTACTGAAATAGAAAACGAACGCAAATCACAGGTGGCGCCGCTTGCAGTTCGCATGCGCCCGCGCACCCTTGAGGAGGTTGTGGGGCAGCGTGAAGCGGTGGGCGAAGGCTCGTGGCTTCGCAATGCTATTGAGCATGACCAGCTCAGCTCGGTGATTTTGTTCGGGCCGGCGGGTACGGGAAAAACCTCGCTGGCGCACGTAATTGCAGAAACCACGCAAGCAACCTTTGTGGAAGTGTCCGCTATTGGGGGCACGGTTTCTGATTTGCGACGTGAGATTGATGCCGCCGAAAAGCGGCTTACCATGTCGAATGCGCGCACCATTTTGTTTGTGGATGAGATTCATCGGTTTAATCGCTCGCAGCAAGATGCGCTGCTACATGCGGTAGAAAATCGCATCGTGATCTTGGTGGGGGCTACCACTGAAAACCCCTTTTTCGAAGTAAATTCGGCGCTCATTTCGCGCTCTCGTATTGTGGAGCTGGGGTTGCTTTCCGATGACGATATAGCCTTGCTCATTGATCGTGCGCTCAAAGATGAGCGGGGGCTTAAGGGTCTCTATAAGCTGGCGAAGCCCGCCAAGGAAGCGCTGTTGCTCTTGGCGGGCGGGGATGGTCGCGCGGCGCTGACCACCTTAGAGCTTGCGGCGGGCATGAAAGAACCTGGTACCAAGAAAAAACCTGCCGTTATTGATGAAGAGGCAGTGCGTATGGCAACGCCGCATCGCAGCTTGCCCTACGACAAAAACAAAGACATGCACTACGACATCATCTCGGCATTCATCAAGTCAATGCGCGGATCTGATCCTGATGCCACGCTCTATTGGCTGGCACGCATGATTGACGGGGGAGAAGATCCGAAGTTCATTGCACGCCGCATTTTTATTGCAGCGTCAGAAGACGTGGGAAATGCCGATCCGCAAGCGTTGCTTATTGCGGAGGCGGCATTCAAGTCTGCCGAGGTCATAGGCTATCCTGAGTGCGCCATTAATCTTGCGCAAGCAGCAACGTATGTGGCGCTTGCGCCGAAAAGCAACGCGGCATGCACCGGCATTTTTGCCGCACTGGATGAGGTTCGCAAAGGGCCGCTTCGCAAAGTGCCTGATTACCTTAGAGATCGGCATCGCCCTGGCTCGGAGGATTACGGTACCTACAAGTATCCGCATAACTATCCCAGCGGATGGGTGTCGCAGCGCTATTTGCCCGAAGGGCTCACGCGTGGGTGCTTCTATAAGCCAAGTTCACGTGGCTGGGAAGCGTATCGCTCGGAAGCGTTTGCGCGAGACCGCCTTGATGCCGAAGAGTAACCCAATAAAACGGCACGTCGCAGGTTTGGTAACCGATTTACTACTCCTATGAAAGCACCATGAAATCGGACCTGAATGCATATAGAATTCACATCGTACGTGCTATAGTTGAGCTTCGGATTTCAAGGAGGCACTTCAATGGATTTTGCTGAGTTTTTAAATGCGGCGTTGCCGTTTGTATACATCATCGTGGGCGCTGCACTCGTGTGGCTTGTGGTAGAACTTGCCATCACCATTCGCAAAACGCGTACGAACGTTGATGATGTGCGCAAACAACTTGAACCGACGCTGGATAACGTACAGCGCTTGACCGCATCGCTTGAGCCGGTGGTAGCGAAGGTTGATCCGCTGGTTGATCGGGTGTCACTGACCGTGGATGCCGCCAACCTTGAGCTTATGCGTGTGGATCAAATCTTAGAAGGCGTGACCGATATTACTGATTCTGTTTCATCCGCAGTGGACGCGGTGGATACCGTCACCAATGCGCCGATGAACTTGCTTAATTCGGTGACCACCAAGATGCGCAGCGCGTTTAAGACTAAGCATGCAAGTGAGGAGTCCATTGCGCTCGGAGAGAAAAAAGCCACCGAGCAAGACGCCCCTCAAAGTATCCCAGCTTCGCTGACTGAGACCGCGGTCGCCGCAGGTCAGGTTGTCAAGGGTGCAGCAGTTACCGCTGCGCGTGCCACCAAAGAAGCGGTTGCTGAAGAGCGTGAGCAGCAGGCCGAGCAGCGTGCTAATCGCGAAGAGAAGAATGCGGCACGTCAGGCTGCAACTGATGTGACCAATAAAACCGCAGCTGATATGGTTGATGCTGTAACCGCTGCCGCTGACGTGGACACCAAAACCTCAGCAGACACCACTGCTTCAAAGGGGTACTTCACCTATCAAGGACAAAAGGACGGGGCTGGTTCTGCCGCCGCGGGCATCACAGAAGAAGCTGAAGCACCCACCCAGACACCCAACGCATAAGAGTTTGGCGGAACATCATGGCAGATACTGCTCAAGATGCAAGGACGCAACAGGCGGTCGGAAACGATGCGCCTGTTCATTCTGATGAGACCTGGATGAGCCAGACGGTTGATGAGGGACTTGAAGAAGCCCCTGAAGCTCGTGAACTCATCTCTACCGTTGATAAATCGGCGAAGGCGCGCTTTGCCTTCATGGTCGTGTGGACCATCGTTGGCTCCATTATTTTGACCGGCGTTGGTATTTACGTCATCAACATCTTAAGCGTGCCCGTGGGCATTGTGCTTTGGACGGTGGTCATTGTCTTTTGCTTGCGCGGCATTGTTAATAAGCTGCAAGCGCGTGGGGTGTCACGTGTTATTGGCACCACCATTGCCTATGTCATCATGTGCTTGGTGTTGCTGCTCGTAGCCATCTTGATGTTCTCTCCGGCGTTTGGCGTAGGAGATCAGTTCAATAACCTCATCCAATCAATCCCTACCTATATCAGCGATATCACGACCTGGGGTAATGACCTTTACAACCGCTATGCTGACGTGCTGTCGAACAAGACCGTGCAAGACTATCTCAACTCCGCCCTTGGCGCGGTTGGAGATTGGGCAACCAACTTCGCTAAAAATAGCGCCAGCGGTGTTGTGGCAGTTGGCACGGGTGTGGCCAATACCTTTGTGGCCATTGGCTTTGCGCTCGTTATTGCCTTTTGGGTGCTCATGGACTTGCCAGCTATCGGTCAGGAATGCCGTCGCTTGGTCGGACCGAAGCACCGCGACACGTTCGAGATGCTTCATATGACGTTTTCGCGCGTCATGGGCGGCTACATCAAGGGAACCATTTTGCAATGTGGCGTCATTGGCGTTGGATGCGCGGTGCTCTTTACCGTTGCCGGCATTCCCAACGGCATCGCGCTCGGCGGCATCGCCGGCATTTTGAACATCATTCCCATCATTGGACCCTGGCTTGGTGGCGCTCTGGCTGCCATCGTTGGCGTGTTTGTGAGCCCGTGGGTGGCGCTCATTGCACTCATTGGCACCATTATCATCCAGCAGATCGTCTACACCTTCATTTCGCCAAAGATTATGTCGAACTCGGTAGACGTGCATCCCGCACTCACGTTTATTGCGTTGATGAGCGGCTCTGCTATCGGCGGCGCCATGAGCGGACTGATGGGTTCGCTTGTAGGTATGTTGATTTCTATACCGGCGGTTGCGGTAATGAAGTCCGTTTTCGTGTATTATTTTGAGAAAAAAACGGGGCGGAGAATCGTGGCGAACGATGGTGTCTTTTTCAAGGGCAGCGCGCAAGAGGACGCACCAGCTGATCCAGTGAAAGATGCCACCGCACCTCATCCTAAAACAGCAAGCAAAAAGAAGAAATAGAAAAGAGCTTACATGGAATACATGACTAGTGCCCAGATTCGCGAGAAGTATCTGAAGTTTTTTGAGGACAAAGGCTGCAAACGCTGGCCGTCCTCTTCGCTTATTCCCGATGACCCGTCGCTGTTGCTGACCAGCGCTGGCATGGTGCAGTTTAAGCCTTACTTCTTGCAGCAAAAGCATCTGGAAGCGCCCTATATCGGCACGACCACCGCGCAAAAGTGCGTTCGTACCAACGACATTGACATCATCGGTACGACCGGCCGCCACTTGAGCTTCTTTGAGATGCTCGGCAACTTTAGCTTTGGCGAATATTTCAAGCACGAGATGTGCGCGTGGGCTTACGAGTTCTCAACTGAGGTGCTCGGTCTTCCCAAAGAGCGCCTGTACTTTACGGTCTTCGAAGACGACGACGAGACCATTGAGATCTGGAAAGAGCTCGGCGTTCCCGAGGATCACATCTCGCGCCTGGGTGAAGACGACAACTTCTGGCGCGCCGGCCCCACCGGCCCGTGCGGTCCGTGCTCTGAGATTTACTTTGACCAGGGCGAAGACTTCGGATGTGGCTCTCCGGATTGTGCTCCGGGTTGTGATTGTGACCGCTTCCTGGAGTTCTGGAACCTCGTATTTACCCAGTACGATGGTCAAGAGGACGGCACCTTAAAGCCGTTGCCGAAGAAAAACATTGATACGGGTATGGGTCTTGAGCGTATGGCTGCCATCATGCAGGGCGTGCAGTCAAACTACGAGACCGACGTGCTGCGCAGCCTGGTTGCTGTGGGCGAGAAACTGACGGGTCTCGTGTATGGCGAAGACCCGGCCGCAGATTTGTCGCTGCGCATTATGGCTGATCACTCGCGTGCAGTGACCTTTATGATTGCTGATGGCATCCTGCCTTCAAATGAGGGTCGCGGCTATGTCTTGCGCCGCCTGCTTCGCCGTGCAGTCATGAAGGGTCACCTCCTTGGGTTGGACAAGCCGTTCTTGAATGATTACGTGGATGAGATCGTGCGCCTCATGGGCGATGTCTATCCCGAGATTGTGGAGAACCGTGAGCTGGCACGTCGCATCATCTTGTCTGAGGAAGAGCGTTTTGGCGCTAACCTTCGCCAGGGTCGTGCCTTCTTGGATGAGGCGCTTGATGCGCTGGACGGCACGGTGCTTTCGGGCGAAGAGGCCTTTACGCTGCATGACACCTACGGCTTCCCGGTAGAGGTTACCTCTGAGCTGGCTGGTGAGCGCGGCATTACCGTGGATATGGAAGGCTTTGAGCGCTCCATGGAAGAGCAGCGTCAGCGCGCTCGTGCGGCAAACACAAAGGATGCCGAGGCTGCATGGTCAACCTATGGTGGCGTCATGAGTGAGATTTTGGACGCAACCGGTGCTACCGAGTTTGTGGGCTATACGAACACCGAATGCGAAGCTCGTATCGTGGCCATTGTGGTTGATGGCGAACAAGTTGATCAGATTGACGCTGGTCAAGAGGGTCGCATCGTGTTGGACAAGACGCCGTTTTATGCGGAAAAGGGCGGCCAGGTTGGAGACACCGGCGTCCTTGAAACTGAAGCGGCGTGCGCTCAGGTAACCGATACGCAAGAGCCAGAGAAGGGTCTCATTGCTCATACGGTAACCATGGAGAATGGTTCTTTGGCAGTTGGTCAGAACGTGCATGCCTCTATTGACGCCATTCGTCGTGCACGCATTTGCCGCAACCATTCAGCAACGCACATTTTGCACTGGGCACTTCGCAAGGTGCTGGGTGATCACGTGAAGCAAGCAGGTTCACTGGTTGCGCCGAACCGCCTGCGCTTTGACTTTACGCACTATGAGGCCATGGCGCCTGAGCAAATTGCTGAGGTGGAGCGCCTGGCAAACGAAAAGATTATGGAAAACCATACCGTGTGCGCCTATGAAACGTCGCTTGCAGCCGCGCGCGAGGCGGGCGTTATGGCGTTGTTTGGTGAGAAGTATGGCGAGAACGTTCGCGTGCTTGATATGGAAGGCTTCTCACAGGAGCTCTGCGGCGGTACGCACGTCAGCGCCACAAGCGAGATTGGTCTGGTAAAGATCACAAGCGAAACCAGCGTGGGTGCAAACCTTCGCCGTATTGAAGCAGTGACCAGCTTTGATGCGCTTGAGTATCTCAACCATGTTGAGACTGAACTTAAGGCTGTGGCTGATAAGTTGCACGTGCCGCTCTTTGACGCGGCTGACCGCTGTGCGGCAAATGTTGCACAGCTCAAAGAGCTGCAGACCAAGATGAAGCGCAACCGTGAAGCGGTGGCAGCCGATGGCATCACCAAGGTGCTTGAGAGCGTGGTTGAGGCCAAGGGTGGCTACCCGCTCATCGTGGCAAACGTGGGTCAGATGGACACCTCGCAGCTGCGTAACATGTGGGACGTTATGCGCTCCCGCATGAGTGCACCGGGCGCGGTCGTGCTTGCGGCAACCAATGGCGATGCAGCGCTCTTGCTTGCAGCGGGCACGCCTGAAGCGGTGGACGCGGGCTTTGACGCGGGCGCTGTCATCAAAAACATTGCACCGTGCGTGAACGGTGGTGGCGGTGGCAAGCCGGCAATGGCGCAAGCTGGTGGCAAGAACGCTGCTGGTGTTGATGAAGCGCTGGAAGCTGCTCGCGCGCTGCTGTTGGCATAAACTACACGCGCCTCGCCAGGTTATCTGTACACGATGCGTGTTATAGCACTTGATATTGGCGAAGCACGCGTAGGCATTGCGGTCTCTGACCCGGGTCTGCGCGTGGCTTCGCCCGTTTGCGTCTTGCCGGCGCAAGAAGTTTTAGCAGGCGCAAAGTCTTGGAAGCGCGTGTTGGAAGACTGGGAACCAGAGCTTTTGGTATGCGGATTGCCGCTTTCGCTTGATGGCGAAGTAGGGCAGTGGGCAGACCACATCAAAGCTCATGCTCAGCAGATTGCCGACGCCGCAGGACTCCCGCTTGCCTTCGCTGATGAGCGCTTAAGCTCTTCTGAAGCGAAACGGATTTTGCGTGAAAAGGGACTGAGCGAACGCGAAATGCGCGGCAAAGTGGATATGATAGCAGCCAGTTTATTCTTACAGGCTTGGCTGGATACGCAAGCTCATCAACAAGCACGAAACGAAAGGCCGTAAGGTTTCCATGGCACCTCGAAAGCAAGTTACCTACTCAGAGCGCCCCACTCACGCAGCGCGCGCTGCGCATGCAAAAGGTGAGCGCCAGTTTAAAACCTATGACACCAGCTACATTCGCCCCAAACCCAGCAAGGCACCCGTGGTTATCGCGCTGGTGATTGCGCTGGCCGTTTTGGGCGCGGTCATCTGGGGCGTTGTGACAATCATGAACAGCTGCTCTGCCACGCAAACCGCCTCCCTTCCCGCTGATCAGGAAGCTACCATTGTGATTGAAGAAGGCGAAGGCGCGGATGCTATTGGCGAAAAGCTGGCAGCGGTTGGCTTGGTTGGCAATGCTGCGGAGTTTCGCAACCGCGTCAATGAACTGGGGGTAGCCACGCAGCTTAAGCCGGGCACCTATACCATTGGCGGTCAGACCAGCTTAGATACTATTATCCGCATGCTGGAAGAGGGTGCGGGTATGGATAACGCGCTCACCATTCCTGAGGGCTCAACGCTTGCCGAGACGGCAGATGCGGTGGCTGAGGTGACACAAGGTCGCATCAGTGCGGAGGACTTTAGCGCCGCAGCGGCAGATGCCAGCGTGTATGCGGCCGATTATCCGTTTTTGGAGAGCGCGGGAACCAATTCGCTTGAGGGCTTTTTGTTCCCGAAGACCTATGAGATTTCGTACGAGGCAACGGCTGACTCCATCATTCGCCTTATGCTTGATCAGTTTGGTGCCGAAACCGCCAATCTTGACTGGTCATACCCGGAGTCACAGGGACTCACGCTCTATGATGCGGTCAATCTGGCCAGCATCGTTGAGAAGGAATGCAACGATGACAACGCGGTTCGTGCCCAGGTGGCAGCCGTGTTTTACAACCGCTTAGCAACTGATGGTGAGCCAAGTTACGGCAAGCTTGAAAGTGATGCAACGACCGCCTATGAGGTGGGTCATGAGCCCAGCGCTGAAGAGGTGCATGCGGACACGCCGTATTCCACCTACACCAACGCCGGTTTGCCGCCCACACCTATTTGCTCGCCGGGTTTGGCGTGCTTGCAGGCGGTGTGCAGTCCTGACACCGACGCGCTCGGCAAGTATTACTTCTTCTACTTCGACACCGATGACGCAGGTCAGCCTACGTGCTACTTCTCTGAGACCTACGACGAGCACCAAGAAACGTTTTCGTAGGGGCGGCGGCCGAGTGTGATTATGGGCACTCACAACCACGACTCATCGGGTGCAACCTCCGGCTCGTTTTTCACGCCGGATCGGTATTTCTCGCGCCTGTCACGCATTGATATTGCGAAGGATTTGGCTGCCGCGGGGCTTACGTCGGTGCTGCTTGATATCGACAACACCATTTTGACGCGCGATACCCATGAGGTACCACGCGATGTGGCGCACTGGCTCGTCCAGGCAAAAGCGGCCGATATCAGCATCTGTTTGCTGTCGAATAACTGGCACGCCAGTGTCCATGAACTTGCTGCATCGCTTGATTTGCCGCTTGTTGCCAAGGCGCTCAAGCCGCTTCCGTTTGGATATCTGCGAGCGCTTTCAAAGCTCGGTGTCAAGCGGGCAAACAGCGTCGTAATTGGAGACCAGCTCTTTACCGACGTTGCCGGCGCGCACGCGTTGGGCATGAAAGCATTTTTGCTGGCGCCGCTGGTTGAGCAGGACCTCACGCACACGCTCGTTTTGCGCAACCTTGAGCGAGCGCTTTTGGGGGATGCGCAGCCTGAGGGAAGTGTGGCTGCGCAATCGGTGATGGAGACACGCGAACAAGGAAGTGAGTCATGAGCGAAGCAACCTCGCAAAGCCTCTATTTGCTGGGGCATCCCATCGGGCATTCGAAATCTCCGGTGATGTATAACGCGGTGTATGAAAAGCTCGGGTTGCCCTGGATCTATGAGTTAGCCGATGTGCCAACGGAGCAAGAAGCAGATGCGTTTTTAGCGCGGCGTGACTTTCTATCCATCAATATCACCACGCCCTACAAACCAAACGCCTTTGAGGCCGCCAGCGCCAAGGCGGCGTCGGCAAAGTTGGCGCTTGGGGCAAATGTGCTGGTCAACCATAAGGATGCGCTCATCGGCTTCAACACTGATGGGCAGGGGTGTGTCTCATACATAACGCGTACGGGCTTTGACTTTGCGGGGGCGAAGATCGTCGTGTGCGGCACCGGTCCCACCGCGCTTGCTATCTTGCACGAGTGCGCTGCAGCGGGAGCTTCCCAGGTCACCATGCTCGGACGCAACAAAGAGCGCACGCGCTCAGTTTTGGATGCATACGTGGGTCGGCTCTCTGAGCTGGCCTATGCCACTATTGATCTACCTGCAGCAAAGCCGGGGTATCGCACGCTTCGCCAGATCTATAAAGAGACCGCGCTGAAGTATGGCACCTACGCCGCGTCAAAAACGGTGCTTTCGGAGGCGGATCTCATCATCAATGCAACGCCGTGTGGCATGCACGAAGGCGACGAGGCACCTTTTGACACCGCGCTTTTGCGGACTGACCAGGTGGTTTTTGATTGCGTCTATGGTCATGGCGAAACCGCGCTGTTAGCTGCTGCGCGTCAGGCGGGGTGTCGCGCGTATGATGGTGGCGGCATGTTGGTGGCGCAAGCGGTGGCGACGGTTGGCATTGTGTGCGATGTGGCTTCAGTTGAGCTGCCGCTTTCCGACGACGAACTTTTCGACATCATGGCGAAGGCTGCAGGGTTTAACGTCTAGGTGCTTGCGGTACAATACGCCCGAACAAATCAGCAGAACAGTTCTTATTTGTGACGGGGAGTGAGCAAGCTCATGCATTACGTAACTGCAGGTGAAAGTCACGGGCCGCAATTAACCACCATCATAGATGGCGTGCCAGCCGGACTTACTGTGTCCGAGCTCAGCATCAATACTGATCTGTCGCGTCGTCAGGCGGGCTATGGCCGCGGGGGTAGACAAACTATTGAAACCGACCAGGTTGAGATTGTTTCAGGTGTGCGCTTTGGGCGCACGTTGGGCTCGCCGATTGCGCTGGTGGTAAAAAATCGCGATTGGCAAAACTGGACTGATCGCATGGCTATTTCGGGCAAAGCACCTGCTGATCTGGTGCGCGAAGTGACGCCGCGTCCGGGACATGCTGATCTGGTGGGCGTGCTCAAAACTGCCACCGACGACTGTCGCGACATCCTTGAGCGCGCCAGTGCGCGTGAGACGGCGGCGCGGGTGGCCGCGTCGGGCATTGCGAAGGAATTCCTGGCTGAGCTGGGCGTTGAGATCATCTCGTATGTAACCAGCATCGGCCCTGCCGCCATGAAAGAGACCGATCCCATTGCGCAAGCTGCGCAGTATGAGCCGCTGGCCATTGAAACCAGCGAGGTTCGCTGTCCTGACGTGGAGGCCACCGAGGCCATGAAGCGCGCTATTGATCGGGCGAAAAAGGCGGGTGAGAGCCTGGGTGGCACGTTTCGCGTGGTCGTGCGCGGCCTGCTTCCTGGTCTGGGCAGTTATGCAACCGGTCCTGAGCGTTTGACCTCACAGTTGGGCGGCGCGCTCTTTTCCATTCCGGCCATCAAGGGCGTTGAGTTTGGCTTGGGCTTTGAGGCTGCATGCCGCG
Organism: uncultured Eggerthellaceae bacterium; assembly: GCA_910577495.1. Classification (GTDB taxonomy): domain Bacteria; phylum Actinomycetota; class Coriobacteriia; order Coriobacteriales; family Eggerthellaceae; genus Xiamenia. Next base: position 17,834 of record CAJTML010000021.1, read on the forward strand.
AGGGATCTCAGGTGCACGACCCCATCACGCTTGATCCGCACTTTGGGTTTCAGCGCGCATCCAACAACGCGGGTGGTTTGGAAGGCGGTATGACCACCGGTATGCCGCTCATTATCAGCGCAGCCATGAAGCCGATTCCCACACTCATGACCCCGCTTGATACCGTCAATATTGATACGCTTGAGGTGGAAGCAGCCTCTAAAGAGCGCTCGGATACGTGCGCGGTCCCGGCGTGTGCGGTGGTTGCGGAGGGCGAAGTTGCCTTCGTGCTTGCCAATGCCTACCTGGAAAAATTCGGCTGCGACAACATGGTGGACATTCGCGCGGCCATTGAGGCATACAAGCAGCGTCTCAAGACGGTGTCGCGCTAATGGAGCTGTACGAGCTGACGCGTCCGGTGTTTTTTGTCGGATTTATGGGTGCGGGAAAAACGTCAGTTTCGCGAAAACTGGCGCGTAAGTTTGGCCTGGCCGCGGTGGATATGGATACCTATATTGAGCGCCGCGAGGGTCGCAAAGTCAAAGAGATTTTCGCCCAAGATGGCGAAGAGGCCTTTCGCGATATTGAGCAAGCGGTGCTCGTTGAGCTGACAAATAAAGACCCACTGCTGGTGTCCTGCGGTGGAGGTGTTATCAAGCGTCCCGAGAACCGTGAAGTGCTCAAATCGGGTGGGTTTGTGATCCATTTGCGCATTTCTGCAGATGAGGCGCGAGGTCGCATTGGGGATTTATCCACGCGACCGCTCTTTAACGACTTAGATGACGCGCGCGCACTGGCTGAGAGCCGCATGCCGCTCTACGACGAGGTAGCTGATGTCACCATTGATACCGCTGGTCGGGGCGTGTCGGCGCTTGCCTATGAAGTTCGCGATGTGCTTGAAAGAGAAGGTGTGCTATGCCGGCAACAAAAGTAGTAGTGAACATCCCCGATGAGACGCCGTATGACGTGCGCATCGGGCAAAACACGGTGAGCCGTCTGGGGCGCGATCTTCGCAAACTTGATCAGTTCGCAAACATTGACCAGCTGCTGGTGATTACCGATGACAACGTGGCACCCCTCTATCTTGCTGCGGTCAAAGAGGCGCTTGCAGACGGTGGCTTTCGCGTGAGCGATCTGTCGGTACATGCGGGCGAAGAGGCGAAATCGCTGGATGTTGCCAAAGAGATTTACGAAGCCATGGCCATGCTTAAGCTTGGAAGAGACTGCGCGGTGGTGGCGCTGGGTGGCGGCGTTGTGGGCGATTTGGCGGGCTTTGTGGGTTCAACGTATATGCGCGGTGTTGAGGTGGTGCAGGTGCCAACAACGCTGCTTGCAATGGTGGATTCGTCGGTTGGTGGCAAGACCGGCGTGAATTTGCAGGCGGGCAAGAATTTGGTGGGCACGTTTAATCAGCCGGCGTATGTGTGTGCGGACACCACGACGCTGCTCACGCTTGATGAGCGCGAATGGGCGTGCGGCTGTGCAGAAATTGCCAAGTCCGCCGTCATTGACTCGGATGATTTCTTCTTCTGGCTTACCGACGCGGCGCAAGCCCTTGCTGGCCGCGATATGGCGGCAACCGAGGAGGCCATTGCGCGTTCGGTGGTCTTTAAGGCTGATGTGGTTGCGCAAGATAAAACTGAGTCGCACGGGGTGCGCGAGTGTTTGAACTACGGCCACACGCTCGGGCATGCTATTGAGAAGCTGGCTGGGTATGGCACCTATTCGCACGGCGCGTGCGTGGCTGAAGGCATGCGCTTTGCGGCGCGTTTAGGCATGCGTTTGGTGGATACGCCGCAGGATTTGGTGGATGCGCAAGATGCGCTTCTGGATGAGTTGGGGTTGCCAAAACTGTCATACAGCTTTGATGCTGCGGCTCTCTTAGACGCCATGAAGCGCGACAAAAAAGCACGTCATGGGCAGGTTCGCTTTGTGCTGCCGCGCGATGTGGGCGATTGGGTGCTCATGGACGTGGATGACGAAACCATCCTTGAACAGCTCAAAAGTTGGTGAGTGTCACGATGAAAAACGTACTGTTATTGATGCGTTTCAGTCAAATAGCGAAGGTGAGCTGGTGGAAGCCATTCACGCTGCGCGCGGTGTTTACGATGGCATCATTTACAACCCAGGAGCTCATACGCACTATTCGTATGCGTTGCGTGATGCACTTGGTGGCATTGAGGTGCCCTGCGTTGAGGTGCACATTTCTGATGTTGAAAGCCGCGAGGCGTTTCGCCATATCTCGGTCATCGCACCGGTGTGCGTGGCGCAAATCAAGGGACGCGGATTTCAGGGCTATTGCGATGCGCTGGATGTGCTGCTTACGGGCGCGCGTGAACGCTTAGGTGAAGATTACAAGGACTTCACAGGCGAAGACGGCCTGGTGATTCGCCCTTTTGATGAAGTGGCTGCCGCGGCTGTAGCAGACAATGTCGTGGCTGCGGCTGATACCGATTTTGCGGCGTTGCCGTGGGCAGTAGGCACTTCAGGTGCGCGCCTGGATAAGCTTCGCCAGGTGATGAACCGCGATGGCTTGAGCGCATTTTCGGTGCGCGACACCGCCAATATCACGTGGCTTTGCGCCTTCGATGACGTTTTCGATGACGAACCTGCGCATGCGCTCTTCGTGCCGGCAGCTGCCGATGAGCAGGCGTGCTTGCATACTGATTCGCGCTACAGCGAAGCAGCCCGAGCGGCTGCGGCGCACGCGGGAAGTGTGGTGGTTGACGATGCGCGTCAATCACATGCGGGGTTTGTGAAGGACGCCTGTGGCGCAGGCGCAACGGGGTCGCTCGGGATTGAAGACACGATCAGCCTTCGCGAATATCGCCAGCTTGAGAAGGTGTTTGCGTCCACGGAGGTGACGCTGGCAGAGACCGATGAGGTAGTTTGCAAGCTGCGCGCGGTGAAGGACGACGGGGAGGTTGTGCGTATGCGTGCGGCGCAGCGCATTACCGATGCCGCCTTCGCCCACATTATTGCGTTTATGCGTCCGGGGATGACTGAGCGCGAAGTACAGATTGAACTTGAGGACTTTATGCTTCGCCATGGTGCCACTGACCTGGCGTTTTCCTCAATTGTGGCAACGGGTGCCAATGGCGCTAGCCCGCATGCAATCCCTGGTCAGACACGGCTTGAAGCGGGACAGTGCGTGGTGCTTGATTTCGGCGCAAAGGCAGCAGGGTATTGTTCAGATATGACGCGCACGGTCTTTTTGGGTGAGCCGACGCAGCAGATGCGGGATGCCTATGCGGCCATTCGCAGCGCAAATGAGCAGGTGGAGGCAGCGCTTCGCCCTGGTGTTACCGGAGCGGAGATGCACGAGCTTGCAGAGCGCGTGTTGGCTGAGGCAGGTTTTGCCGGCAAGATGGGACATGGGCTGGGGCAC
>CAJTML010000022.1 GCA_910577495.1 uncultured Eggerthellaceae bacterium
TGGCGTCAACCCTCAATGAGCTGGCCGCACAGTCCCAAACCGACATCTTTGTAGATGAGGCCGCCATTCCGGTGAAGCCGGCCGTGCGCGGCGCATGCGAGATGCTGGGCTATGACGTCTTGCAGGTTGCCAACGAAGGCAAAATGGTGTGTGTTGTCGCAGCTGACGAGGCCGAGGCTGCTCTTGCGGCTATGCGTGCCAACAAATATGGCGAAGACGCTGCTATCATCGGCGAGGTGGTTGAGGCTAACCCCGAGCGTGGGTCGAAGGTGTTTTTGCGCACCGCATTTGGCACCGCGCGCATCCTTGACATGCTGGTCGGAGAACAACTGCCGCGCATTTGTTAGTCGTCAAACTGGTGCGCGTTTCTTCGCATTCTATGTCTACACACGGTGGCGACGCTTGTCGCAACATCGTATGCTCGTATGCGTACATGACTTACGCACAATTTTGTGTTGACGCTTTCGCCAAATATTGACAAAATCCCTAAACGTTGAGGAGTTTGGGGGTTTGACATGGACATATTGTTACTCTTGCTTGGCACGTGCGCTGCGGTCATGCTGCTTCGCAATCCCATAAAACGCGCACCGTGGCTGTTTTATCTGCTGGCGTTCGCCCTTGATATTATCTTGTTGCTTGGCACGGCGTACGGCTGGGGCGAGGTTGTGCGCGGCCCGTTTGCCTTCATCATGCGAAAAGGCGCGCTGGGGGTGGCGGTGTTTATCATCGTTATGTACATCGGCGTGCTGCCGCGCAAAAGCCGAGTCTCGCTTTGGCTGCGACCAATTCGCGCCGAGCTCTCCATTGTTGCGTGCATTTTGATCGCGGGACACATGCTGACCTATTTGCTTGTGTACGTTTCAGCTATGAGCGCTGGGTCTCGGCCGAAAGACGCGGTGCTTGCATCGTTTGTCGTTGCGCTTTGTTTGCTGGTGCTTGCTCTTGTGCTTGGAGTGACGAGCCTTCGCAGCATAAAACACCACATGAAAGCAAAAAAGTGGCGAAAAATTCAAAAGCTTGCGTACGTCTTTTATGCCCTCATTTTGGTACACCTTTTACTGATGTTGGCGCCCGCTGCTTTGAGTGGAAGCGCAACTGCTGGTGTGACGGTGGGCGTTTATGGCGTGCTTTTTGGCGGGTATGCAGTGGCCCGTGTGGTGCGGGCGCGGATGGATGCGCGCGAGCATCTGGATCTGGTGGATACGATCATGGATCAAGGATTTGTCGAAAAATAGGCCAATCTCACCCTGTTTGCGCCGTACCTTGAAAAATCTTGTTTTTGCCTTGCAATATGCTCAAAGTCGGGTATCTTACGGGCATGTGGTTTTGAAGCTTTGCCGCTATGCGAGCAAAGATTCTTAAATGAGAAGGAGATTGCCATGTCCCATCCGGTTATTGAAACTGATGAGTGCATTGGTTGTGGCATCTGCGTTGACGCATGCCCCCAAGAGGTGCTCGAAGTAGTTGGCGGCGTTGCTGACGTTGTTAACGAAGAAAACTGCATTGCATGCGGCGATTGTGTTGAAGAGTGCCCGATGGGCGCAATTCCTGAGGTTGTTGAAGACTAACTTCAAGCTTCCTTCGCAAGCAATCAAACCCCGGAGCCAGGGCGGCCCCGGGGTTTTTCTTTGTGTCGCGCACCCCGTCGCGAGGGAGCATGCCCCGGGAGTGCGCTCCGGGTACGCCCCCAAGAGTGCGCCCCGGGTACGCCCCCAAGAGTGCGCCCCGGGTGCGCCCCCAAGAGTGCGCCCCGGGTGCGCGCACCCCCTCGGAGTGCACCCTCTCCTCGGAGTGCGCTCCTTCGGTCAAGTAGCGGTCAAATAGACGGGGTTTAGTGCAGCCAGGAGGGGTTATCGGCGAATCTCGCGATCAACAGGCTGAAAAACCCCAGCTCATGATTTTCTGGCAGGTGCTGGCACGCGATCGTTTGCACTAATCGGGGTCTATTTGACCACAAACCTTGCACTGCTGGGATCCGCCCACGGGTCGCACGCTGCACCCACGGACCGCACGCTGCGCCCACGGGTCGCGCGTCCTCGCGCCCCCCCGCAGACGCAGATTTGCTGAGCGCTACTCATGATTCCTTCATTTGCCGTCCAAAATCGGGCGCCCACTCACAATTCCTTCACAAGATCGACCTCAATAAAAGCTGTCACCTGCGACGTTTCCATTCGAATCGCCATTCCAGAAACAAGCATGTGACCAGCGCGTAACGCTTCTTTATTCAGTGAGACATTGCTCAGTGAGGTCTTTATAGTAGTTGTGTTAAAGAAACATATAAATATATGTCTCAAGAAACTTGACAGTGATAGACTTAGATTATATAGTATGCAACATCATAAAATACTTGTACCTATGATACTTACGTGTTTTGGATCCGCGGGGTGGCGCTGTAAAAGCCGCTGACGCTGAAAGCAACCAGCGGCACAGCATAAGCCGTCATCAATCCAAAGATACAAAATGCGTATCTATACCGGGTGTCATGCGGTAGCACAGTGATCGTTCACTGACACCACCGAAAGACACCTTGCACTACCAAGTAAATAAACGAGAAAACATGCAACGAAAGGAAGCAAAACTATGAGCAAGATTCTCGGTATTGACCTGGGCACCACGAACTCTGCCATGGCTGTCATGGAGGGCTCAGAGCCTGAAATCTTGGTGAACGCAGAGGGCGATCGTACGACTCCGTCCGTTGAGGGCTTCCGCAAGGACGGCGAACGCGTTGTTGGTAAATCTGCTAAAAACCAAGCTGTAACGAATCCTGAAAACACCGTTTCATCAGTAAAGCGCTTCATTGGTCGCTCCTTTGATGAGACTCCTGAAGAGCAAAAGACCGTTAGCTATAACGTACAAAAGGGCAAAGATGGCCGCGCAGTTGTAGACATTGATGGCAAGGATTACACGCCTGAAGAGATTTCTGCAATGGTGCTGCAAAAGCTCAAGAACGACGCTGAGAAAGTTCTGGGCGCACCGGTTACCCAAGCAGTCATCACTGTTCCTGCATACTTCAATGACGCACAGCGTCAAGCCACCAAAGACGCTGGCAAGATCGCAGGCCTTGAGGTACTTCGTATCATCAACGAGCCGACGGCTGCAGCACTGGCGTATGGTCTTGATAAGACCAACAAGGACGAGAAGATCCTCGTATTTGACTTGGGCGGCGGCACGTTCGACGTTTCCATCCTTGAGTTGGGCGACGGCGTCTTTGAGGTAGCTTCAACCGCTGGCGACAACCACCTCGGTGGTGATGACTGGGATCAGCGCATCATTGACTGGTTGGCAGACAAGTTCAAGGCTGACAACGGCATTGACCTTCGCCAAGACAAGATGGCACTGCAGCGTTTGAAGGAAGCTGCTGAGAAAGCAAAGATGGAGCTGAGCTCTACGACGCAGGCAAACATCAACCTGCCGTTCATTACTGCTGACGCTTCAGGTCCTAAGCACTTGGACTACACGCTGACTCGTTCAGAGTTTGAGCGCATTACCAAGGATCTGCTGGATCGCTGCAAGAAGCCTGTTGAGCAAGCACTTTCTGACGCAGGTCTGAAGTCTGGAGACATTGACGAAGTCATCTTGGTTGGTGGCTCAACGCGTATGCCGGCTGTTCAGGATCTGGTTAAGAAGATGACTGGCAAAGACCCGAACATGTCAGTAAATCCTGACGAGGTTGTAGCTATGGGCGCAGCTGTTCAGGGCGGCGTTTTGGCTGGCGACGTTGAGGGCATTCTGCTGCTTGACGTAACGCCTCTTTCGCTGGGTGTTGAAACCATGGGCGGCGTTATGACCAAGATGATTGAGCGCAACACCACCATCCCGACTCGCAAGACGGAAATTTACTCAACCGCATCTGACAACCAGACGTCTGTTGAGGTTCACGTCCTGCAAGGTGAGCGCCAGATGGCTTCTGACAACAAGACGCTGGGCAAGTTCCAACTGACTGGTATTCCGGCTGCTCGTCGCGGTGTTCCGCAAATTGAGGTTACCTTCGACATTGACGCAAACGGCATCGTGAACGTCTCAGCTAAGGACTTGGGTACTGGCAAGCAGCAGCAGATCACCATTTCTGGTTCTACCGCATTGAATGATGACGAAGTAGAGCGCATGGTAAAAGATGCTGAGCAGCATGCTGAAGAAGACCAGCGTCGTCGCGAAGAAGTTGAGATCCGCAACACCGCAGACGCGTTGGTAAACGCAACCGAGCAGACGCTTGCTGAGGTTGGCGACAAGGCTCCGTCAGACGTTAAGAGCGCAGCTGAAGAGGCAATTGCTGAGGCAAAGACCGCACTGGAAGGCTCTGACATGGAAGCCATTAAGCAGGCCACCGAGAAGATGCAGCAGGCAGGCTATAAGCTGGCTGAGGTTGTGTACTCAACGGAAGGCCCGAACGCCGCATCTGAGGCAGCCGCTGCTGAGACCACGCCTGCTGATGACACCATTGAGGCAGACTACGAAGTTGTAGATGACGAAAACGAAGGGAAGTAAGAGTCATGGTTGAGCAAGGCACGCCAAACGCGGCGCGCGGCACCCAGGCCGATGACCTGAAGGCTGAAGCAGCAGAAGTTTCTGAAATGGAAAACGCCACTGCTGAAGCGGCTGAGACCCTGACCGATGCGTCGCAAAACCTTGATGATATTTCGGCTGACGAAGTGGTCATTGAAGGTACGCCCGGTGTTGAAACGGCATCAGTTGCAGAGGATCTCTACAACGAAGCCAAAAAGCAAGTTGAAGAGTGGCAAGGCAAGTACATGCGCCTGCATGCTGAGTGGGATACCTACCGCAGACGCACCAACGAGCAGCGCGAGATTGAAAAAGCTCGTGCAACCGAAAAGCTCGTGACTGACCTTTTGCCCGTGATTGATGACTTTGAGCGCACCATCGGTTATGCAACCGACAACGGTGAGCTGGGATTGCTGGACGGCGTCAAAGCAGTGCATGCCAAGTTTGTCAGCGTGCTGCAAAAAGACGGTGTCGAAGTAATTGATCCGGTTGGTCAGCCTTTTGACTCGCTGGAAGCACAAGCGGTGGCAACCGTTCCGGATGCGCAAGCGTTTGATGAGACCGTTCATGAGGTCTATCAAAAGGGTTACAAAATGGGAACGAAGGTTCTCAGACCCGCTATGGTTACCGTAACCACAGGTGGCCCCAAGCGGGAAAAAACGCCTGATGAGGGCAGCGAAAGCACGAAATAGTGTACGTGGTGAAGGCGGGCTGTCCAAGCCCGCCTTCATACGCTAAAACAAGCATAACAACCGCGAAGGAGGTAGAGCAGAAATTATGGCAGCTACCCCTGATTACTACAAAACACTCGGAGTCCCTCGTACGGCAACGCAAGCCGAGATCAAAAAGGCATTCCGCAAATTAGCACGTACCCACCACCCGGATGCGGGCGGAGACGAGGCTAAGTTTAAAGAGATCAACGAAGCCTACGAAGTGCTTTCTGACGAAAAAAAGCGCGAACTGTATGACCAGTACGGCACCGCAAATGAAAACCAAATCCCCCATGGCTGGGGCGGCGGTTCGGCGGTCAACGTAGAAGACATTTTCGGTGGCGGTTTCGGTGGCGGCAGCTGGGCGGATATCTTAGAGAGCATTCGCCATGGCGAAGGAGCCTTTGGATCGAACTGGGATTTCGGTGGTGGTTATCAGCCACGACCCCGTAAGGGTCAAGATATGAACGTCACGCTCAATGTGACGTTTGATGAGGCATTTAATGGTGCCGAGAAAAAAGTCACCGTACGCGTGCCTGGCCGCGCAGAATCTGACACGTTAACCGTGAAGATTCCGGCAGGTGCGGTGGATGGCGGCCGCCTGCGTTTTAAGGGCAAGGGCGCGCCGGGCGAAAACGGTGGCGCTGATGGTGATCTGCTGATCACAACCAAGATTGAAAGCAATGACTTGTACACGCGCAAAGGCGCAGATGTACTCATGACGGTTCCGCTGAACGTCGCGGAAGCCGCCTTAGGCGCCAGTGTGGTGGTGCCTACGCCTGATGGCAAAAAGGCACGCGTGAAGGTTCCGGCTGGCACGCAAGACGACACGGTGCTGACGGTGCGCGGCAAAGGCGCTCCGAAGGTAAAGGGTGATGGACACGGAGATCTCAAGATCACCATTAAGGTTGTCATCCCGAAAGAAATGAACGAAGAGCAAACCAAAGCCATGGAAGACTTTTTGGCTGCAAGTACTGAATCGGTGAGGAGCTGGGAAGCATGAGCGGCAACCGAACCGACCGCAACCGTCCGCTCTACATGATTAGCGTGGCCGCTGAGCTTACCGGTGTGCATCCGCAAACGCTTCGCACCTATGAGCAAAAAGGCCTCGTTACTCCGCAGCGAACCAGCGGTAATACCAGGATGTATTCGCAAGCTGACATTGATCGGCTTGAACTTATTAACGAACTTACCGGCGAAGGCATTAACTTGGCAGGCGTCATTCGCATCCTTGATTTGCAGGGTCGGCTGGATGAGCGCGATGCAGAACTTGATGATCTGCATAAGCGCGTTCGCCGTCTTGCTGATCGGGTGCATGAACTGGAGACACGCGAAAGCGTGAACGCGCTCGTTCGCGTGGCGGATATGCCAAGTTCGCTTCGCCGCTTGAAATAGGAAATGAAAAGGAGGGTACGCCATGAACATGGGCAACCTCAGCAAATTGGCGCTTGGGGCGCAGGAGGCATTGCAGCAAACGCTGGTTATTGCTTCTGAGAACGAGTCATCCCAGGCAGAGCCAATCCATATGCTTAAGGCGCTGTTGGCTTCGCATGAGAACAACCTCTCGGCCATCATCAAGCGCATTGGCGCGGACTTGTTCCAGCTCAACGCGAATGTTGATGCCGAAATTGCCTCCATGCCAAAGATCAGCGGCGCGGGCGCTATGAGCGGTATTCCGTCGCAGGCGCTGATGGGCGTGATTGACAAAGCGGTTAAGATTGCAGAGCGCTTGGGTGATAGCTATGCCACGACTGAGCACCTGCTGATTGCGCTGTCGGAGGGTAAAGACGCGGCGGGCAAGATTTTGAGCGCCGCAAACGTCAACCGCAAAAATATCGAAGCGGCGTATGAGGAGCTGCGCGGCGAAACCCGCGTGACAGACCCGAATAATAAAACGCAGTTTGAGGCACTTGAGCAGTACGGTCAGAACCTGACGCTCAAGGCGCGCGAGGGCAAGTTGGATCCGGTCATTGGCCGCTCCGAAGAGATTCGCCGCACCGTACAGGTGCTGTCTCGCCGCACGAAGAACAACCCGGTGCTCATCGGTGAGCCTGGCGTTGGCAAGACCGCCATTATTGAGGGCTTGGCACAGCGTATCGTCGCAGGTGATGTGCCGTCATCGCTACGTGATAAGGAGATCGTGGCGCTGGATTTGGCATCCATGGTTGCTGGTGCGAAGTATCGCGGTGAATTTGAGGACCGTCTCAAGGCGGTTATTCGCGAAGTAAAAGACTCCGATGGACGCGTCATCTTGTTTATTGACGAGCTGCATACCATCGTTGGCGCAGGTTCCACGGGCGATAGCTCCATGGACGCAGGCAACATGCTCAAGCCGGCACTTTCGCGCGGTGAGCTGCATGTTATTGGCGCCACCACGCTGGATGAGTATCGCAAGTACATTGAAAAGGACGCCGCTTTGGAGCGCCGCTTCCAGCCGGTTATGGTGACCGAGCCGACGGTGGAAGACACCATTGCTATTTTGCGTGGCCTCAAAGAGAAGTACGAGATTCACCACGGCGTTCGCATTACGGACTCCGCTATTGTGGCGTCAGCTGAGCTGTCAAACCGCTATATCACGGATCGTTTCTTGCCGGACAAGGCAATTGACCTGATGGATGAGGCGGCCAGTCGTCTGCGCATTGAGATTGACTCAATGCCAGAAGAGGTTGATGCGGCTGAGCGCAAACTGACGCAGATGCAGATTGAGGAAGAAGCGCTCAAGAAGGAAAGCGACGACGTTTCTCGCGAGCGTCTTGAGAGCCTTCGCAAAGAGATTGCCACGGCCAAAGAGGCGCTTGATAAGCGCAAGGCTGAGTGGCGAAACGAAAAAGACGCCATTGAGTATGTGCAAAATCTCAAGGCCGATTTGGAAGGTGCGCAGCTTGAAGAAGAGCGTGCCACGCGCGAGGGTGACCTGGTGAAAGCCTCTGAGATTCGCTATGCGCGTATTCCGGAGCTGCAGCAAAAGCTGGAGCAGGCCGAACATGACCTGAATGTTCGCCAGCAAGACGGCGCAATCCTTAAAGAGGAAGTGTCGGATGACGAAATTGCCGAGGTTGTGTCAACGTGGACGGGCATTCCGATCCAAAAGATGATGCGCGGCGAGATGGAAAAGCTCATTGACCTGGAAAAGGTTTTGCATGAGCGCGTGGTTGGTCAGGATGAGGCAGTGTCTTCAGTGGCGGGCGCTATTCGCCGTAACCGTGCTGGTCTGTCGGATCCGGATAAACCCATTGGCTCGTTCTTGTTCTTGGGCCCGACCGGTGTTGGTAAGACCGAGCTTGCAAAAGCGCTGGCAGAATACCTGTTTGACTCCGAGCGCGCCATGGTGCGTATTGATATGTCTGAGTACATGGAGAAATTCAGCGTGCAAAGGCTTATCGGTGCACCTCCCGGATACGTCGGCTATGACGAGGGCGGCCAGTTGACTGAAGCGGTTCGCCGTAAGCCCTATAGCGTTATCTTGCTTGACGAGATTGAAAAGGCGCATCCGGATGTGTTCAACATCTTGCTGCAGGTGCTTGATGATGGTCGACTGACTGACGGTCAGGGTCGTGTGGTGAGCTTCAAGAACGCCATTATCATCATGACCAGCAACGTTGGTTCGCAGTTTATTCGCGAGCGTGCACAGCATGAGCGTGAGACCATGGGCGACATGCTTGAAGACGTGGTGAACATGACCCCTGAAGAGGGTGCGAAGAAGCTTGCTGAGTTCACCAACGCCATCCAAGAGTCCCTGCGCGCGACGTTTAAGCCGGAGTTCTTGAACCGTATTGATGACATCGTCACGTTCAATGAACTCTCCATTGCCAACATGGAGCCGATCGTTGAGCTGCAGCTCAACGACGTGCGTGAGCGCTTGGCTGCTCGTCGCGTGACGCTGGATGTTTCGCCAGCGGCTATGGAGCACTTGGCCATTGACGGCTATGATCCGGTCTATGGCGCACGTCCGCTGAAGCGTCTGATTCAGCGCGAAGTGGTTGATCGCATTGCGCAGCTGGTCATTGAGGGCAAGCTGTTTGATCGCAGCCACGTGCTGATTGACATCAACGCTGAAGGTGACTACGACTGCAAGGTTGAAGAGGCGCTTGACCTGGGCAACCTTGACGAGTTGAACTTGGACGATCTCACCGACATGGGATTGGATGAGGACTAATAGCTTCGCGTTTTGCCATAATGAGGTAGCGAAAGGTGCCGACTCCTTGAAGGGGTCGGCACCTTTTTTGTGCTCGCATGCCCGCAGCCGAGCAGCGGCTTGCGAGGCTCCCCGGTTGAGCAACGGCCTGCGAGGCTCCCCGGTTGAGTAACAGCCCGCGAGGCTCCGCGGCTCAGGGGTTTTCGCCCTAAAAACCTCTATCTTGCACCTCTGAAACGCAAAAGGGCGCTGTGGCGTTAATAAATCAGAGTTTTCCGAAGATCTGCCTTTGCTGGAGACTGTGCTGAGGCATTTTGCCAAAGGGAGCTTCTTCTTACTCCTGCTCAACAGGTCGATGACCAGGCATGATGCAAAACTCGGCTTTTGACCCCCTCTGTCTTTAGGGCGCTCCCTTTTTCAATCTTCGGAAAACTCCTAATTCTTATGAGAAATCGGCCTTGTGGCGTTTTGGCGGAGTTCTTAGTAGAGTCCGAGCGCTTTGAGGAGCAGTAAGACCAGTGCCACCACGAGCGCCGGGCGCATGATCTTCGCCCCGAAATCAATGACAAGTCCCGCACCAATCCAGGCGCCGATGATGTTGCATGCGCCCGCAGCAAGCCCGAGGGGGATGAGCACGTTTCCGCTGGTGGCAAACACAATAAACGCTGTGAGGTTGGTGGTGAAGTTAATGGCTTTCGCCTGCGCACTGGCCACACGCACTTCAAGGTGAGCAAATGCCGTGAACGCGATGATGAGAAAAGTGCCGGTGCCCGGCCCGTAAAACCCGTCGTAGCATCCGATGATGGCAGCGGCCACGCAGACGATCGCGTAGGTCTTGCGGGTGATCTGGGGAGCGTCGCTGTCAGGGGTGCTGACGCTGGGCGCTGCACTGCCGCCCGCAGCCTCAGCCGTGCCCCGATCAGTGAACGTCTTTTTGTTGAGTGCGAAAAATGCCGCAAAGGGCAAAATGGCGAAGACGAGATACGACAGCACGCTTTCGTCGCAGATGAGCGACAGGTTCGAACCGACGAGTGACCCTAAAACTGCAAGCGCAATAGAGGGCACAGCCAGCCGAAAATTCAGGTACCCATCGCGAATAAAGCGCACGTTCGCCGCGCTCATGCCCATGACTGCTTGCAGCTTGTTAGTGCCAATGGCCAGGTGAGGGGGCAGTCCCGCAATCATGAAAGCCGGAAGCGAGATCAGTCCTCCGCTCCCGGCTGATGCATTCAGAATGCCCGCCAAAAAGCACAGCGGACAGGCAATGGCGAATGTAACCCAGGTGATTTCCATGCGTTATAAGGCCGCCCTACACCTCAACCAGCTCGTAATCTTTGGAACCGTAGCCTAAGCGCGCGGCGTCGTCGATGGTCTTGGTGCCGTGCTTGGAGTTAATACGCTCCAGGAGTTTGTCGCGGCCGGGATCCTTCGACGCCTTGACCGCATCAATGCAGGCCTGGTCAATGGCTACCGGGTCAAGTGAGGCGAAGATGCCGATGTCGCCCATGCAGGGGTCTTCAGCCTCGGCGCAGCAGTCGCAGTCTACCGAGAGATTGCAGGCGATGTTGACGTATGCCAGGTTGGAGCCAAAATGGTTCACGATGGTCTCCGCTGCCTCGGCCATGCCCTCCAAAAAGTCATCTTGCTTGGCCAGTTTCGTCCAGAATTCGTCCTGCTTAAGCGACGCGCCCGCAGTGTGGATGTTCACTTTGCCCTGGTTGGAAGCGCATCCAATGGCCAGCTGCTTAAGCGCACCGCCAAAGCCACCCATGGGGTGTCCCTTGAAATGCGAAAGCACCAGCATAGAGGCGTAATTCGCCAGATGCTTGCCTACGTAGTTGTGCGTGAGGAAGCGGCCGTTCTCAATGGGGAACACCAGGTCAGGCCCTTCTGAGTCCATGATGTCAACGTCGAAAAACTCCGACCAGCCGTGCTCAGCCATGAGCTGCTCGTGCTTTTCGGTGGTGTCGCGCGCGCCATCATAGGCGGTGTTGCATTCGACCACTGTGCCCTCAACCGTCTCAATCATGGGACGCATGAACTCGGGATGGAGGTAGTTCTGGTTGCCTTTTTCGCCAGAATGAACTTTGACGGCCACCTTGCCGGGCAGGTCAACGCCCAGTTTTTCGTAGAGGCGCACGACGTTTTCGGGAGTGATCTCACGCGTGAAATAAACGACAGGTTTGCTCATCTGCGCTCCTTTCGGGGTTGGTTGTACCCAAAAGTGTGAAGTATGTTTTACACTTTTGGGATATTGACCCTAATGTGTAAAGTATGTTTTACACTTTTAGCCCTCTACGTTGACGAGTGAGAAGACTTCCGCGTTGGTAACCTCAGCAAGTTTTGCGCGCGGGGCGAGGAACCCAAGCTCCAAGAAGAATCCAAGTCCAGCCAGCTCAGCGCCCGTATCCTCCACCAGTTTGACCAGCGCGCGTACGGTGCCACCCGTTGCAATGAGGTCGTCCACAATCAAAACGCGATCATCTGCGGTGAGTGCATCTTGGTGAATCTCAAGCGCGTCGTGTCCGTACTCCAGCTCATAATCAGCGCGGAACGTTTCGCGAGGAAGCTTGCCATGCTTGCGAGCAGGCACAAAACCTGCGCCCAGCTGATACGCTACCGGTGCGCCAATGATGAAACCGCGCGCCTCGGCGCCGATGACCTTGGTGATGCCTAACTCGGCGAAGTGCGTTGCAATGCCGTCGATGACCTGCGAAAACGCCTCCGGATTCGCAATGACTGGGGTGATGTCTTTGAAAACCACGCCTTCGGTGGGGTAGTCGGGGATATCCACGATGAGTTCCTCATAAAGCGCGGTCATGACAGTCCTTTCGCGTTGGTTCATGTTGTGCGCAGATCATACTACCAGATTGACGGCGATGAGCTGCCGTCAAGCAACACTTGTTAGTTCTTGCGGTCGCGCAGCTTGTCCAGCTTGCGAGCGTCGCGCGCACCAGCGCGCCCACCTGCGCCTTTGAGTCCGCCGGCATCTCGCGCGCCTACGCGCGCGGCTTCGGCGGCAAGCGCCTCGGCATCTCCGCGCTCAAGCGCTTCAGTACGCTCTTGTTCCTCGGCAATCATCTTCTCAAGCAGCGGATCGGGCTCAACGGTGCGCAGCTGCTCTTCGCGAATTGCCGCCGCACCCGCTTCAACCGCCGTACCCGCGCGCCCCGCCTCAAGCGAAGCAATAGAGGCGTCGAAAGCCGAATTTGTGTTCGCAGCCGAGAATCCCGGTGCCACGACGCTGCCAAAAGCGGCAACCTGAACACCCTGTTCATCGGCAATGGCGCGACCGTCGCTAATACCATCGGCCTTCGTGCCGCGCGCGCTCGTGTTCGGCGTGCCGTCGGCGTTAAAGGCGGGCGAGAGTTCTCCGTTCGTCTGATCCGGGTAGTCAAAATCACTTGCGGCGCTTCGCCACTTGCCGCCCAAACGTGCGGCGAAGTTGGCGGGCTCGTTGGTGATCCAGAGCTTAGCCAGATGTGCTACGTGTGTCGGCTTTACGTCGAACGCCCAGTTCAGCTCCGACTTTTCCGCAACGGTGCTCTCGGAGAGGCGCTCGAACTCCTCTTTGAGTTGCGCCAGGCGCTTGTCAATGCGGCCGCTTCCGTTATACAGCACGTCATCTAGGCGGTTCATCTGCTCACGAGCTTGGCGAATACGCGCGTCCACGCCAGCCGCCATGCCGGCATCTAAGATGCCGTGTTCGCCTTTGATGCGGTTGATATCCAAGGCAGCGTCGTAGGTTGCATCCACCATTTCGTCTGCGGACATGTACACGCTCTCATAGTTCATGATGTGCTTCCATGACGGCAAAATCATGCGCTTGCGATGCTCCTCAAACGTGCGCGCGCGCAATTTATAACCGAATTGCTCAGGATTATCGAACGCAATTGAACCCACGTCCAAAAACGGCGCCATCGGCGAGGTCATAACCACCAAGCGCGGGTCGTAGTTCACGCGCTCGTAGAGGTGCTGCACGTAGGCGCCGGTCTCGCGCACGCTGGCCGCGGTTTGCTTCGGGATGCCGGTCATAAAGTAGAGGTCGAAGCGCTCGCAGTTCGGGTGCGAAAGCGCATCAACAATGGTTTCTTCCAGCTCAGCCATGGTGTAGTGGCCTTTGCCAAACGCCGCGCGCACGTCGTCATCGTGGCTTTCGGCCGAAATCTCAATTGACCAGCTGTCCAGGTTCTCATCCAAAAGCGAGTAGAAATCGTCGCCCCCTGGAGGCGGTCCGAAAAACTCAAAGCCAATGGGGTTTCTGACCTTGTCTTTGAGCCCGGTAATAAACTTGTGCGTGTAGGCTTCGCCCGCTTGCAAAAAGTCATTGAGCACAAAAATGGGGCCCCACACGTGATTTTGCACATTTTGAATGTCGCGAATCAGAAGCGACGGATCGCGCCACGCCACGCGTCGGCGTCCAAAGTGATTGCGAAATGCGTATGCACTGCCGCCGCAGGTTGCACAATTGCGCGCACACCCGCGACACGAAAGTCCCGCCGTGACCGGGTATGACAGCCAACCCTTCATGGGCAGGTAGCTGGTCATATCATGATGGCGAAGCACGCCTTTCATGGGGTAGGCGTAGTCCATAGAGATGGCGTTCATGTCGTCGGGCACCCACGAAAGCGGGTTGATATGGATAGCGCCCGATGCGTCTTTCCAGGTCAAGTTCGGAATGTCCGACAAATCTCCAATGGGGGTATGCGTGCGTTCAGCTCGCGCTACGCGCTCAATGAGCATGCGCATGGGCTCTTCGGTTGAGTCTCCGCGAAACACATAATCAATGCAGTCGTACTTGATGAGGTCCTCGTGAAAGATGGACGAGGAAAGTCCGCCAAACGAAATGGGCGTGTGCGGATGCAGACGCTTGAGGATCTTCGCCACCTCAATGGAGCCGTGGCAATGCGGCATCCAGTGCAGGTCAATGCCA
The DNA here is from genome assembly GCA_910577495.1 of uncultured Eggerthellaceae bacterium. Lineage (GTDB taxonomy): Bacteria > Actinomycetota > Coriobacteriia > Coriobacteriales > Eggerthellaceae > Xiamenia. The sequence continues at coordinate 14,279 of CAJTML010000022.1, forward strand.
AACATGCGCGAGTCAAGTTTGGCCAGGTTGGCCTCTACGTCGAAGTTCTTTTTGTGCAGCATCATGGATGCCAAGTTGTAAATGCGCGCGCGCAAACCGTGGCGTTCCAGGTACTCGCACAGGGTGGTGAGCCCAAGCGGATACATCTCGAAAATGGGCGTCGACGGCACCATATCAGAAACCGGGCCGTACATAATGGAGCGCTCGCGGAAGTCATAAGTTGCGGGCGCGTGAATGTATGTTATGTCTAGTGATTCCATGGCGGGTAGTATAACGCGTTTTGTTGCGTGCAATGGCCGATTCGCCACCAGCGCCCTCAAAAAAGCCATCTCGTGCATGCTAGTATGTACGTTTAACGATTCCCGATGAGATAGGCGGAACAAGCATGCTGCTCAGCGCGCAATACATTCTTCCCATCACGTCTGAGCCATTCCAAAATGGCGCCATCTTGGTGCGCGATGGCTTAATTCGCGATATCGGCCCTGTTGAGAGCCTCAAACTTCGCTATCCTGACGAAGAAATCAAAGATTTCGGCAGCGCCGCGTTGCTGCCTGGCCTGGTGGATTTGCACACGCATCTGGAAAACGCAGTTGCGCGTGGCATCGTGCACGACGTGCCTTATACCACCTGGATCATGTCGCTGCTTGAGACCAGCGCCAAGCTTGACGTTGCGGACTGGTATGACTCTGCAATCCTTGGTGGCCTTGAGGCGCTTTCAAGTGGCATTACGTGTGTGGCGGACATCACGGCAACGGGTGCAGCGTCAACGGCAACCCAAAAGCTCGGCCTTCGCAGCGTGATTTACCGTGAAGTGGGCGCTATGGATAAGCGCCGTGTGGATCATGCCATGCGCCTGGCTGAAAACGACATTTTGCACTGGCGCGAAGAGGTTGATCCCTCGCGCGTGACCATTGGTATTGCGCCGGCTGCCATGTATGCGTGCCATCCTTCGGTGTATGGTCGCGTGGCTGAGCTGGCCAACCGAGAGCATTTGCCGGTTGCCATGCATTTGGCAGGAAATCGCGAAGAGTTCAACTTTATTAAGTATGGTTCGTCTCCCTTCGCCGTGCATGTCATGGACGACAAGCGTGGATACGTGGAGATTCCGCCCTGGCTGCCAACAGGCACAACGCCGGTTCGCTATGCGCTTAACTGGGGCGCGTTTGAAGCTGAAAACGTGCTGGCCATCCACTGCGTGCATGTTGACGAACGAGACATTAAGACGCTCAAGAAGTATGACGTTGCGGTGGGTGTGTGCCCGCGCATTAACGCGCAGCTGGGCATGGGCGTGGCTCCGATTGGCGAATTTTTGCGTGCTGGCTTGCGCATTGGTTTGGGAACCGACTCGCCGGCAGCAACGGATTCAACGGACATGTTAGAAGAGATGCGTTTGGGTATGCTTATCCAGCGCGCGGTGAACACGAACACGTTTGTGGAATCTGCTACTATGCTTGAAATGGCAACCTTAGGTGGCGCGCGCGCACTGAAGCTTGATGACAAGATCGGCTCGCTTGAAGTTGGCAAATGTGCTGATATTATTGCAGTGGATTTGTCGGGCTCGCACCAAACGCCTACCACCGATCCGGTGTCTGCGGTGGTTAATACCTGCACTGGTTCTGACGTGTTGATGACCATGGTGGCAGGTGTGCCGCTCTATGAAACCAACAAGTGGAACGTGGGCGTAGAGGTTGCTCGCAGTATCGCTCGTGTTATTGAGATTCGCGGAAAATTGCGTGACTAATAAAGGGATGAGGGTATGGGTACCAACCAGAAAGTAACCGCAAAACAGAAAGCAGAACGCATCAAGGCTGCTCAGGAGCGCGAAAAGCGCGAAAAGGCTCGTCGTGAAGCCGAGGCGCGCGGCAAGAAGATCTTTACCATTGTGGTGTGCGTGATCTTGGTGCTGGCGCTGGGTATTCCGACGGTGGCCTTGGCCTTCTTGGGTGGCGGCGCAGCATAACGCGCGTCGTACAAATCGCACCATCCTGATGTGATGGCGCGCATAACAGGTGAACGTGACGTGGCCGGCATTGCCGGCCACTGTGTTAGTAAATCATGAAAATGCATTCCGGGATGTGAAGGCATTTTCGCCTATGGTATTATGTATCGTTGCCGCGTTGTGCCGCGGTGTAATTGTTGTGATTAAATCCGTGCAAAGGGGATTGCCTTGTTTGGTATCGGTGGATTCGAGCTATTTCTCATTCTGCTGTTCGGGTTTTTGATTTTTGGACCTGATAAGCTGCCAGCTCTTGCAAAGACCCTGGGTAAAGCAATTGGAAAATTCCGCGACGCCCAGGAAGAAATGAATAAGGTCATCAAGACCGAGGTCTATGACCCCAACTCTGATGAACCGTTCAAAAACCCGCTGGATGCGCTCTCAAAAATTGGTGAATCTGGCGAAAAAGACGAGTCAGATAAAAAAGATGGCGAAGCTGCCAAGAGCGAAAAGACGGCGAAGGCAACGTCGACCAGCGCTTCAAACGCTTCGAATAAGAGCGAAAGCTTCTCTGAGCGTAAGGCTCGCTACGAAAAAGAACGCGCCGCTAAAAAGGCTGCCGAGGAAGAAGCTGCTAAAGAGGCTGCCAAAGAAGAGCGTGCTGCTAAAGCTGCTGCACTGCAAAAGGAGCGTGCCGAGAAAGCAGCCGCTGCCAAAGAAGCTGCAGCTGCTAAAGAGGCTGCTGGTGCAACTGCTGGCGCTGGCGCTGCTGCTGCGGCAACCAAGGCTGCTTCGGCAAAGCCTGCTGCTAAGCCTGTTGAGACGACCAAGCCGGATCCGGCTCAGCTTTACGGCACCAAGTCTGCCGCTGCCACGAAGCCTGCAGCTGACAAAAAGCCTGCAGCTGCTGCCAAGCCTGCTGCTGCCGCGAAGCCGGTAGCAGCAGCTAAACCCGCAGCTAAACCTGCAGCCAAGCCCGCAGCCAAGGCAACCGCTGCTGCCAAGCCGGCGGCAAAACCTGCCGCTAAAAAAGCTGCACCCAAGACTGATGCGGAAAAAGCCGCTGCCCGTTCAGCTGCTGCTAAGAAGGCTGCCGCTACGCGTGCAGCTAATAAGAAGAAGGCAGCCGAAGAGGCTGCTGCTAAAGCCGCTCAAGAAAAGAAAGGGGAATAAGCTATGCCTATCGGACCGGCGCGAATGCCCCTCTTCGACCATCTGGGTGAGCTGCGCATGCGCTTGGTGCGCATCGTTGCCTGCCTGGCCATTGCGGTCGTTATTTTCTACATGGCCACACCAACGATTGGCCAGTTTTTGTTGCTTCCGATTGCTGAGTTTTTGCCGACCGATGCCAACGGTTTCGCCTCGTTGCAGGCAATTGACCCGTTCGAGGCGTTCTCGGTGCGCTTCAAGATTTCAATCTGGGCATCCATCGTTGCCTGCGCACCGGTGATTCTGTGGCAGATCCTCGCATTTTTCCTGCCGGCACTGAAACCGAGCGAGCGCAAGTGGTTCATCCCGACGTTCGCCGCTGCGGTTGCGCTGTTTATTTTCGGCACGGTTTTCTGTTACGCCATCATCTTGAATCCTGCCTTCCAGTGGCTGACTGACCAGGCGCTTGGTTTGGGTTATGTGGCGCCGCGTATGTCATCGTACGTGGACATTATCATCAAATTCGAAATCTGCTTTGGCTTCGCGTTCGAATTGCCGCTGGTCATCTTCTACCTGGTTATTTTCGACGTGGTGCCCTACAAGAAGTTACGTGGCAGCTGGCGTACTGTGTACGTGGTGCTCATGGTTGTTTCTGCTATGGCAACCCCGGACGCATCTCCGGTCACCATGTTGCTGATGTTCGCCGCTATGGTTGCGCTCTACGAAGGCAGTTTGCTTATTGCGCGTATCGTGTTGGCAAAGCGCATTAAGAAGCAAAATGCGCAGCTGGCGAAGGAAGAGGCCGAAGAGGCTGCCCAGGCAAAGGCTGCGGCTAAGAAGAAGGCGCTCAAGAAGAAATAAGCGCTTGCTTTACGGATGCAATTTAAGAGCCCGCTCAGATGCGGGCTCTTTCGTATAAGCAGCAGTACGCACAGGTGAGGAGTGGCATGCACGAACTAGGAATCATGACAGGCGTTATGGACGCGGTCGAAAAATCTGCCCATGAGGCCGGCGCCACGAAGGTGCTTGAGGTGACGCTGTCGGTCGGTGAGATGACCGAAGCCATTCAAGATGCGCTGCAGTTTGCCTTCGAGGTGTTGTGCGAAGGCTCTGATCTCTGCAAAGACGCCACCTTGCACATCAACATGATCGCACCCAAAAGCGAATGCCTTGAGTGCGGCGCAGTCTATACCCACGATCGGTTCCACATGCTCTGTCCTGAGTGCGGCAGTTTCGCCACGAAACTCCTTGAAGGACGCGAGCTGCAAATTGACTCTATTGAGGTTGACATCCCTGATGAGGATGAAGCGTAAGGAGCAAACCTATGGCACACATTGACTTGAAGCAACCCATTTTGGACAAGAACGATCAGTTGGCGGCTGAACTTCGCCAGCGTTTTGCTGACAACCACGTGTTTGTGGTGGATCTGCTGGCAAGCCCGGGATCAGGTAAAACGTCTACCATCCTGGCAACTATTGATGCGCTGCGTGACGAGTTCAACATTGCCGTTATTGAGGGCGATATTGCCAGCAGCGTGGATGCCGAGCGCATCAAGGCGCAAGGGACGCCGGCGGTGCAGATTAACACGGGCGGGGCGTGCCACCTGGAGAGCGCCATGCTCAAGCGCGCTATTGACATGCTGGACCTGGAGCGCTTGGACCTCATTATCATCGAAAATGTTGGCAATTTGGTATGTCCGACCGACTTCGATTTGGGCGAAAATATGAAGGTGATGATCTTGTCGGTTCCCGAGGGAGACGACAAGCCGCTGAAGTACCCGGGCGTGTTCCAGGTGGCAGATGCGGTCATCTTGAACAAAGTTGATACGATGCCCGTTTTCAATTTCGACGAAGAGGCGTTTACCAGCTCGGTCAACCAGCTCAACCCGCAAGCACCGATTTTCCGCATTGCAGCAACCAAAGAACAAGGTGTTGGCGAATGGGCTGAGTGGTTGGCAGACAAAATTCGCTCCGTCCAGTAGTGCGGGGTGCGAAACAAGCACAAAGGAGTAAGGCACATGGATGCTGAAAAACGCTACGAGCGCTGCGTAGCAGGTCTGAAAAAATTTATGGATTCATGTGGCTTTACCGACGTGGTTATTGGGCTCTCGGGCGGCATTGACTCGGCACTGGCGGCCACGATGGCAGCTGATGCGCTGGGAGCAGATCGCGTACATGGCGTGTTGTTGCCCGGTCCGTATTCGTCAACGCACTCGGTGGATGACGCCAATGACCTGGCCAATCGTTTGGGCGTTGATGCGCAGATGGTCTCCATTACTGAACCCTACGAGGCGTTCGCCCGCGTGTTGGCTGATCCGTGTGGCGGGAGCCTGAGTGGTCTTGCGGCACAAAACACGCAGGCGCGCTGCCGCATGGTGGTGCTCATGGCGCTTTCAAACGCGTATGGCTGGATGCTGCTCAACACCGGCAACAAGAGCGAAGCCATGATGGGGTATTCGACCCTTTACGGAGACACGGCTGGAGCCTTCGCCGTTTTGGGCGGCATCTATAAGACTGAGGTCTTTGAGCTGGCGAAGTGGCGAAACGCGCACGTTCCTGCATACTCCGCCTGCCCGGTGGCTGTCCCCATCCCGCAAAACACGATCGACAAGCCGCCGAGTGCTGAGCTTGCCCCTGATCAGCAAGACGAGGAAAGCCTCGGTATTGACTATGACACGCTGGATGAGATCTTGAAGGCACACATTGAGCGCGGCATGGATGTGGCGGCGCTGGTGGCAGCGGGGTTTGATGAGGCGCAGGTCACCGAGGTGGCGCGTCGCGTTCAGGCAAGCGCATTCAAGCGCGCGTTGGAGCCGCCGTATCCCGATGATGATTTTTATGCCTGAGTAAGGAGCAGCTGTGCAACGCAGGTCATTTTTCAAGCTTGTTGGTCTGTCGGCCGCCGCAGTGGCAACGCCAGCGCTCCTTGGTGGGTGCACGTCTAAAGCGGTGGTTGAGGGAGAGGCAGATCCCGATACGCCTGATCAGGAGGTCTTTGGTATAGCCGATCAGCCGGAGGTCTCGTTCGCATCAACAACTGATGTGGTGGTTGTGGGCACTGGCGTGGCGGGTCTGTCATGCGCGCTGCCGCTTGTACAGGCGGGCTACAAAGTCACGCTCTGCGAAAAGCAGGATAAACTCGGCGGCGACAGCTACGAATCAAACGGCATCATGTATGTGGCGGGCAGCCAAGCGCAGAAAAAGGCGGGCATCACCACGGAAGTTTCCAAGCTCTGGGATCAGCGCAAAGCGCAGCTTGAGCAGGAGAATTTCACCGAGCTTGACTTCGCCCATAAACTCTATGAAGCAAGTAGCGAATGGGCTGACACGCTGCAAAATGACTGCGCGGCCATCTTCGCCGATCCGAAAACCTACGTCTCAGAAGGCGCTAACGA
>CAJTML010000023.1:0-4124 GCA_910577495.1 uncultured Eggerthellaceae bacterium
TCATCGGGCATGTGGTGGCTTGCGGTGTTTCCGGGGCTTGCGCTGGTGTTGGTGGTGCTGCTGTTTGACTGCGCAGGCACCTCACTTCGCACGCTCATTGATCCGAAGCGGAATCAGGAGTAGGGTATGGCAGCTGAGACCTCACACGCGAACTTACACACGCACACTCATGCCCACTCTGCAACGCACACCGGTGAGCTGGTGCACCATCATCACACGCACGCGCCGGGGTCGGTGCACGAAGGTGGCGCGCACGTGCTGCAGGTGGAGCACTTGAGCGTTGCCTTTGAGATGTATGACGAAAACCAGCCCTTTTTCCAGGCGAAACAGCGAAGCGTTGAGGTTATTCACGACGTGAGCATCGGTGTGCATGCGCACGAAATTGTGGCAGTTGTGGGCGCATCGGGGTCAGGCAAAACCTTGCTTGCTGACACCATCTTGGGGCTCTATGAGCCAAACGCCCAGGTCACCGGTACCATTTGGTATGACGGCGTCGAGCAAGATGCGCAATCGCTGGCGCAAGTGCGCGGACATGGTATCTCGCTCGTGCCGCAGGGAGTGGCCAGTTTAGACCCGCTTATGCAGGTGGGCAAGCAAGTTGAGGGCTTTGGGTACCCGCGCTCTGAGCGAGCCGCGCGGACTGCGCGTCGCCGCGAACTTTTCGCACGTTATGGCTTGGATGAGTCCGTGGCGAAAATGTATCCCCATCAGCTTTCAGGCGGCATGGCACGACGCGTGCTTTTGTGCTGTGCGCTCATGGATAATCCGCGCCTCATTGTGGCCGACGAGCCAACGCCCGGTCTTGATCTGGAGCTTGCGTGTCGCGCCCTGGATGATTTTCGTGCGTTTGCCAACGAAGGCGGGGCGGTCATGCTCATTACGCACGACATTGAGCTGGCGCTTCGCGTGGCTGACCGCGTGGCGGTCTTTTGCGAAGGCACGGTGGTGGAAGAGACTTCGGTTGCCGCCTTCGCCTCACCCGATTTGCTGGAACATGAGTTTTCGCGCGCGCTTTGGCATGCGCTTCCTGAACATGATTTTGACTTAATAGGAGCGCGTCATGCTTGAGTTGCGCGATATTGCCTACACCTATCCCGATGCAAAAACACCAACGATTGCTGGCGTGACGTTGCAGGTAGCTCCTGGTGAGCGTGTTGCATTGTGTGCGCCATCGGGGTTTGGCAAGACAACGCTGTGTAAGGTGGCAGCAGGATTTTTACGTCCCCGTGTAGGTGAGGTGCTTGTTGATGGCGCGGTGTTGTCAAAACGTGGGGTATCGCCGGTGCAGATGATCTTTCAGCACCCTGAACTTGCGGTGGACCCGCGCATGCGCTTGCGAAAAACCCTGCTTGAAGCCACGAAAGACCAGGGCGAACTTGATCGGCTCAGCAACGCACTGGGTATTCGCGCAACGTGGCTCAACCGCTATCCGCATGAGCTCTCGGGCGGGGAGTTGCAGCGCATTTGCATTGCGCGCGCTTTAGCGACGCACCCGCGCTATCTGGTGGCGGACGAGATTTCAACCATGCTTGATGCCATCACGCAAGCTGATCTGTGGCAGTTCTTGTTGCAGGAGACACGCGAACGTGAAATCGGCATGCTCTTCGTCTCGCATTCGCTCGCCCTTACTGAGCGCATCGCCACGCGCGTGGTTGACCTGTCGGCGTAGGCGCATTTGCGGTTGCATCATCAGATTATTCTCAAATGAGAATATTGGTGCTTGCAATTATTCGCAAACGAGAATAATATATATGACTGTGTTGGTACACAATTGCTCGAGGTGGACAAGATGAGCTTTGACATCCCCCTCCTTAAAGCTTGCCTTGTCCACCATCTTGAGAGGGAGGGAAATGAATGAAATCGACGAAACGCTTAGCGGCCGTAGTGCTTTGTGCGTGTGTCATGGTGTGCGCGTTTGCACTGGCAGCTTGTTCGGGCGCCCCTGAGGCCGCATCTGATTCGGCAGCCACCGCTGAGCCTGAAAGTGAAACCAAAGCCGAGCCAGAAGCCCCTGCTCCAGAGGAGGGCGCTGATCCGGTTGAGCTGCAAATCTTCGCCGCTAATTCGCTCTCAAAAGCTATGGAGGAAGTGCAGACCCTCTATTCGCAAGAACATCCTGAAGTAACGTTTGCCGACACCCAATACGAAGCATCGGGTACGTTAAACGAGATGCTTGGCGCAGGCTCATATGCAGACATTCTGATCACGGCCTCAAAGGGCACGATGGATGCCGCGGCAGAAGCAGGATATATTGATGACGTTACCCGTTTTGATATATTCATCAACGACCTGGTGATTGTTGCAGGAAGTGACTCTGAGCTGGACAAGGTTGAGCTGGAAGACCTTGCCAGTGGCAGGTATACGCTGGCGGTGGGAGATGCGAACGTTCCTGCTGGCAACTACGCAAAACAATCCCTGACCACGACCGATCCGCAGTGCTGGATCAGCGAAGATGGCACCATTGGAAAAGACTGCTTGGGCACCGAAGGCACCTTTGTTGGCACGCCGCTTGAGGGATTGGTGACCGAAGGCTCAAGTGTTGGCAACGTGTGCTCGTATGCGAATTCAGGCGATGTGGATGTTGCCATGGTATACAGCTCTGATGTGTATCGCTTTGGTGGCGTGAAGATCGTTTCCACGGTTCCTGCCAACACACATAAAGCAATTGTGTATCCGGCAGCCGTCTGCGCTGATAGTACGCAGACAGAGGCGGCAGCTGCGTTTTTGGACTGGGCATTTACTGACGAAGAAGCCATTAAGATTTGGCAAGCGTGGGGTTTTGAATTAGCATAACGCTGCATTCATTTTGAAACTATCCACAGCGTAGGGGATCGTAGTGGCTCAGCAATTAACATGTAGACCGAGTACCGGGTTGTGCACGCGCGCAGCTCGGTACTGGTGGTTGTTACTGGTGCTGTGTGTGGTGTGCGCGCTTGGGTGCCTGAGCGTGCCCGCGCATGCGTTCGCCATTGAAAACAACGAGTACGTGGACGCCAACGCGGTGGAGGTTTCCGCTGATCATGACGCAGCCGTTCGCGAGGGTGCACCGTTTTGCGTGGAGGATTTTAGCCGCGCGCAAAAAGGCTCCAACCGCGATATTGACGGCGCGTATGTGGGCTATACCTACTACGCGGGTGCAACGCCCGATTACGTATGCGCCATTGCCACCCAGACCAGCGTCCTGGTGCACGTGCCACAAAGTGCAACTGATCTGGTTGATCTTGAGAGTGTCGAAGACCAAAACCTGCTCAAGCAATACTTTTTGGCGTTGGATGCGGCGGCCATCAATGGTGGCATCGTAATGAGTGATGGGGTGCCCTGGTATTTTACCGACGAGCCCTCGCTGAATCTGGATGGCGTGCTCTATCAGTTTGCTGAAGAGGTAACGCCGGGCAAGTTTTATGTGTGTGTGATTGGCGAAGACGGCACTGATGTGGTGAGCGAAGCGCTTGATCACGATGACGAAGCGGCCAACCACACCACCACCCCGGTTGTCGGCAAACCCACCCACGTTGACTTTTTACGCGTGGCGGCCCCCGATGCGGTTTCGTTTGTAGAGCAGCCAACAGGGCTTGCGGCGTTGGGGGAATTTGTGGCGGGTATTGATCTATCGCCTTTGTGGGTGACGCTTAAAACCACGGGCACCGCCATTATCTTCATCTTCGTCTTGGGGCTGGCGGCAGCCTATTTTAGCTTGCGAATTCCCACGCGCGCACAAGCCATAGCAGATGCTATTTTCACCATCCCGATGGTGTTGCCGCCAACGGTCTGCGGCTTTTTGCTGCTGCTCTGCCTTGGGCGCAACACCGCACTGGGTCAGTGGTTTATCGACATCGGGTTTCCGCTCATCTTCAGCTGGCCGGCAACGGTCATTGCGGCGGTGGTCGTGGCATTTCCGCTTATGTATCGAAACGCGCGCGGCGCCTTTGAAGGGCTTGACCCGAACATGTTAGACGCAGCGCGCACGCTGGGGTGGTCAAACGCAAAGATCTTCTTCAAGCTCATGTTGCCGCTATCGTGGTCTTCCATTGCGGCTGGTACGGTGCTGTCCTTCGCCCGTGCGTTGGGCGAATTTGGCGCGACGCTCTTTTTGGCAGGCAACTACGTCGGCATCACGCGCACGA
>CAJTML010000023.1:4134-20737 GCA_910577495.1 uncultured Eggerthellaceae bacterium
CCATTTATTTCGAATGGATGAGCGGCAACATTGACGTGGCGCTGTTCTGGACACTCATCATCATCGTGTTCAGTTTCCTGGTGATTTTGTTTATCAACATCATGGGCAAGCGCACAACGAAGTATCGAAGGAGGGCTGAGTAAGCGTGAGCTTGGAAATTGACATCAAAAAGAAGCTCTCCTCATTTACGTTGGACGTTGCCTTTAGCGCAGGGGATGAGACGCTTGGGTTTTTGGGTGCGTCAGGCTGCGGCAAAAGCCTCACGCTTCGCTGTATTGCGGGAATTGAAAAGCCTGACGAAGGGCGAATTGTCGTAAATGGCCAGGTCTTTTTTGACTCGGAGCAGAAAATCAATCTAACCCCGCAACAGCGCAAGACCGCGCTGCTGTTCCAAAACTATATGCTCTTTCCCAACCTCACGGTGGAGCAGAATGTGGCGGCGGGCATCTCAAATGCGCTCACCAAGCAAGAGCGCGAAGCGTTGGTTGCCCAAGAGCTGAAGCGTTTTAGCCTGGATGCGTTTGGCAAGCGCTATCCGGCACAACTTTCAGGTGGGCAACAGCAGCGCGTGGCTTTGGCGCGCATGTTGGCTGCACAACCTGGCATTTTGATGCTGGATGAGCCCTTCTCCGCACTGGATGCTCACCTCAAAGGCGTCCTTGAACTTAACCTGACCAGCCTGTTTGAAGCATACGACAACACGGTGCTCTACGTGAGCCATGACATTGATGAGGCGCTGCGGTTCTGCGAGCGCATTGCGGTAGTGGAAGAAGGGCGCATTGTCGAAATTGCCACGGGTGATGAACTCATTCACCATCCGCAGTCGCTTGCGGCGCTCAAGCTTTCGGGTTGCAAGAATGCCACGCCCGCGCGCTACGTGGACGATCACACGGTGTATCTGCCCAAGTGGGGTGTGAGCCTGGTAAGTAAGGCGAAGGTGCCGCATGATGTTGCCTACCTTGGCGTTCGCGCGAACTATATTGAGCAAGCGGACGGTCCGGGCGAAAACTGTTTCCAGATGCGCGTTGACCGCGCCTCTGACGCGCGCTTTACCCGTATGTGCTTGCTGGGCTTTGTGCATCGCAGCGAAGCTGATTCGCCCACGGTGGATGCCGATGATGACGAAATGCGCTTTTTGCACCAGCATGTCTTTTGGCGTGTGAGCAAACCCAAGGATGCAGGCACAAGGATCCCTTCGCAAGGTGATGTGCTCTGGGTGCATATTCCTGCTGATCAGCTCTATTTGGTGACCCATTAGGTTATATGAAATTGCCGTGGTAAATTGTTCTCGTTGGCGTATAATATTCTCAAACGAGGATGATTGAGGGGAGAATCCTGTGAAAGATAGCCACGGTCGCACTATAGACTATTTGCGCATTTCGCTCACGGATCGGTGCAATTTTCGCTGCATTTATTGCATGCCCGAAGAAGGCGTGCAGCAGATGGCACACGATGAAATCTTGCGCTTCGATGAGATTGTTGACATCGTTAAAGTTGCGTCTCAAATGGGCATTAAGCGCTTGCGCCTCACGGGCGGAGAGCCACTGGTGCGCAAAGGAGTTGCTGACCTCATAGCTGAACTGCACGAAATTGATGGCATTGAAAGCATTGCCATGACCACCAACGGGGTGCTTTTGCCACGCATGGCACAAGAGTTGAAACAGGCAGGGCTTTCGCGCGTCAATATCTCGCTTGACACCCTTGATCCGGATCAGTTCCACCAGATCACGCGCTGTGGCACGCTTGACCAGACGCTTGCGGGCATTGAGGCCGCTCTTGAGCATGGCTTTGAGCCAGTCAAGGTGAACGCGGTGACCGTGCGAAGCCTCAACCAGGACTTTTTGGAATTCGCCAAACTCTCCATTGATCAGCCCTTGCACGTGCGCTTCATTGAGTACATGCCCGTTGGTGAAAGCTCGGGTTCCGACGGCACCGGTTGGGGCAAAAAGGACGTCATTCCCTCAGATGAGCTGCTGGAACTGATCAGCGCCCAGGCAAAAGCAGCGGGGCTTGGAGAGCTTCTGCCCGCCGCCAAGCACAAGCCAAATGGTTGGGGTCCGGCGCGCTATTATGAGTTTGAAGGCGCGCAGGGAACCGTGGGATTTATTAGCCCGCTTTCGCGACATTTTTGCAGCGAGTGCAACCGTTTGCGCTTGTCAGCTGATGGAAAGATTCGCCCGTGTTTGTTCTCTGACGATGAGTATGACGTGCGTCGCGCCTTGCACGAAGGTGGCGAAGACGGCGTACGTGAGCTTTTGAGAGAAGCTATTGGCGCTAAGCCTGACGAGCATCATGATAAAGTTGGTACCGAGCGCAATATGAGCCAGATTGGTGGATAGGATAGTCATGGAAAACCAAGCAGAACAAACTCAGCAGCTTACCCACATTGACGAAAAGGGTGACGTACGCATGGTGGACGTGTCGGCAAAGCCTGACACGGAGCGCGTGGCGGTTGCCGAGGGCTCCATCCTTATGCATCCCGAAACGCTGGCGCTCATTGTTGAGGGCAAAGCGGCGAAGGGTGACGTGCTGGCATGCGCGCGTGTGGCGGGCGTTATGGCCGCAAAGCGCACGAGTGACTTAATTCCGATGTGCCACCCGCTCAATATCACGAAGGCGAAGGTGGAATGTGAGCCCATTGACGCAGGTCAGCGGGAAGACGGGCGCGTTGGTATTCATGTGCTCTGCACCTGTGGTGTTACGGGTAAGACCGGTATTGAGATGGAAGCGCTCACCGCAGCAAGCGTTGCGTGCCTGACCATTTACGACATGTGCAAAGCGGTGGATCGCGGTATGGAGATCACTGACGTGCGTCTGCTGAAAAAAGACGGCGGCAAGACGGGTCTGTGGGAGCGCCAGGCGTAACAGGCGCGCAAACGACTCCGTTACGATTGCGGCGAAGGTTTTACGCAGTTGCAGCACTGCTCCTATAATAAGGTAAACGCATTGGCTGAGTGGTACAGGAGCAGCGCTGATGGCTGATACCTTAGGAAAAATACTACTGATTGCAAACCCGGCGGCACAGAGTGGTCGTGGAGATAAAGCGGCTGGTGAGGCGGCGAAACTTTTGCGTGATGCGTGCGGTCAGGACAACGTCGTTTTGGCCAAGACCGCCGGCCCTCGCCATGCAACCGATATTGCCGAACGTGCCAGCGGATGCGACACCATCGTGGCGCTTGGCGGCGACGGTGTCATTCACGAAGTTGTCCAAGGCCTCATGCGTCGCCCCTCCTATGAGCGGCCGCATCTCGGGGTCATCCCGGTTGGATCAGGCAATGACTTCGCCCGCGCACAAGGTATGCCAACGCGCGTTTCTGATGCGGTGAAGGTGCTGTTGGACGCCCAGATGAGCCCCATTGATGTGGGGTGGGTCAACAGCAACTACTTTATAGAGACCCTCTCGTTTGGCCTGGATGCAGCCATTGCGCTGGATACGATGGAGCGCCGCAAAAAGACCGGGCGTGCTGGCACGCTGCTTTACGCAGAAGCGGGCATCTATCAGCTCACGCACAACTTAAAGCCCTACTCATACCGCGTGAGCTTTGATGGCTCGCAAACGCAAACGGGCAAGTCTATAACCTTCGCCGTGCAAAACGGTCCGTATTACGGTGGTGGCTTTAAGATCTGTCCCGAGGCACGCCTGGACGATGGCGCCTTCGACATCTGCATTGCGCATCCGCCGGTCACGCTGCCCAAAGCGCTCATGATTTTCGCCCGCGCTAAAAACGGTGCGCATGTCTCCTCGTCCAATATGGAGCTGTTGCGTGCCAGTGCGCTGCATCTGGAATTTGACGAAGAGCCGCCTGCTCAGATTGATGGCGAAAAAATAACAGGCCGCACATTCGACATTCGTCTTGAACATGCGGCCTTACAGGTCATCAAACCGTCGGCGGGCGCTGGTGAGCGCTAACGCCTTAAGCAGTAGCTAGCGAATAACGCGCACCTTATAGATGCCGTCCCAGTCACTGAGTGCTTGTGCGGCGCTATCAACTGTGTCAGCATCCGTCACGTCGTAAACGGTGTAGGCGGTGTCACCGCGGGTGACATCCACTGAGCTTTGCACCGTGATGCCCTGATCGCGCAGTACAAGTTCCGCACGACCCAGCACCTCAGCGTCGTTTGCGCGCAGCACCGCAATGCGAGCGCATCCCGCAGCCAGCGCGCCAAGCGTGCATGCCGGGAAGTTCACGGAGTTCACAATGGCGCCCGTCTCCAGATAGGCCATCATCTGGCGCACGGCCATCTTCGCGCAGTTGTCCTCGGCCTCTTCGGTGGAAGCGCCCAGGTGGGGCAGCACGATGGCGTGTTCCATGCGCATGACCTCAGGGGTGGCGAAGTCGGTGATGTAGGCGCCCACTTTGCCGCTGGCAAGGCCGGCTGCCATGGCGTCGTTGTTTACGAGCGTGTCGCGCGAGAAGTTCAAGAACACCACACCGTCTTGCATCTGAGCGATGGCGTCATCATCAATCATGCCAATGGTGTTCGGCAGTGCGGGAACATGAATGGTGATGTAGTCACAGTTGGCGAAAATATCGGCAAGCTCAGGTGCATGGCGAACCGCCGGGTTTAAGCGCCACGCTGCACCAACGGACACATAAGGGTCGTAGCCGTAGACGTCCATTCCCAGGTCAATGGCGGCATTTGCAACCAAAGCACCAATGGCACCCAGACCAATAACGCCTAAGCGCTTGCCGGCAATTTCGCGTCCAGCGAAGGCCTTTTTGGCCTTTTCGGCAGACTTAGCAATGGTTTCGTCGTCGGCGTTGTCTTTGCACCAGCTGATGCCATCCACGATGCCGCGGCTGCCCAGCAACAGCGCGCATAACACGAGCTCTTTGACGGCATTCGCGTTTGCGCCGGGGGTGTTGAATACCACAATGCCTTCCTTGGCGCAGCGCTCAAGCGGGATGTTGTTAACGCCCGCGCCTGCGCGTGCAATAGCCAGCAAATCTTCGCCAAATTCCATATCGTGCATGGCGGCAGAGCGCACCAAAATACCTTCTGCGGTCAGGGCGTCGTCACTGAGTGTGTAGGCATCGGTGAGCAGCTCGGTGCCTTTTGCAGAAATGTTATTGAGACAATGGATGTGGCGCATGGGGGCTCCTTTGGGTGAGGCTACAGGTAAATGCAGCGCGTTACATACTGCCTTAATACTGCGGTGATCTGCGCTATTTGTCAACGAACACCCCTGTCTGCGGCACAAGTTGCCCTGTGTGAGTTCATTTTGTTTCGGTGGTGATACAATAAGACGTTCGATAGTGTCTTGCGTGCATATGCATACTCAGCATTTCCAATTGGGGGAGGTTTTTGTGCCCGAAAAAGCAACGTGGGCTGATATTTCTGTGGTCGGCATCCCGCGATCACTGCTCTATTACCGCTTCGGTGTTTTGTGGACAACGTTTTTTGAGTCGCTTGGCCGTTCGGTGGTGGTGAGCGATGCCACTGATAAAGCCATCGCCGATCGGGGTGAACACCTCTCAGTTGATGAGTGCTGCTTGGCGTCGAAGGTGTTCATGGGACACGTTGATAGCCTCATTGGCCGCTGCGATGCGGTGTTTATTCCGAGCTATCCGACGGCTGATCATCGCACTGGGTTTTGCACGAAGTTCCAATCGGTTACCGATGTGGCGCGCAATACGTTTCGCGATCAAAAGCTTGAGGTCATTTCGTGCGAAGTAGGAAACGTGCGAAAGCTTCGCGATGTTCGCCGTCCCTTTGAAGAGCTCGGAGTGCGGATGGGTGCCACGCGTGCTGAGGCGCGCAGTGCGTTTAAGGCGGCATGGGCGGCACAAGCGGCGCGCGATAAAGCGCTGGCTGAGACGCAAGAGCGCACGCTTCGCCAACTGGTCACGCAGCGACGCGCGGCTGCAACGCATCCTGAAACTGAGCCGCCGCTGGGCATTTTGGTGGTGGCGCATCCCTATATTACCCACGACGCCTATCTGGCGGGTGCGGTGTTGGATGCCCTGCGTGATATGGGGGCAACGGTGGTGTTCGCCGATGCCATTGATCATGATCGCGCTTATAAAAAGAGCTTCGAGTTTTCCGATACGATGCCCTGGCTCATTAACCGAGAACTCATTGGTGCCATTTTGCTCACCGAAGACAAGATTGACGGCATTGTGCTGATCAGTGCGTTTCCGTGCGGCCCAGACTCCATGACTGACGACGCCATCATGCGCTATATCCAGGGCAAACCAATCCTCAACCTCATGATTGACGCGCAGTCGGGAACCGCCGGTGTTGAGACGCGCGTTGAGAGTTTCGTTGACATTTTGCACTTCCAGCAGAAGGGAGGCTATACCCATGGCTAAGCCACAATCCATGATTGAGCAGGTGCGATCCTCCATTGCAGTGGAGTTTGATCGCAAGCGCAAGCCAACCTTGCACCCGGATAAAAAAGCTGACAAGAAGGCGAAGCACCGCGCGAAGCATCATCGCCCGAAAAAGGCGGCATTTTTTCGCTATTGCTACTATGATCCGGCGTTTAAGTTCTTCGTTGAGCAGGTGCTTGACGTAGACTACTTGCCGCTTCCAGAGGCCACGCGCCAAACCACGGAGGTGGGCGTGCAAAACTCAAGTGACTATGTCTGCACGCCGTACAAACACATCTTGGGCGACTTTGTGGAGGCGCTTGATTTAGGTGCTGACATGGTCATTCAGTTCGGCGGCCCGTGTCGGCTTGGCTACTACGGAGAGCTGCAGGAATCCGCGCTCAGAGACATGGGTTATGAATTTGAGATGCTCAACTTCGCCCATGGTATTGAGAAGGGTTATCTGGGCTGGGCGAAGGAGATCTTGAGTAAGGTCAACCCCGACATTGATATCCCGCATGGTGTGGTGAAGCTCAAAGGCACCGCCAAGATGATGGAGCAGTTAGACAGCGCGCGTGACTATTTCTTAGCCAACGGCGGCTTTGAGCTTGAGCGCGGCGCATATGATAAAGCGTGGGACGCGTACATGAATGCGCTTCGCTGTGCCGCCGATGAGCGCGATATCAACCAGGCCTATCAGCAGGTCATGGAGCGGTTTGCCGCTATCCCGATCAACAAGCCCAAAAATCCCATTCGCATTGGCGTGGTGGGAGAGATGTTTACCGCCATTGACGAGCGCTCAAATCTGGGGCTGGATCACAAGCTCATGGCGCTTGGGGTGGAAGTGCATCGCATGCTGAATTTCACGAACCGCTACCTGCACTACAACGAGCCGAATCTGCGCGTGGGCGCCAAAGATTACCTCACCTATGACATGGGACCGACGTCTACGCTGACTATTGCGGCGGCCAAACAGTACGCGCAGTCGGGCTTCGACGGCATTATTCATGCCAAATCAGCCGGCTGCACCCCTGAAATTGACTGCATTCCGGTATTGCAAAAGGTGAGCGAAGACTTCGCCATTCCTATTTTGTATCTGACCTACGACTCGCAAACCTCTGACACCGGTTTGGATACGCGCCTTGAGGCGTTTTACGACATGCTTGCCATGAAGAAGGAGAAACTATCATGAGAAGTGCCTACCTTGGCATTGATATCGGGTCCATCTCAACCAAAGGCGTGGTGATTGACCAGGACAGAAACATCATCGCGCGCTCGTATCTGTGGACCGAAGGAAACCCCACCGAGGCGTCGAAAAATGTGGTGCGCGAATTGGAAGCTCAGGTGGCAGCGCTGCCTGACGCTGACGAGATTGCCATTGTGGGTGCAGGCACCACGGGAAGCGCGCGCCGGTTGGTGGGTGCCATGCTGGGTGCGTCGGTGATCAAAAACGAGATTACGGCACACGCCGTGGGAACGACCTCGCTGCATCCTGACGTGCGCACCATCCTTGAGATTGGCGGCCAGGACTCAAAGATCATCTGCGTGTCTGACGGCATTGCGGTTGACTACGCCATGAATACACTCTGTGCTGCAGGTACCGGTTCGTTCTTGTCTTCGCAAGCACACCGCTTAGGCGTTGAGGTGGAGGAATTTGGCGAAATTGCGCTCACGTCCACCAAACCGGCTAATATTGCGGCGCGCTGCACGGTGTTTGCCGAAAGTGACCTGGTGCACAAGATTCAGGTGGGCTATGCGCGCGAAGACATCATTGCGGGTCTGTGTAATGCGGTTGCGTCGAACTACCTCAATAACGTGGGCAAGGGCAAAAAGATTGCCTCGCCCGTGGTCTTTCAGGGTGGCGTGTCCAAAAATGCCGGCGTGGTGCATGCCTTTGAGGAGCAGCTTGGGGTGGACGTGCTGGTAGATCCGGACGGACATCTCATGGGCGCCTATGGCGTGGCGCTTTTGGCAGCTGACGCCGGTCCTATTAAGGACGCTGCGGCAGGACCGTTCGCCAGCGGCAAGTTTGATTTTGAGGCGCTGCTTGATTTTGATTTCAAGACGCGCGAGATTGAATGCGGCAAATGCGCCAACCATTGCGAAATCATCTGCGTGTATCGTGATAGCGACATTATTGATTCATGGGGTAATCGCTGTGACCGTGGCGCCGTTAAAACCGCCAAGTAGGCATACGTTTACTTACGAATAGGGTATTAGTATTACGCACAGCAGCGATGAGTGCTACAATATCGCGCTGATATTGCAAATTCTTGAAAGGGTGTTTATGTCAGGACATTCAAAGTGGGCAACCACGAAGCATCGTAAAGCAGCTCAGGACGCAAAGCGCTCAGCGCTGTTCTCTAAGCTTGCACGTAACATTACTGTTGCTGCGAAAGAGGGTGGCGACCCGAATCCTGATAACAACGCGTCTTTGGCAGCGGCTGTTGAGAAGGCTAAGGGCTACTCAATGCCGAAAGATAAGATCAAGACCGCAATTGATAAGGCTTTCGGTTCAGGCAAAGATGCTGCAAACTACGAGACGGTTGTGTATGAGGGCTATGGCCCGTGTGGTGTAGCTGTTTATTGCGAAGCACTGACTGACAACCGCAATCGTACCGCTGCTGACGTTCGCGCTGCATTTAACCATCATGGTGGCAACCTGGGCACCTCTGGTTCAGTTGCTTTCCAGTTTGAGCGCAAAGGTCAGATCATCGTTGCGAAAGAGGTTGAGACGGGCGACAAGAAAAACCCGATCGGACCGAATGGCGCTGCAGCTGATGAGGAAGAGTTCATGTTGGCCGTTGCTGAGGCTGGCGGAGATGATTACGAAGACGCTGATGAGGAGTGGATTGTCTACACCGCTCCGACGGATCTGATGAGCGTGGTGAAAGCCATTGAGGCACAAGACATCCAGGTTAAGGGTGCAGAGCTTATCATGATCCCGACCACGCCGACCGAGGTTAGCGTATCAGATGCCAAGAAGGTTATGCGTCTGGTTGATAAGCTTGAAGAGCTTGAGGATCTGCAAAACGTCTATCACACCATGGATATGACGGACGAAATTGCAGAGGCGCTTGACGAATAAAACGTGTGTGCATATTCCAACTTTGTCTGGAGGTTTGGACGGAGTTGAGAGGGGATGCGCCTTGATGAGCTGCACGCTTGTCAAGGCGCTTTTTTGTGAGGGAGACAACTGATGCTGGACCAAGCTACCTATCAGGCATACGTAACGCTTTTGCAGCAAGAGCTCTTGGTTGCCATGGGCTGCACCGAGCCGATTGCCATTGCCCTTGCGGCGGCTCGCGCGCGAGACTTGCTCGGGTCGGTGCCGGTGCGCGTTGAGGTGTTCGCCAGCGGGAGCGTGGTGAAAAACGCGAAAAGCGTGGTGGTGCCGCATACGGGTGGCTTGAAGGGTATTGAAGCGGCGGCTGCAGCGGGCATTGTTGCGGGTAATCCAGCAAAGATGCTTGAGGTGATTGCTGACGTTTCTGCTGATCAGATTGAGTGTATTGCTCAGTATCTGGGTAGTGTTCCCATGAGCGTTTCTCAAACCACCTCCGGGCTTGATTTCGACATTGTGGTGCGCGTGTTTGATGAGTCCGACCAAAGTGCGCTCGTGCGCATTGCCGAGCATCACACCAACATTGTGTGTGAAGAGGTCAACGGCGCACTGATCAGCGAACAAGCACCTGGCGAGGATGCATTTTCTGAGAGCGCCCCCGACCAGCTGCTTTCCATGGAAAAGATCTGGGAGTTTTCGCAGACGGTCAACATTGAGGATGTGCGCGAGGTACTGGACCGACAGATTGCGTGCAACATGGCCATTGCCAACGAAGGCATGGCTAATGCGTGGGGTGCTCAGATTGGCAAAGTCATGCTGGCCACCTTTGGCGAAGGCATCACCACGCGTGCCAGTGCGTGGGCAGCTGCCGGGTCAGACGCGCGTATGGATGGCTGTGAGATGCCGGTGGTAATTAACTCAGGCAGCGGTAACCAAGGCATCACGGTGAGCGTTCCGGTGGTGATGTACGCCGATGAGCTGGGGGTATCTGAGGATACGCGTTATCGGGCGCTCGTGCTGTCGAATCTCATTGCGCTGCATCTCAAACGTGGCATTGGTACGCTGTCAGCCTATTGTGGGGCGGTGTCTGCAGGTGCAGCGGCAAGTGGTGCTATTGCATATGTGCTTGGTGGCGGCTTTGATGAGGTGGTGCATGCGGTTGTCAACACGCTGTCGGTCACCTCAGGCATGGTCTGTGATGGCGCTAAGCCTTCGTGCGCGGCTAAGATTGCCATGTCGCTTAACGCGGGCATTTTAGGTTGCGCGATGTATGAGCATGGTCAGCAGTTCTTTGGCGGTGACGGCATCGTGAAAAAAGGTGTCGAAAACACCATTGAAAGCGTGTGCAGGTTAGGGCGCGAAGGCATGCGTGCCACCAACGATGAAATAATTGCAATCATGCTGGAGAAATAAATAATTGTCCGCACGGCACTGACATGCTGTGGTAGTATGTAGCGAACAAACGTTTGTGAATAGGAATGGCATGTCAGGAGAAGATCGCATCATATTAGGCATAGACCCTGGTCTAGCGCATACTGGGTGGGGAGTGGTACATCAAACAGGACCACGGCTTACCTGTGTAGCGTATGGGTGTGTTGCAACTGATACGTCAGTTCCGCTTGCCATGCGTCTTCGCAAAATTCATGAACAAATTGGTGCGGTTGCTACGCGGTTTCAGCCGGTGTGTGTGGGCATTGAGACGGTGTGGTTTGGTCAAAATATCACGGCGGCATTCGCAACCGGGCAGGCCAGAGGTGCGGCACTGGTGGCATGTGCGGAGCATGATATGGATGTGCTTGAATTTACACCACGACAAATTAAACTTGCGGTGGTAGGCACCGGATCTGCCGAAAAAGACCAGGTGCAGTATATGGTACAGCGCTTGCTGAAGCTTTCCAAACCACCTGAGCCTGATCATGCCTCAGATGCTTTGGCGGCGGCAATTTGTTATGCCACCCATGACGGTGTTGGCGCGCGCGTGTAGCAAGTGCTGTAAGAGTTGAGAGAGCGAAAGGTGGTATGCCGTGATTGCTTTTTTGGAAGGCATACTTGCGGGAAAGAATACAACCAGCGCCTTTATTAACGTGGGCGGTGTGGGCTATGCGGTTGCCATGTCGCAGGGTGCGCTGGTGAAGCTTCCAGAAACCGGTAACCCCGTGGAAGTGTTTACCTATTTACAGGTGAGCGAAAATGGCATTGCGCTCTATGGCTTTTTGACCCTGGAGGAAAAGGCGCTCTTTGAGCGACTTATTAGTGTAAGTGGTGTCGGTCCAAAAGTTGCGCTTGCGGCGCTTTCGGCGTTTTCGCCCTCAGAGCTCATTAATGCGATAGCAGCACAAGACATCGCACGGGTACAAAAAATTCCTGGTGTAGGCAAAAAGACTGCATCGCGTATAATCTTAGAGCTTAAAGGTTCATTTGACGAAGGCGTGGCAAGCTTGTTTGATCAGGGGAGCGCGTCGGGTGTTGATGCAGCGCAGAAAGCTACGACTGAGGCGCTGCTTTCTATGGGCTTTAGCTCAGCAGAGGCAGAACTTGCTTTGAAGGGTGCGCCTGAGGGTGCCAGTGAGGGTGTGTTATTGCAATATGCGCTCAAACGACTGGGAGCCCAATAGCGGTGTATGAGATAGGACATCATGGTTAACGGTGGCGTGGAAATAGAAGGTTTGGTGTTTGAGGCTGGCTCAGATGAGCGCGATGGGTTTGCAGACGCATCGTGCGCTCGAGAGCGCTCGGTGGCGCCAGAGCTCACTGAAGACGATTTGGTGCTTGATAGAAGCTTGCGCCCTAAACGTCTTGGTGAGTATTTGGGGCAAACTAAAATTAAAGAGTCGCTGGCTATTATGATTCAGGCAGCGCAAGAGCGCGGAGATGTTGCTGATCACATCTTGTTTTCTGGCCCTCCGGGTCTTGGCAAGACCACCCTTGCCAGCGTTGTGGCCAATGAGCTTGGTGCCAATATTCGCGCTACCAGCGGTCCGGCTATTGAGCGCACGGGAGACTTAGCGGCAATCCTTACCAACCTGGAAGAGGGAGATGTGCTCTTTATTGATGAGATCCATCGCCTGAATCGCATGGTTGAAGAGGTGCTCTATCCAGCGCTTGAAGACTTCGCCCTTGATATTGTGGTAGGTAAAGGACCGGCTGCACGCTCTATTCGCTTAGATCTGCCGCACTTTACTCTCATTGGCGCTACCACGCGCACCGGCCTTTTGACCGGTCCTTTGCGCGATAGGTTTGGTGTGGTGTTTCGTCTGCAGTATTACACCGCTGAAGAGCTGGCTGACATCGTGCGTCGTTCTGCTTCCATTTTGGATGTGGGGATTGAAGAGGATGGTGCGTTGGAGATTGCTCGTCGCTCACGCGGCACACCTCGTTTGGCAAATCGCTTGCTCAAGCGCGTGCGTGACTGGGCGCAGGTGCGTGGTAATGGCGTGATTGACGAAGATGTGGCCGCGCAAGCGTTGAGTTTTTATGAGGTTGACTCACTGGGCTTAGATGCTATGGATAATCGCATCTTAGAGCTTTTGGCAGTTCAGTTTGCGGGACGTCCTGTGGGGCTTACCACGCTTGCCTCTGCGCTTTCGGAAAGCACGGATTCGCTAGAGGATGTGTATGAGCCGTATCTCATGCAGCAAGGGCTCATTATTCGCACCCCCAAAGGACGCCAGGCTACCAGACGTGCTTATGATCACCTTGGCATTGCTGTGCCAGACACTCTGTAGGAGATACTATGCTTGAGCAAGACTACCTGATGCGCATCTTGTTGCAATACGCTGAGATTTTGCGACGTAGTTGGTTTAAAGCGCATCACGAAAAGGATCCGCGCGGCGCCGCTGATATGCTGGAAGCTGCTGTAGGGGAGGCAACCGATATTGATGGCGCTACCTTGCTTTCGCTAGCGCCCGAATCAATGGGTGCCATTTTGCAGGTTTCAGGGGTGGATGAGCGCGTGGTTGAATATATCGCGCGCAGCCTGGCGCTAGCTTCAGAGTATTTGCGCGAAGATGGACAGCATGCCCTGGCAGACCTTCGTTTAGAGCAAGCGCGTTCATTGGCGCAGACGTATGGGTTGTATTTGCCGGATGATCTTGAAGAGTTGGCGCAGCTTGCAGAAGAGCAATACAACCAAGAGTTTGTGGGCGAAGGCGCCATTGTTGATATTGCTCAGGTAGCTGATGATGCGCGGGATGCGCTCGTGCGTTCTATTGATGATCAAACTGATCAACAATAGAGCAAAAAATCAATTATAAGACCATCTGAGCGTGATGGGAATAAAAAATCGCCAATATTAAGAGAAAAAGTGGTGAAAGTTCAATTTTGCCCTGGATTTTGCGCCTGATAGCGTATAGTGAAACCATGCTCTCAGAGTGAGTGCATGTGTTGCCGCCATGCAACGCAGGTAATACCTTTTCGGGTGACCGAAAAGAGGAAAGAGGAAATAAAATGGCGGAAGGTACTGTGAAGTGGTTTAATCCTGAGAAGGGCTATGGTTTCATCTCTCAGAACGATGGTGAAGATTTATTCGTTCACTTCTCCGAGATCAAGATGGATGGGTTTAAGACCCTCGAAGAAGGCGCTGCGGTGTCCTTCGACGTTACCACGGGCCAGAATGGCAAGCTTCAAGCAAGCAACGTGGTGAAGCGCTAAAAACTGCATCAACACGAATATGCCAAACGACCCCGCAGATGCGAGGTCGTTTTTTATGCTCTGTCAAAGTTGTCGCACCCGAGGATGAGTGCGACAGCTTTACGGGATAAGACTACTTATCTTTTTCTACTTTGTCGGTGATGTCATGAACGGCGTCAGAGAGCTTATCTTTGAGCTCGCCGAAGCCCTTCTTGATGCCTTCGCCAACTTCATCCAGGCTTACCTTGCCATCGTGGTCAGTGTCGAGGGTCTTCTTTGCGGTATCCACTGCACCAGATACTGCGTCTTTTGCAGTGTCGGCAGCTTTGCCGAGTGCTTCTTTGGCGGTATCTACCGCATCACCTGCAGCGTCTTTAGCTTGTGCTGCTACGTTTTGAGCAGTTTCTTTTGCGGTCGTGGCGGCGTCTTTTGCAGCGTCTTTTGCTTCTTCGGTTGCTTTCGCGGCTGCAGCCTTGGCCTCTTCAGTCGTAGTCATGATTCCTCCTAATGGTTGTTTGTATGCTGCCGGTTAGCAGCACCTAATCTCATGTCTGCATCATATGTTGATACGTGCGCAAATAGATGATCAAAGAGAAATGTTTGCCAACCTGTTCGTGGTTTGTTTGCAAGCTGTGGGGGAGTACTTAGGCATACGTTTCGTCATGGATGGCCTGGTCAGCGTCAATAATGAGATCGAAGTCATCATTCCAGCATTCGCACGCGGGAAGGTTGGGAATTGCGTTTGCATGAAAGACGGGATTGATGCCAAGCTTGCGCTGGCGTGCATAATCATCCAGACACAGCAGTGCCCATTTGCCAAGCGCAAGGATGGCCACCAGGTTGATGATGCACATGATACCCATGAGGATGTCGGCCACGTTCCAGGCAAGATCAAAGCTTGAGAGGCATCCTGCAAAGATGATGACCAAGCAGATGATCCTAAACCAAAAGATAAGGCGTGGTTTTTCGCCTGTGATAAATTTCAGGTTTGATTCGGCATAAAAGTAGTTGCCAATAAGCGAGGTGTAGGCGAAGAGAAATACCGCAACCGTGATAAAGAAGATCCCGATATCTCCCGCGAAGTGCTTGACGGCCATCTGCACCAAGGGCATGCCGTTTAGGGTTTGAGCAGTTGCGGGATCTTGCACCATAAACACCAGCACAAGCATGGCTGAACACGTGCAAATAAACATGGTGTCAATGTAGACTGACAGGGTTTGCACAAGACCTTGTTTGGCGGGGTGAGATACGTTTGCGGTTGCAGCGGCATTTGGGGCAGAACCCATGCCTGCTTCGTTGGAGAATAAGCCGCGTTTGATGCCAAGCATAACGGCAGATCCAGCGAAGCCACCAAAGATTGCCTGAAAATCAAAGGCCGAGGCAAACATGAGCGAGAACGCCTCAGGTAACAGGCCAATGTTGGCAAGGGTTACCCAAAGACCTAAGGCAAGATAGGCAAATGCCATGATGGGAACAACCCACGAATTGATGACTGAGATGCGTTTTGCGCCACCGAAGATGACCAGTGCCGTCAGTACGGTAAGTACGATACCCATAACAACGGCAGCACCATTGGTGGCATAGTCGGGGATGTAGTATTCAAGGGCGGATGCGGCGTTGAACGCCTGCAGCTCATTAAAGCCGATGGCATAGCACGCAATGAGCGATACCGCAAAGGCAACGCCCATCCAGCGTTTGCCGAGCCCTTGTTGGATGTAGTAAGCAGGGCCACCGCGGAATTCGCCATCTGCTTCTTTGACTTTCCAGATCTGGGCAAGCGTGGACTCAATGAAGGCTGAGGCAGCGCCAACAAGCGCCATAGCCCACATCCAAAACAGCGCGCCTGGTCCTCCTGTTGCCAGCGCCGTTGCAATACCGGCAATGTTTCCGGTACCCACGCGCGACCCGGTGGAGACCATCATAGCCTGGAATGAGGAGATGGCTCGCTCACCGGGGTTTACGCGTTTCTCAAACAGTTCGCGCACCATATCTTTGATATAGCGAATCTGTACACCGCGTGTCCGGATGGTGAAATACACACCAGTAAATACAAGCAGTATTACCAGGATGTAGGTGTACATGAAGTTGTCAATGGTGCCGGTGATCAGCACCAGCGGGTTTGCTCCACTGTTTGAGTCCATGATGCCTCCAGAGGGTCGTGCGTGGACTTACGAGGTTTCGTCGTGCGAACTGTTAGCGCACAGAACGCTTGCGATGGATAAGTGAGGCACCTGCTACCAATGCTGCAGCTGCAGCCACACCACTTAAGGCAAGCACGGTGTCGGTATGTGCGTCACCGGTTTGAACCGTTGCGCCATGAGCTTTGTTGCCGCTTGTGGTTTTTGCGGTGTCGGTCTGCTGGTCGGTGCTGGCTTGGTTTTCGGTTGCCTTGTTGTTTTCGCCAGCTACTTGCTCGTCGTTGGCTTTGTTGTCAGTCTGCTCATCAGCGGGCTGATCGGTTTTGTCACCTGCGGTAGCATTGTCGTCAGTCTTGTTCTGATCGGGGGTAGTTGCAGGGTTGTCGTCGATACCTTGTTCATGATCACCTGCATGCTGGCCAGGCTCATGACCGGGGGTGTCAGGCGTGGTGGTGCCA
>CAJTML010000024.1 GCA_910577495.1 uncultured Eggerthellaceae bacterium
GGAAGTTATGACTCTATTCCGATTTCCCCCAATATCATTTTGCAGTTGCACCGCGATCTTTATCGGTTCAGTGAAGATGCTTTTGCGGGTCGATGGAAAGATTCTGATAACGTTATAGCTGAACGTGCGGCGGACGGAGAGCTTGTTGCGCGTTTTCGACCGACCAGTGCCGCAGCAACGCCTGCTGCGATCGAGCGAATCTGTGAGGAATATCGTTCTCAGCTTGAGCGAGGAACGTATGACCCACTGCTGATCGCGCTGATGTTCGCTTTTGACTTCGTTAGTATTCATCCCTTCAACGACGGAAACGGCCGTATGAGTAGATTGCTTACATTGCTTTTGTTGTACAAGGGCGGGTATACGGTCGGGAAATACGTGTCTGTAGAGAAGGAAATAGAGCGTACCAAGGAAACCTACTATGAAGCGCTTGCTGCAAGCTCGATAGGCTGGCAAAGCGGCGAAAACGATTACACGCCCTTCGTTACTTATATGCTTGGCGTTCTGACGGCTTGCTATAAAGATCTTGATGAACGTGTTGCCCTTGTTTCTACGGGAGGAAATAACGAAGAGGTGCTTCGAAACTATTTCAAGCATCTTCTGGGAACGGCAACAAAGTATGACATCCTGGACGCAAACCCCTCAATGAGTAAGCGAACCATTGAACGCCTGCTTAAGAAATTCCAGGAGGAGGGTTTTGTTCAGAAAGTTGGTGCAGCAAGGTCGACGGCCTACAAAGTTGTTCGATAGGTAGAGTCTCTGCAATAGGTAACTGCATTAATATGACCTGAAATGGGATAGATGGTAGATCAAGGACGCAGCAAGCGCCCAACCCCAGGTAAACCTGTCTGTAAAGAACATTCGACACGCGAATTTCGCTTTATATTACTGATGTCAAGAACATTGGGTGGTACGATCTTGTTGATCATGTAATCCTCGTTTCCAGAAAGGAGACACCGTTGGAGTTGCCACAGCAGCTGAAAGCGAATCGCGAGCGTCTGGGCTTCACACAAGAAGACGTGGCTCAGCGCATTTTTGTGAGCCGCCAGACTATGTCTAGCTGGGAGACGGGAAAGACCTACCCCGACGTGCAATCGCTTTTGCTACTGAGCAACCTCTTCGGCGTCTCTATTGATTCACTGGTGAAAGGAGACGTGGAAACCATGAAAGAGACCATTGCGAAGGATGCAGTAAGAATGGAACGCCTATCCATCGGGATGGTTGGGTTTCTTCTTGCTGGAGTTGCCTGTTTGGTGGGCTGGGATCTTATTTGGGATGAACCGGTGGCTACAATACCATGGCTTACCTGGGGCGTGGTGACAGGCATGGCTCTCTTCGCCGTGTTTGCTGTGTTGGCTATGGTATGTGCCTGTCGTGTTGAAAAGCTGAAGAAAGCCCACGACCTTGTAACATTTCGCGAGATCAGCGCCTTTATGGATGGCGAAGACGCTGAGGCCATTTCTCGCCTTAATCCCGATGCTTTCTCAAGAAAACACCCATGGACAGCCAACGTGGTGAAGGTGTTAGCTGGAGCTGCTGTTGCCCTTGCGCTCGGGTTTGTCGTAGGAAGCATCGTGAGTAATTTGCACTAAGATAGCGGTCGCAGCTATAAAGAAAGTGGTTGAGGTTCACAAAGAAGCCGAGTTTTTCGTCTAAAAAAGCTTATGTAGTAAAGCCGACGAAAGGCATGATTGTCTATCGTCGGCTTTAAGGGGGAAAGAGGAAACGGGAGATAGTTACAGAGCTCTTGCAGCAAGGTTGCCCGCAGCAATAGCATAGGCAATATTGTTGGGCTCGTTGCAGTCACCGATAGCCACTACGTCGCAGCTACCTGAAAGAGCATCGGCTAAATCAGTGTTTGGTGTCATGTCATAGCACTCTACGACGCAACTACACGGCAATACTTTTGAGCATCCGCTGTCAAGCGTGACCTCCAGACCTTCATCGGTTACCGCATTAACAGTGGTCGAATTCCAGATGCGTACACCTTGATCTTGAAGGGCTGGGATAACATAGGTGCGGAACCAGTATGACTGGCCATAGCCTAAACGCTCAGCTGGCTGGTCGTTTACGATTTGTACGTTTTTGCCTTGAGCAACCAGGTAAGCAGCACAGTCGATTGCCTGTACATTAGAACCGCAGATGATGATATCTTCACCAAGTTCTGAACCCGTAAGGGTATCGATTCCTACTACAGAGACGTTTCCGCTCCCGTTGAGCTTGGTCACACGCGTACCGCCCGTTGCCAAAAGCACTACATCAGGAGATGCATCTTTGATGGTAGCTGCATCAACTTCAGTGTCGGTCACCACGTTGACACCACAAAGCTCTTGTTGGCGAACAAGGTAGTCAATGAGATCTTGCAGGCGCTCGTGAGAGCCCTTGTAAACGTTTGCTGTCTTAACATGGCCACCAAGCGTTGAGTCCTTTTCGTAGAGGGTGACGTCGTGACCCCTGAGCGCAGCAATGCGTGCTGCCTCCATGCCTGCAGGTCCACCACCCACGACAACAACCTTCTTTGAGGAAGTGGCTGCGGGCAGCTCATAACCCTCTGGCATCTCGTCAGTGTAGGCGCGTTGTGTTGCAGCGTTTACGCGGCAGACCTCGCGACCTCCTTTACTGCGATCATGACAATGCATGCAACGCGTGCACGGTGCAACTTCGTCACGACGACCTTCTTGCAGTTTGTTGGGCATCTCAGGATCAACGGTGAGGGGGCGAGTCATAAGCATGAAGTCAATTAGACCATCTTTTACTGCGTTATTCATAAGGTCAGGAGCGGTACGCGGATCCATGTATCCTGAGCAACCAACAGGAACATTGACGTTCTTTTTGATCTCTGCCGCAATCTTGAGGTTAAATGCACAACCGGAATAACGACCTTCGGCCATGCCCTCGTAGTGCTTTGCGTAGTTAAATCGTGATCCAAGGGCGTTGTTGCCTTCCATGTTGTAGCCGGCAAATTCAAGGTCAGGAGCGAATTGTGCAATGTGCATTTTCGGGACACTTGATCGGATGTAGAAGCTGTCAGCACCTGCGGCTTCTAGTGCCTGCGCGTTTTCGATGGCTTCCTCGATGGTTATCATTTTGTCGTTTTGGCCAATGGGCTGATCGTTTTCTTCGACACCATTGATAAGGAATTGAACGACGAAATCATTGCCGCATGCTGCTTTGATTTCTTTGATGAGTTCCGTGTGGAAACGCGTTCGATCTTCAACACTGCTGGCGCCATATTCATCATCGCGCAGGTTGGTGGCACGCGATAAAAAGCTGTTTCCGAAATGAGCGGCTGAGGCATTCATTTCAAACGCATCAAATCCGCCATCATGAAGCTTTTTTGCCAAATCAACAATTTTTTCTTTGACAAATGCAATGTCATCCTTTGTGAGATCGTTGCAGGTAAACGACATGGTGAAGAATTGAAGTCCTACAAAGCCGCCCGCTGCATGGATCCTGTCTGCTATTGGTTTGATGAGCTCAGCTGCGTTGTCGGCTGCCAGGAATCCGCTTACGCTATGGTCTTCAACTGATACGTTGTAAAGATTGGTTGGATCGCCCTCGATCCAAATCATGGCCGTGCCACCTTTGGCGAAGTTTTCATAGTAGTCCAAGAAATTGTCGTTAAGCTCCGTTGTTCCTGGAAGGAACGTGTCTGAACCTGCTGCGCTTTTCGCAAAACGATTACGCAGGGTGAGGCTTCCGAGCGTAAGCGGCTCAAAGAGTGCTGCATAGTCAGTGGTGTAGGTGTCGTAAGATTCATCCGTAGGGTTGGTTGTCGCAAGGACGATATCATCTGATGCACTTGATTTGGTACTTCCATCTGATGAGCTGTTGTCTGTGGGTGTGCTGGTATTGTTTTGTGGTGAGCATCCGCTAAGAATGCTTCCAGCAAATGCACCAGTGCCCAATGTTGCAGCTAAGCCAACGAATCCACGGCGGCTTACGGTGGTCTTGCGTTTTTCCATTATGTCCTCCTCCTTGTGCAGGGCGGCTCTTTTGCGGCCAGCCCGATGTGGTTATCTTGCCTTGTTTGAAGGGCGTGAAGCTCGCATTAAAACGGCATAAAAAACGAAGGGAATAAAATCACATCAATAATGTGATGCAATCTTTATGATGTGAGGTAAGGTCTTTTTGTTAAGAAGGGGGAGGATCGTGCCATATTGCCAAACTCGTCAATCGCTCCCGTTTCGGGTTGGTGAATCTAGGGAAAAAATTGCTGTTCTTGTACTGCTTGTCGTGGGTATTGTGTGCTTTCGATTAAGCGCTTGGACAATATTTAGCAGCCCAATCGGTCTTGATAATACGAATGTCGATTTTGTCTCGCGAATTATGCAGCTTGTAGCATTTCTGCTTATTATTGTCGTAGATAGACGTGTATCTTATAGGCAAGCTGGCATGAAGGTGCTGACAGCACTTGCGGCTTTGGGCATGTGCATAGGTGCTGTGATGTTTCTCTATTCAGGGGATGAAGTAGGCCGATACAGCGCTGTTGCGCTCCATGGTACGTGCAGTGGGATTCTGTTGGTTGCTTGGGGAATCTTTACGTGCTCCCTTTCGCCATCGAAATCAGTGTTTGGGATTATGCTGGCTTTCGCGGTTTTTGGCGCAATTTCTATACCGATGTCTAGCGCGCCAGTGTTGGTGCTTATGGTTCTAGCGGTTGTTGCGCCGATTATTTCTTATTACTGTCTGGATGTGGCTTTGTCGCTTTATGGAGGAAAGCTAGTATCTGATGAAGTTTTGAGGCCTGCAGATTTCAAAAACCTTCCCTGGTCTTTGATCGTGCTTTTATTTCTCTGTATGCTCTCAAGTCTCATGACCAAGATTTTAGTTCCCGGTGATTTGGCTTTGCGTGCTTCGGTGCCCTACCGCTTGCTGTGGCCTGTCATCATGGTTGGAGTGTTTGTGCTCTACGCTATCTGGACACGGTTCGCGAAATCTCAGCGCTGGTCGGTGCTGTGGCCGCTTTTCTCTCTTATCATCATAAGTGGTTTAATCTGCTATTCGTCGTTGGCTACAACCCAACCTGTTTTCGCCTCGGTGTTTCTCAGCGCAACCCAAGATTGCCTTATGCTCTTCTGCTGGACCGCGTCTGCGGTGATCATCTACGAATACCGACTTCCAAAAGCGTTTTCGTTTACGGCAATGCTTGTAATATTTGTGCAGCCGCCTCTCGTGATATCGTCGCTGCTGCTCATGGTTTTTCCATCTTTGGCAGACACGCAGGCTAGCCAGTTAGCCGTTGTCGTGACCGCTGTCGCTGCATTTATACTGATTATAATTACTATTATTGTGGCAGGTGCAGGTGCTATGGTTAAATCCAGGCGGTCAGAAACGGATTCTGGTGGGGATGGCTCTTATGATGGAGTAGCTCGAAAGGTTGAAGCTTTGGCGAAACGCTATGATTTAACTCAGCGTGAGCTTGATGTTGCGCTGTGTCTTGCTAAAGGCTATACGCTAGCGCAAACTGCCGAAGCACTCTTTATTTCTTTGGACACGGTGCGGTCTCACTCCAAAAAGCTTTACGCAAAACTTGACATACACAAAAAGCAACAACTCATTGAGCTTATTGAGGGAAGTTAGACGGTATCGGCTTCTAGCTGCTATGCGGTGCGTTCGAATTGCTGTACGCGTTTGTTTGGTTCGTTTTCGGCTGTCACGCCAACTGCTCCATTTCGACAAACTGCTTCGCGCAAGCTTCAATGCGCAACCCTTCTGCTTGCTTGATGTATTGTGTGCGCCAATACGCCAGCTCATCGGGGTGTTCGATCTACCAGTCAATGCGTGCCGCCAGCGCCTCTGCGTCAGTTGCGGGGAAGAGGCTTTCGTCTAAGAGCGCGAACTCCGAAGGCGCGCTTAAGGGGGCTTCGCCAATAATGGGCACGCATCCGCAGGCGAACGCTTCAACCACGCTGATGGCTTCGGAGTCCACAACCGAGGCGTGAATATAGAGCGGGCATTTTTGCTCTAGTGCTATGAGCGTAGACGCGTCAAGGTACTCAAAGCGGGGCTCATGGACAAGGCCTGCTGCAGCTCTTTGAAGCTTTTGGAGCATCGGCCCGCTGCCGCACACGTGCAGCTGAATTCTGTCTGCGTACTTCGACTTTTTGACCGCCTCTATGATGGCGATCTGGTTCTTTTCGGGGGCAAGCCTGCCCACAGTGACAAGGTGAATGAGATCGTCATCAAAGCACGCCGCATCATCAGCAATAAATTCGTCGGGTACGCCGTTTGAAATCACATGAATCTGAGACGTGTAGCCATGCTCTTCCAAGAGGCGTTTCATGAGCGGGCTGATCGTGTGTATGTGCTCAATGTGGTTGTAGAGCCGGTCTTTCCAGAGCTGATAAATGAGATCGCAGATGAGATGCGCTTCTCCAATGTCGGCGCCATAGGTAATGCTTTCGGGCATGAGGTGAAAAGCGCCCGTCACGGGCACGCCGTGCGCCTTCGCCCAATCAAGTGCATGTCGTTCCAGCTGAAACGGCAAGAATAAGTGGATTACATCTACGTCCGCAAACGCCGCATCAAGAGCTGCCTCATCTGGTTTGGCGAAGTGAAACCCCTCTTTGTCGGACACATACGAAACAAC
This sequence comes from uncultured Eggerthellaceae bacterium, assembly GCA_910577495.1. Taxonomy (GTDB): domain Bacteria; phylum Actinomycetota; class Coriobacteriia; order Coriobacteriales; family Eggerthellaceae; genus Xiamenia. Next base: position 6,590 of record CAJTML010000024.1, read on the forward strand.
GGGGATGTGGTTTTCGGCAACAGGAAACGCGTCTTTGCCATGTGCGCCAAATCCTACGAGGCGCACCTCGTGTCCCAGAGATCGGATGGCATCTGCGTAGCGCAGGGCGGTCACTGAGGTTCCGTTTGAGTGAACACTGAGGTCATCCATTACAAACGCGATCTTCACGGTATCCTCTTTACTGCGCGGTTGGTCAATTCATCTATTATAGTAGTGCGTTATACAAAAGAAGCAATTGAGCTTTACGAAACGTTTGGCGAAAAAGCCGGCAATAAGGAAGTGGTACGCCCATGACTCAGCGTGTAGTGATAATTGATGCAGGTCCCAGAAAGACGATGAATACCGCACAGTTGCTTGATGCGGCTGAGCGTGGTGCATGTGAAGCAGGCGCAGAGGTTGAGCGTATTCGCCTCTTTGATTTGAATGTGAAGGATTGCTACGCGTGCATGGCTTGTAAGCGCAAGGGCAATACCACCAATGGACTTTGCGCGGTTCGCGATGACCTGCGCCCGGTGCTTGAAGCGTGCTATGACGCTGACGGCATTATTATTGGATCGCCTATCTACTTTAGCTGTCTGACGGCTGAGACGCAGGCACTGTGTTGTCGCTTGATGTTTCCGGTCATGCATTACTCTGATGACGGGTTTGAGCCAATCAAGAAAAAGAAGCATATTGGCCTGGTCATGTCCATGAACGTGAATGAGCTCCTGCTTGATCAGATGGGGTATCGCAGGCGTTTCGATGACTACGCGCAAATGCTGGGAAATCTGTTGGGCAGCGCTGAGACGCTCTATAGCTGCGACACGCTGCAGTTTGATGATTACTCCAAGTATTACGCGGATAAGTTCAACGAAGCGCACAAGATCAAGCATCATGAGACGCAGTTTCCAAAAGACCTAGAGGCAGCGTTTGAACTGGGAAAACGTGTGGCACAAAAAACGGAGTGACCAAGGGTGTCTTGGTCACTCCGAGCGGTTTACGAGAACGAATTAGTTAGTCCATATATTTCTGACCCGAGACCCATGCTTCGCCAGCTTTTTCGCCCATGGCATAGTAATCGTTGCGCATCTGGTCAAAGGCGAAGGCACCAATCTTCGCCACGTCAATTTTGCCGTCTTCGTCAAGCACGCGTTCGTCAGCAATAACGTTGACGATCTTGCCCAAAAAACGCGGGCCGTACGGCTGATCTTGCTCTTCAATAAGTTCACATTCAAGGGTGACTGGGTATTCGTCAACAATGGGCGCATCCACGCGCTCTGACTTGTGGGCATGCAGGCCTGTGCGGGCGAACTTGTCGGGTACCTTGTTACCTGATGCGATGCCAAGATAATCTGACTGCTCAAGGGCATCGGTGCCCGGAATTGCCAGCGTGAATGCTTTGCGTGCGCGTAGGTTTGCGCAGGTCTTATGCTCGGATTCAAGGTTGAGCGCAACCATATCCATTGCGCAAATGCCACCCCAGGCCATCATCATGACGTCAACGCTATCGTCTTCGTTGTAGGTGCCAATCATGTAGGTGGGCATGGGGTAGAGGTAGGGGTGTACGCCTAAATCTTTCGTTGCCATAGTGGTTTCCTTTCTGCGAATGGGGAATGATTCCTAAACTAGCTGATACCCGTGCCAAGTGACGCTTGCGTTAGATTGCGGCGAGTGCCTCGTGAATGGGCGTGGCTCCCGAGCGCATCATAATGACACGATGATACGTGTTCGGCATCTCAAGTACTTTCGCCAAAACTTCGGCCACATCGGGGATGGGGTTTTGACCATCGTGTTCGGGATTGATCTCGATGTTTCCCGTTGCAGGCTCTTCTTTGAGTACGCTTGGTTGGACGACTGTCCAGTTCAGATCCGAGAGCTCGGTGAGCCATTCATCGGCGAAAAACTTCGCAATGTTGTAATTGGTGATGGGTGCAAGCGATGGCTCTTCTGCCCATTTTTCAGGTTGCTGCGAGAAGATGGAGCTCAGCATAATAAAGCGGTCTGTACCTGCAGCTTGTGCGGCCTGCATAAGTTTGACTGCGCCAAATGCATCTACCTGGAGCAGATCTTTGCCGCGTGAACCTGCCACGAAATACGCTGCATCGCAGCCGCGCAGCTGATCCTCCATATGGTTAACGTCCTCGTGAAAATCGAATTCGAGCGCCTCAACGCCGTCTGGCCAGTGGGCATCTTGAGCGCCCCTTGATGCAGCCACCACCTCATGTCCATTGCGGATGAGTCTTGCTACTAATTCTTGACCGACTCGACCCGTGGCGCCTGCCACAAATACCTTCATCATAGCCTCCGTTTCAAAAGAGTGTTTGACATCGCATGAATTGATGCTATAAATCGTAACGGTGCTACGCTTAGATGCAAGTACTTACTTAAAAGATATGTACTATCTAAAAGGAAAGTATTATGTACGATAAATGTATTGAAGATTGTTGCCTGGATGAGACGGGCTTTAACTATACGATGTCGCTCATCCAGGGCAAATACAAATTGTCAGTGCTCTATGCGTTGGCAGGGTTTGGTGTGGTGCGCTTCAATGAACTGCAACGCTACCTCAAAACGGCCACATTCAAGACGCTCTCAACAACTTTGAAAGCATTGGAAGCTGACGGACTGGTTCATCGCGAAGAGTATCCTCAGATCCCACCGCGGGTAGAGTATTCGCTGACCGATCGTGGTCGCTCGCTTATTCCGATTCTTGATCAGATGTGCGAATGGGGCGAAGCGCATCGGGATGAGGCATAGTTTTGCGCAGCGAATAAAGACAGAGCGCTGCAACAACAATAAACCCAATGCCACCGATAATACCCGTAGGCGCCGGCCCTATGAAAGGGTTTGCCACCGTGGCAAACATAACCGGTGCATTCGCGCACCCATTGAGTGCCCCATGGGCGAACACGGCAGGCAGACAGCTCTTTGCGCGTAAGGTCATCCAGCTAAAAAAGCACCCAATGACAGTCGTAAAGCAGCACATGGCGAAAATGCCTCCGAAAGGCCATCCAGGGTATCCGAGGCCGTAATTGTGTCCGAGGATCGTTATGGGTGCATGCCAAAGCCCCCAGATAATGCCACTTACAACGATTGTGTAGGTGATAGATCGTTTCTCAAGCATGTGTGGCAAGAGGTATCCGCGCCAGCCCCACTCTTCGCCAAAACAGGTAAACACGTTGAGCGCGGGAGCTACGAACACGAGTGCAAGCTGCACATACGCCAGGGTGGTAAGCTCCGACTCAGGTGGCACGGGTTGTCCTGCGGCACTCAGTTGCGCTTGCATGAGCTCAGTAAATCCTGAAAGCGACGGATTGAACGTCGCAGGAAAGAGGATGAAGTACACCGCAGCCCCACCTGCAATGAGCGCAATCGGACCAAACCAACCAGCGACGTAATACTTCCATGTGCGCTTGAACTGCTTCGGTTTGATCCATGCAGAGCGAAATCCTTCGCCCGTGATGAGGCGGGTGAGTGCGGTGCCAATGGCGGGAAAGAACATGCCGCCGCCCACTGCCAGCGTGACCACAGGCGACCCTAAGGGGTTTTCTCCTGTAGCAAGCGCGGGGAGCGCGTAGGGGTAGACCACACACAGCCAATATCCCCAGGTCAGAACAAAGGTAATGATGCAAAAGGTTATTACGCGATGCTTCGCCAACGTTAACTTAAGCGTTTGCATGGGTGTCACCTGCCTTGACTTCGCACGCGTGGTGACAAGTGCCCGGGACGCATTCACCAGGTGTTATTTTAAGGGGCAGGGCATGATAGCGCTCAACACACCAGTCTTTTTCGTGGCAGCACGGACATACCAATCGACGCGTATAGGGCGTGTGACCCGAGAGCAAAAAAGCTCTAATTTTTGGTCGAAATTCGGCGCCACACACCGGACAGAGATAGGTTGAGTGGGCGCTGTATTTCAGTACGAGCCACATACCTACGCCGAAAACGAAAATAAGCGCAAGGGGAAACGGCCACCAGGTGCCAGTCATGATGCCAAGGATAAGCGTGCTGATCCACGCTGTATCCATGACAATTCCGAGTGCGATCATTTTGATCCACATGGTTCGTCTTGCTCTGTCGTCTATCATACGTGTCACCATGGCTGGTTTGTTCGTTGCTATGAGTTTGCCAAAGCGTTCCAGGTCGGCGCGTGCGGTGTTGAGGATCCCCAGCGCGTGTGTTTGCTCGTCAAGTTCGCGTGAGATCTCCTCGGCGCGTTCGTCCAGCAAAAGCGTGAGTACGGTGGTGCTATTCGGACTTTCCAGAACGCCTTTAATCTGGTTGAGGCTAAGCCCCAACGTTTTGAGCAGCAAAATAAAGCGCAGCTGCTCTGCGTCAGCTTCAGTGTAGAGCCTTCGCCCGCCCTCGGAATAACCGGAAGGCGCAAGCAGGCCTTTGCTGTCGTAGTACTGCACGGTACGCACGGTTGTCCCACATGCGTCGGCCAGCTCGCCCGTTTGATATAAGTTGTTATCAGCCATTGGTTTCACCTCCTTGATGGCTGTTGTACAACGCGACGTCGCGTCACGAGCAAGTGCTTTCGCCAAGATTTTTGCGTTTATTGTGCGTGACGTTGGGTAATGGGGTGGCGGATAACCGTTTTGAGTTTCTCGGGGGCGCAGCGGCGCGGATCCGAGAGATAGATTTCGTGGTGGTACCTACCGGCTGCGAAATCCTGCTCATAACCTGCTGCTTCGGCAAATTCTTTCATGCGTTCTATGGTGGCTGGCTCGTCGTCATAAGGGCCGATATGCATGCATTGGACGCAGAGCCCTTCATCCATGGCTAAAAACTCAACTTTGGAAAAGTCCTCGTGCTTTTTGCGGGTTGCTTCAGCAACTGCCCACGCGAAGTCATCAGGAGTTACAAAGTCAGGCATGCGAATGCAGGAGATGAAGTTCATGTCAGCTTTGCGGGTGTAGTCAAGGGTGCCGTGTGCGCCGTCTTGCCACCAAAAGCCCTCAAGCGGAGGGACGACAAAATCAAAGTAGCCGTCAATGCGGTGGTCGCCCATTTTCGACATTTTGATGGTAAACGCAATGCCATAGAGCAGGCTGATGGATTGTTTGTACTGGCTGTTTTCAGCATTGGGATCACCGCTACCACGCACGGCAATATAGTTCATGGGAGGCACCGTTACGATGCTTGGCTTTTTGGGTGGGAGGTAAAACTCCTTGTATTCCTTTTTGTAGTCAAACGCCATCGGTGCCCCCTTCTGTTTATTTGGATGCTTTGACGACCGGCAGCCAGACTTCGCTTTTGCTGTCGGGCGAGGTCATTTCGGGTGTCAGATATCGCTCAACGTCGGTGCCGTTTGCCCAAGTATACCCCGACGCGGGCAACCATTCGGCGAGGATGCGGTGCCACAGGGTAGTCATAGCGTCGGGCATGGCGCCTTTGCACTCAAAAACGGCGTAGGTGCCACCTTCAACCATGCGTTCTTCCATGCCTTCGGGACACGGTTGGCTGGTGGCTACGCAAGCCATATAGCAATCGAATTCGCCATTAGTGCAAAACTGCGCGCCCAAAAGTCCTTCTGGTGTACTGCCATCCATGAGATTGATGATGTCATGGACACGGGTGCCAAGTGACGTCCAGTACTCAGTTGCTTTTTCGCCAGCATCTTCTATGTTCCATGCACCGTTGTTGGAAGGGATGCCAACAACGCGAAAGGCGGATTGTTCTACCAACTTATAATTCATAGGTGTGTCTCCTTTAACTGAGAGAGTGAATACGAGGCGGGGGTAGAGCGAAAGCTTTGATCCTTGTAGCTTGGCTTGGCGCGGCGAGACTCCTACAACGCTTTTAAACGCGCGATTAAAAGCAGTAGGCGAGTCGTAGCCGTAGCGCTGAGCTATATCAATCACCTTATGATCGGTAGTTTGCAGGTCGTGCGCTGCCATGGTCATGCGACGCCTGCGCACATACTCGGTAAGTGAAATCCCTGTGAGATAGGGAAACATGCGCTGAAGTTGATACTGTGAGCAGCCTGCAATCTGCGCCAGTTTCTGCTGGTCAATTTCAGCTGTCAGGTGATCTTCGATATAGGTGATTGCCTGGTTCAGGCTCTCAAGGTTACTCATTGCGCCTCCCAACACACCCTATAGTAGGCGAGCCTAACACACATTTCCTCGCTGTATGCGTTCAGATTTTGCGAAGTTGGTGCGTGTAGGCACACCCCCCCCGGAGGGGTGTCGGAGGGGTGCACACAGGCGGGGTGCGTTTTGGACAAATAGGGCTGGTTTTGTGCAAAAGGAGCGCTTACGGAGGACGCTTGCGCAAAGGACATATAAGCCAAGTTTGAAAAACACCAGATCAGAGGGCTGGTGTCTCCACGGGCGGGTGAGTCGGGGGTTCGCCCTGCACTAAACCACGCCTATTTGACCAAAACGGCGAGAATCGACGATCCGAATCGGCTTCGACTGAGTATCGACATTCTATTGACAAACGTAAATGCAAAATATATATTGCAAATGCAAGATATATTTTGCATGCTCATATTGAGAGAACAGGAACGTATGGACGGAACGAAAAACATGCGTATCAAGATGGCGCGGATGGAGGCAGGGCTTTCGCAAGCTGAACTTGCTGAACGTGTGGGAGCAACGCGCCAAACCATCGGGTTGATAGAAGCCGGCAAATACAACCCTACTATCAAACTGTGCCTTGCCATGTGTAAAGCACTTGGGAAAACGCTCGACGATCTATTTTGGGAATAGGGGTTACGCGCCACCGTGTTGGGTGCGCCTTGAAATTGCGAAAGGAACAGACATGAGCCTGATCAAGAAATGGGAGACCTATATGGGACCCAAGGACGAACGCCTGGTGGCTGAGTCGAATAGGATCATGCGTATTGGGTATACGATACTGTTGGCGGGAACAGCGCTGGCTCTCTATTATGGGCTGATGCTCACGCAGGTGGCTTCAACCACAGATACCCCAATCTTTACTGCACTTGGCGAACGAGTCTTTCCGCTTGATAAGGTGCTTTTGATTGTTTTTGTCTTAGGTACGTTTATCCCGTGTGGGATGTTCATGCGCAGCGGCATAACAACCGAACGTAATCGCTATGCGCAGGTTGACTATGTGCCCTGGAACTATGTCGTGCAGGTGAGTTTGCTGTGCGCGCTCATAATCGGGGTGCTTTCAGCAGGCATGAGAATTGTTGCCGAGATTCAGATTGTGGGTCTTGGTCAAGTCGCGTGGATTGGCGACATTGCCATGGGTTTTGTGTTTGCTGGTATGGGTTTCGCCATCGGTATGGTGGCTATTTCGGCAAGCTTTAAGGCAGCTATCGAAAACCGCAAAAAGCTTGATGAGGAGCTAGATGATGGTCTGCTGTAGCGGGTGGGATCGAATGCGTGTAGCTCTGCTATGCGCGCTCCAACTTTCCGCTATATGACATGATGCCGCCGATGTTTTCGACCGACTCATATCCAGCACGCTTCAAAAGGCTGGTAGCTTGGGCGCTGCGCATGCCACTTTGGCAATAGACAAACAGCGGGGTTGCTTTGTCGGGTGCAACATCCGCAATCCGACCAAGGTCTTGCAAGGGAACGTTGACGCTCTCAGGAATATGGCCTTGGCTGTATTCCTGGGGTGTGCGCACGTCAACCAAAACAGCGCCCGGCGTTTCTTCAAACATCTGAACGCCGTTGTCAATTGAGTTTCCTTGAGTGAAATTAAACAGTCCCATAGTCTGCTCCTTTAGCTGTACCACTGTTTGATGTTGTGCGCTTTATGTTGCATAAGTGTAGGCGAAGTTGGCCGCAAGCACGCCGTCTGTGGAGAACTTGCAATAAGGGCTCGACAGAAGGTGGCGAAAAGCGAAGCGATATGGTATAAATTTATAAGACATGTTCGGCAACGCAGTACGCTTTATGTGTACACCATACTTTCGATGTTTGGAGAAAGTGGGTTTTACCCGCTTTCTTTGTTTGTAGGGCGCTTTTTCTCCTGGAGCCATCCGGGAGGTAAAGCTCACGCGTTACCAAACAGCACAAGATACGTTGGCAGCAAGCATATACGTCATGAAAGGAGCACGCGTGCTCAGCGAAAAAGAGAAGCAGTTGTTGCAAGCGCTTGAGCCCACCGCTCAAGAAAAAGGCGTCGAAATTGTAACGGTAGAGGTTGTGGGTGGCAAAAAGTCTCCCACGATTCGCGTCTATATTGATACCGACCATGGCGTGAGCTTTGACGAACTGGCGTCGTCGCAGGTGTGGATCAATGACATTATGGACAAGCTTGATCCTTTCCCGGGAGCGTATACCTTAGAGGTTTCGTCGCCGGGTATTGATCGGCCGCTTCGCACTATTGATCACTTCCGCAAGGCAGTTGGTGAGACGGTGGTAGTGAAACTCACCGGTCCTATTGACGGGAGAAGCAATTGGACGGGCAAGGTTGAGGAAGTCACCGATGATGATGTGGTAGTGCTTGCCGTTGACGACGCACTGGTGCAGATTCCCTTTAACAACATTAAGCGCGCTCGGGTAAAGGGCGTTGTGGATTTTAGCTCGTAGACAAAAACTCAAACGTGAGTTTGTAAGGAAAGGAACAAAACCGTGGCAACTTCAGAATTGATCGAGGCTTTGCAGGCGCTTGCTCATGAGCGCAAAATTGACGAGTTTTATCTCATTGAGCGCCTCGAGGCATCTCTGGCAAAAAGCTATCAGCACATTTTGGATCTTGAATGGGATGCGCGCGTGACCATTGATCGTCAGACGGGTCGCATCTATGTCTATGAGCTCGTTCCGGTTGGAGAGCCTGATGAAGAGACGGGCGAATGGTCGGAGTTCGAAGAGCGCGACGTGACGCCGAACGACGTGAGCCGCATTGCTGCCCAAAATGCAAAGGGCGTTATTGCTTCAATCGTTCGCGAAGCTGGTCGTCAGTCAATCTATGAGGAGTTCTCTGACCGTGTTGGTGATTTGGTGACCGGTACGGTTTTGCAGGGCACGCCTGACTTCACCATCATCAAGATTCGCGATGGCGTTGAGGCTGAGCTTCCGCACTACGACCAAAAGCGCAACCCCGGTGAGCGCAACGAGCGCCCGGCCGGTGAGCACTATCGCCACAACCAGCGCTTGAAGGTGCTGATCATTGACGTGCGTGACCCGAATTCAGATGCGCCGAAGACCCGCGGTGAGCAGGCTCGTCCGGCAATCGTTGTGTCTCGTACGCACCCTGATTTGATTCGCCGTTTGTTTGAGATTGAGGTTCCTGAGATCTATGACGGCATGGTTTAGATTAAGTCAATTGCTCGTGAGCCTGGTGCTCGTTCAAAGATTGCGGTGTCTTCACGTGAGGCAAACCTGGATCCGGTTGGCGCCTGCGTTGGACCGAAGGGCAGCCGCGTGCGCATGGTGGTTGAGGAGCTTCGCAATGAACGTGTTGACGTGATTCAATGGGCAGAAGATCCGGCTGTTTATGTTGCAAATGCGCTGTCTCCGGCGAAGGTTAACCGCGTCATGATTGACGAGGATAACCACTATGCAACCGTTGTTGTGCCTGATGATCAGCTTTCGCTGGCCATTGGTAAAGAGGGTCAAAACGCTCGTTTGGCAGCACGTTTGACCGGTTGGCACATTGATATCAAAAGCGCCAGCTTTACCGGAGAGACGCTTGTGCCCACCAACAACGTGCTGATTGACGAAGTTGAAGAGGATGACGAAGAGGTATGCGTTTTCGTGAGCGAAGATGGCGTGCGTTGTCGCAACCACGCTCGTCCGGACAGCCGTTATTGTGGCGTCCATGCATACCTGGATGAGGAATAAACAAGAGCAGAGATCATGATGACGACACCCGCTGCACATACGAAGCGCCAGCGCACCTGCATTTCCTGTGGCACGACTACTGACAAGGCCACGCTTATGCGTATCGTGCGCACGCCCGATGGTCAACTTAGCTTTGACCCAACGGGTAAAGCGGCAGGTCGTGGTGCATATGTGTGTTCGTCAGCATGTTTTGCTGCTGCTATGAAAAAGAAGAAGCTCGACCGAGCGCTCAAAACGACGCTCGGCAGCGATGATTATGAGCGAATCGCCGCCTGTGTCGCGTCTTTTGAGCGTGAAGTAAGAGAGTAGAGGTGTAGTGTATGGCCAGCATGCGTGTACATGAGTTAGCAAAAGAATTTAATATGTCCAGCAAGGAGCTGCTTGACAAGCTGCATGAGATGAAGATCCCAGCAAAAAGTCACGCCAGCATGCTTGCCGATGCGTATGTTGATAAGATTCGCAAGAATCTTGAGCCTGAGATCAAGCAGCGCGCCGGCAAGCTTGAGGACGAAGAGGCCGCCAAGCTTGCTGCTGAACAGGCTGAAGCCGAAGCGCGCAAAGCTGAAGAAGAGCGTGCTCGTCGCGAGGCGGTAGAGCAGGAACGTGCTGCCCGCGAGGCTGAGCGCGCTCGTCGTGAAGCAGCTTCGGCTCGCGAGGAAAAGCCAGCTGAGCACACCCACGAGGCGGCCAAGCCTGCACCGAAACCCTCTTCGCCCTATGAGAGCTTAGCCAGCCAAATTGAGAGCGAAAAAGAGCGCGTAGCACGCGAAAAAGAAGAGGCGAAGGCACGCGCTCGTCAAGAAGCACTGGCCAAAGAGGTAGCCAAAAAGCAAGCGGTTGAAGAAGCGCTGCGCAATCGCGGCTCCAAAAAGCAAGCTGCAGCCGCGCCTGCTCCTGCAGCCGCGCCGAAAAAGGCTGCGCCTGCCGCGGGTGCACGTCGCGCGAACTTTGATTCGCTGTTGGCTCAAATTGACGCGGAGCAAGCGCGCATTCAGCAGCAAAAGCAAGAAGCTCCCGCCAAGGATAACAAGCAGAATAAACGCGCTGATCAGCAGGGTAAAAAGCACCACAAGAAGGGACACGTTGAACAATACGTGCCCGAGCTTGAAGTGCAAACCGACGAGCCTGAGGATCGCTACGCACAGATGGCGGTGCAGGCTGAGAAGCTGCAGCGCGATAAGGTGTTAGCCGAAGCACGTGCTGCTGTTGAGGCTGCTGCCAACAATTCTGAGGGCGAAGGCCGCCGCAAGAAGCGCAAGCAAAAGCGTGAGGCTGAGCAGCGTGAGCGCTTAGAGGCTGAGGCTATTGAGAAGGGTCTTGATCCAACGCTCGTGCTTGATGATTCGGTCGTTGAAGTACCGCAAGGTGCAACGGTTTCGAAGTTTGCCGAGCTGTTGGGTGTTCAGCCAAACGACGTCATCAAGCGCTTGTTTATGCTCGGACAGATGCATACGCTTACCCAGTCTATGAGCGATGAGCTGATTGAGCTTATCGCTGACGATATGGGTCGTAAGGTTCGCGTGGTATCCCCCGAAGAAGAATACGCAGTGGTATATCACGATAACGAAGAAGACCTGCTGCCGCGTCCGCCAGTTGTCACGGTTATGGGTCACGTTGACCATGGCAAGACCTCGCTGTTGGACGCTATTCGCCATACCGGCGTGGTGGAATCTGAGGCTGGCGGCATTACTCAGCACATTGGTGCATCGGTTGTTGAGATTGATGGTCGCCAGATCACCTTCATTGACACCCCTGGTCACGAGGCGTTTACTGCCATGCGTGCGCGCGGTGCTCAGGTTACCGACGTTATCGTTTTGGTAGTTGCAGCTGACGACGGCGTTATGCCGCAAACCATTGAGGCTATCAACCATGCAAAGGCCGCCAATGTGCCGATCGTGGTTGCGGTCAACAAGATTGACAAGCCTGGCGCAAACCCGGATCGCGTTCGCCAAGAGCTGACCGAATATGGCGTTATCCCCGAAGAGTGGGGTGGCACGAACATGTTCGTTGAGGTTTCGGCGAAAAAGAAGCTCCACATTGATGACTTGCTGGAGACTATTTTGCTGCAAGCTGACGTGCTTGAGCTTAAGGCGAACCCCAATGCTTTGGCTTCAGGCTTTGTTATTGAAGCAAACCTTGATAAGGGCAGAGGCCCGGTTGCAACCGTTTTGGTGCATCGCGGTACGCTCAACACCGGTGATGTGGTTGTTGCAGGCAGTTCATATGGTCGCGTTCGCGCGCTTATTGATCCGCACGGCAAACACGTACATGACGCAAAGCCGTCTGACCCGGTTGAGATTTTGGGCTTGAACTCTGTGCCGACCGCAGGTGATGAGTTCCGCGTCTTCGAAGACGAGCGCGATGCTCGCAAGCTTGCTGAGGAGCGCGCACTTCGTGCACGTCTGGCTGAGCAAGAGACCAAGTCACACATGAGCTTGGATGCGCTGTTTAGCCGTATTGAAGAGGGCAAACAGACTGACCTTAACCTCATCGTTAAGGCTGACGTACAAGGCTCAATTGAGGCTTTGCGCGACGCCTTCGACAAGATGGATCAGACCGAGGTTCGCATCAATATCGTTCACTCAGCAGTTGGCGGTATCACCGAAACCGACGTTACGCTTGCTGCCGCATCTGATGCAATCATCATCGGCTTTAACGTGCGCCCGACGGGCAAGTCCCGCCAGCAGGCCGAAAAAGAGAAGGTGGACATTCGCCTGTATCGTGTTATCTATCAGGCAATTGAGGATATCAACGCAGCTCGTGTTGGTCTGCTTTCACCCGACATCGTTGAGGTTGATACCGGTATTGCTGAGGTTCGCGAAACCTTCAAGGTTCCCAAGGTTGGCACTATTGCAGGTTGTTATGTGGTTGAAGGCGAAATCACCCGTGACGACAAGGTACGCATCGTTCGAGATGGTACGGTTATCTTCGAAGGTGTTATGGCAAGTCTTCGCCGCTTCAAAGATGACGTCAAGTCGGTCAAGCAGGGCTACGAATGCGGTATTGGCATTGAGAAGTTCCAAGACCTCAAGATTGGCGACACCATTGAAGGTTACCAGATTAAAGAGGTAGAGCGCACCGAATAAGCGCGCCTACAAAGCAGCAGTTACGTGCGGAAATGGAAACTATGCGGTTACCATTTCCGCATTTTCGATATACCTGGTAGCGCTCTCATTACTATGAGATTATGCGCAGGTTTGCGCAGGTATATCTTCTAGATTAGGAGTCCGATTATGAAACAGAGTGCTGCAAATCGTAAAGTTAATGAGCATGCACGTGAGGTTATTGCTCATATTTTGTTGTTCGAAATTTCAGATCCGCGCCTTGAGCTGGTTACTATTACGGGGTGTGAGGTGAGTTATGACCGTAGCGTCTGCAACGTGTTCTACACCACCGAGCCCGAGCGCTATGACGAAGTAGCGGCTGCATTTAAAAAGGCATCAGGCGCTATTCGCTCACTTATGGCAAAAGAGCTTTCCTGGCGCGTGGCACCGGAGTTGCGTTTTCAGCTGGATAAGAGCGTTGATCAGGCAGAGCGTATTGCATCTGCGCTTGAGCGCGACGCAGCGCGCAACAGCGTTGATGCTCCAACTGAAAGCGATGTTCCAGCTGACGCTGATGAGTTTGCCGACGAGCGTGCCGAAGAGCAAGAATAGTAAGTGAGAATCCGAAGAGTTACGCCTATGACTTGTACACCACAAACCAACACCACGTTACATGCGCTCGCTCAAGAGCTTAAAGCCTACGATAGCTTCGTCATCTGCGGACACGTCAGTCCCGACGGAGACTGTTTAGGTTCGCAGCTTGCGCTTGCTTGTGCGCTTGAACAGCTGGGCAAACAGGTGACGTGTGTGTTGGCAAAAGATGAGCCAATTGAGGCGGATCTTCGCTTTTTACCCGGAGCCGATAAGCTCATGTTCGCCGGTGATTTTGTGGGTGACGTGGACGCATTTGTTGGTGTTGACGTGCCGACGCGTGAGCGAGTTGGAGCTGCCGTTGCGCTTTGTGACCAGGCAAAGGTTCGTTTTACCGTGGATCATCATGCGGTTGATTCAACGATGGCGGACTTTGTGTACGTTGATCCCGATGCGGCCTCAACAACGGTATTGATATGGCAGTTGTGCGAAGCGCTTGGTGTGGATCGCGTCGGTGATATTACGACGTGTTGCTATACCGGCTTGGTGACCGATACCGGGTGCTTTCAGTATCAAAATGCCAACGATGAGGCGTTTGCCTGTGCGCTTGAGATGGTACAAAATGGCGCGCAACCTGCGGCTATTTGCAAGGCAATATTTCAGAACCGCTCGCTTGCCTCGCTGAAGTTGGAAGCGTTGACTATTGACCGCATGCTCATTCAAAACGACGGACAGACAGCACTGAGCT
>CAJTML010000025.1 GCA_910577495.1 uncultured Eggerthellaceae bacterium
TCTCAGGCGCCATCATCTCAAGTGGCACCCATGCGCCCCCAAAAAACGACAACACCATACCAACGATGTTGCCCACCGCGTTGCAAAACATATCAGATGCACCCAACTGACCAAGCAAATACCCACAAGCAAGCGGCACCAAACAATAGGCAAACAACGACGCCGCACACCACGCCAAACCAGCACCGCTCATCTGCGCAACCGCACCTGGAAACGCCACCGTCGCCAACAACAACGTCCACGCCCAGGCAACCAGCGCAAACACCAAACAGGCCAGCGCCAATTGCGCGCTGTACGAAACCCAAGAAAGCGGCGAGACTAAATTCCTTCGCCAGACATCCACGCGCGCAAACGTCGCACAGAGCATCCCCACGCACACCACAATGCCGGCGAACAGCGTGTAGGTTGACCACTGCAGAAAAAACGTAAACTGGTCAATCTCAGAAACGCTGCGAATTTGCTCAATATAGGAAGCGTCCGCCTGCTCTGCAACAATCGACAAATCTTGCGCAGTCAGCGAAGCAACTGTCGCATCGGGATATGCCAACATGAGCGTTTGCATGATGCTCACGTAGTTTTGCACCTGCTCATCCACAAAGTGGCCCCCAAGCGAACTAAAACTGTATGTTGCATCCATAACGGGAAGCGCATGCCCTTCAGCCACCGCCTGCTCAAACGCCACCTGATAGCCCTCAGGAATAACCAGCAGATAGTTCACTTCGCCCTTCGCCACTGCATCCTGAAGCGTGCGTTTATCATCCGCAAGTTCAACGCGCTCCCCTGACGTTTCAAGCGCTTCTATAATGCCTGCTGAAAGCTCACTTTGGTCGCGGTCAATCACCGCATACGTTGCCTGCGCAAGCTCAAAGGTGCCCCCGGTAGACTCAAAGTCAAAACTCCAGGACATAAACAGCCCCATAAAGCTCAATCCCACAATGTAGACGAGCGGAAAAACTTTATTGCGAAGAATAACTTCCAGCGCACACTTAAAGACTTGCATAGCGCTGCCTCCTTAAGGCTTGAACAGAAAGCGCAAAGAAAACGACCGTCATGGTCACCAGTACCACCAGGTGCAACATGAGTGGCTCAAAGGAGTCGTAATACATAATGCTGTAGAAGGCTTGCGAAATCTGCGTTGCAGGATTGATGTAATCCAACGCGGGGGCTGCCTTTGAAATAGTGTCTGCAAGTTCCATGGTCGGTTCGCCATAAAGCCCTGCAAACAGCGACGCAAAACACACAATGCCGGTCAAAATGCCCGATTTCGCACTCTCAGGAAGTTTGGGGATCGCGGACACCGCACATCCCAGCGCGGTAGCCAAAAGCGAAGCGGTTGCCAGCACCATAAGCGCCGCTATATCCCTGCCACCAAAATCCAAGTTCACCACAAAGCGCATATAGGCAAACGTGATTGCCAAGCAGGCAAAACACATAATCCAACACGCAAGAATAGTCCCTGCAACGCTTTTCGCATACGATAGCGCACCCACCGATCTGCGCGCACCCAAACTGGAAGTGTTGGGGCGAAGCGACTGCACCGCGGTCAGCCCAACCGAGCCACCAAACAGTGCCGCCATACCCAACAAGGCGAAGTAAAACCGCACTGTTTCTTGGGGTTGATGCTGCGTGAGCTGCACCTGCTGTGTCACCAGCGCCTGCTCGCTCAAACTCTGCACCACTTCCGGGTCAGCCAGCGACAGCGGATTATCCGCAAGCAAATCGCTCACCAGTGCCAAACGCGCGCAATAGGTATCCATAACCAGCACCAGAACCGATGCCGACACCGTCGCATTTCCCGATGATGACTGATCATCTGCAACAAAGACGCGCGGTAGGCCATCTTGCAGCATTACATAACCCGCATACGGCTGCTCGGCCTGCAAGCTGCCCACTACCAATGCCTGCGCCTTATCTTGGCTCTCGGCATAGGTGATGGCGAAAAGCGGCACCCCACCCTCCTGTGCATTCACATCCTCCAGCTGATCCAGAAACGCTTGAAACGTCTGACCTGCCTCATCGTCATCAGGCGTCACTACCACAATCGGCACCGTCTGTTGGCTTGCCAGCTCATCAATAGAAGAAAACATGAGCATAAACACCGACGACAAAATGAGGGGGAACAACAGCGTCCACACTAAGATGGCTGGCGTTTTTACCAGATTGATCAGCGCGTAGCGAATAGTCGTAAGCATGCACACCACCCGCTTTGCTAGTCGCGCAATTCGCGGCCGGTGATTTCCAGAAAGACATCTTGCAGCGTTGGCGGTTCCGCCCAAATGCGCCCGGGACGAATCTTCGCCCTCGTCAGCTCAGCCAACACATCCGCCACGTTGTGCTCGGCGTTTTCGCAGGTCACCTCTAAGCGATCATCAACAAGACCTGCCGAGAGCACATGCGGCAGCGCTTGGATACGCATAAGTGCTGCAGGCGTTACCTTTGCCTCAATGGTGATTTTTTCGCCTGCATGCACCAGCGCTTTGAGCTCTTCATTGGTGCCGCACGCCAGCGTATGCCCCTTGTCCATGATCATAATCCGCGTACAAATTTGCTCCACTTCTTCCATGTAATGGCTGGTGTAGACCACGGTGGCGCCACGCGCGTTCATGTTTTGGATACCCTCCAAAATGGACGCGCGCGACTGCGGATCAACCGCAACCGTCGGCTCATCAAAAAAGATAAGATCGGGCTGATGCGCAATTCCGCACGCAATATTCAAGCGGCGAAGCAGGCCTCCTGAGAGCTTTTTGGGGCGCACGCGAACATAATCTTCAAGTCCCACAAACTCAATGGCTTCGCCCACCAGACGTTTGCGTTCATGCTTATCATCTACATACAGTCCGCAGAAGTAGTCGATGTTTTCGCGAACCGTCAGCGCTTCAAAGACCGCGATATTTTGCGGCACCACACCAATGCGTCGCTTCAGGTCGTAACGGGTTTGCGTCATTGGTTGACCGAAGAGCTTGATCTCGCCTTTGTCGTAGGTGAGAAGCTGCAAGATGCAGTTGATGGCGGTGGTCTTGCCACTGCCGTTTGGTCCGAGCAATCCAAAGATCTCACCCGATGCAATTTCAAGCGAGAAGTGATCCAGCGCCACTACCTCGTCATAGCGCTTCACTAAGTTTTTAACCCACACCACATCTTCCATCGCGCGCTCCTTTATGTTGTATATCGCAGGTACTGGCGTCATTGTGACAAATGAGCGCCAATTCGGACATATGACATTTGTCATTGATTCACTGTTGCGCCCTCTGACCTGGGATATGCTCGCTATAATGCAGGTATGAATACCTTACTTGACGAAATAATAGTGCTCTTGCTGTGTACGGTACTGGTTGTGTTTTTCGCCACCCCGCACACCGGCATCGTTGCATTTTTGCTCGCAGTCATACTGGCGTGTGTTTGCTGGCTTGCGCGCCCGAGCATCAGAGTGGTTGCCCTGGCTGCGGCATGCGTGCTGCCGTTTGTCTTGGGTAGCTGGATTGCGTTTTTGGGGCTCGTAACGTATCTGGCGCTCCACCAACGCTCATGGATTGTTCGACTTGCTTGGATAGTGCCGCTTGTTGGCGTAGCACTCCTCCCTATCGCATCACCGCAGCTTGTGGTATTGAGCGCGCTCATCTGCACCGTTGCAGTCTTGCTGGCCATTAGAGATATACGTACAGCCTCCGAAATTGCCGGCTTGCGCTTTGCCTATGACGAAGTGCGCGAACGCTACTTGCACCAAACGCCCGCCACCTCTGCCGCAACAACCAACCCCACCCCAACTCAAAGTTATCTCTCTGATCTCACGAAACGCGAACTGGCCATCGTACGGCTGGTCGCGCAAGGAAAAGACAATCACGAAATTGCCGCCGAACTCTATTTGTCAGAGGGAACCATTCGCAACCACATCAGTTCCGTGTTGGCGAAAAAGCACCTTTCAAACCGCACGCAACTAGCCGTTGCCTACTACCAGGGAGACCCAACCAAGCTCAGCGAAGCTTAAACCTAAGGAGCCGCAGCCAAGCCACGCGAAGGCTACTGCACGC
Organism: uncultured Eggerthellaceae bacterium; assembly: GCA_910577495.1. Taxonomy (GTDB): domain Bacteria; phylum Actinomycetota; class Coriobacteriia; order Coriobacteriales; family Eggerthellaceae; genus Xiamenia. Next base: position 4,029 of record CAJTML010000025.1, read on the forward strand.
TGATGGGTCGATCCTGATACGCCACCACCACACGCGCTGAGTGTCCCGCCTGATCAAGTGCCTGTTCAAGTGTTTCTTTGGGAAGCCTGTAGGTGTTGTTGTTTTGCGAAATATGCATGGCAACCACCTGCTCAAGGCCTGCGTGCACAAGCAGCTTCAGCTCCTCGGCTGCTTGCTCGTTTGAGAGATGCCCCCGATTTGAGCGAACGCGCTGCTTGAGATCGTAGGGGTATTCGCCCTCTTCAAGCATGCGCAGATCATGATTGGACTCAAGCGCTAAAATGCGCACACCCAAAAGTGCGTTATGCGCCGCAGGCAACACCACGCCAGTGTCGGTGATATAGCCAAGCGCATCATCGCCGCACATAAAACGAAAGCCCAGCGACGTAGCCGCATCATGCGACGTCGCAAACACGTGCAGCGACACCCCCGCAACGTCATAGATACGCTCAGGCTCAACGGGCACATAGTCGCATAAGTCCTGGTCGAGTACTTCGCCGATCTTTGAGGAAGCACGCGCCACCGCTGGATGTGTGAGCAAGAGCGGATGCACGCCTTGCTTCGCCAGTCCACGCAGTACCACGCCAAGCCCTTTGGTGTGGTCGGAGTGCTCGTGGGTGATGAGGATTGCGCGTATGCGTTGCGGGTCAAATCCCACCTCTTCGCACCGGGCGAAAAAGTCTCGCTTGCAAATGCCGCAGTCAACCGCAATGCTCGCCCCGTTATCGACGCGTTCAACTATGGCGGCGTTTCCCTTAGAGCCGCTTGCCAGGACATGAAATTTGAATTGTGATGAGGTGTGTGTTTGCTGTGTCATACCTGTCATTATAGGCGCAACGCACAAGTCAACCACAAGGCAACTGCACCTTTTCATCTTTTGTGCAAAAGCGCCGTAAGCTCCCCCTGCAACCTGCTATGATGTCACTCGTCGTTATTGGAGTAGCGAAGGGGTAAGCATGGAGAAATTCTTCAAGATTAAAGAACGCGGATCCTCCTATAGAACTGAGGTCATCGGCGGTCTGACGACGTTTTTGGCTATGGCCTACATCGTGGCGGTCAATCCCGCAATCTTAAGCGATGCAGGCGTGCCATTTGAGGCAGCGCTCACCGCAACCTGTATCAGTGCAGCCATTGCCACCATTGCAATGGGCATTTTCGCCAACCGTCCTATTGCGCTGGCATCGGGCATGGGCATTAATACAGTTGTTGCGTATGGCATGTGCGGGTCGCTTGGCATTGACTGGCGCGTTGCCATGGCGGTGGTCTTGCTTGAAGGCATCGTTATCTTGGGTCTGGTGCTGGGTGGCTTGCGAAAAGCAGTTATGGATGCCATCCCGCTTGACCTGCGCCAAGCCATTGGTATTGGTATCGGTCTTTTGATCACTTTCATTGGTCTGAAAGGTGCAGGGCTTATCGTGTCGGATGACTCAACCTTGATTGCGTTGGGTGTGCTGACCGAGCCTTCTTCTATCGTCGCTATCGTGGCGCTTTTGTCGGCCATCATTCTCACGCTCATGAACATCCCCGGAGCCTTGCTCATCTCAATCATTGTGGCAGTTGTCGTGGGCATTCCGCTAGGCGTCACGCCGCTGCCGCAGTCATGGAGCCTTGGCCTGGACTTTTCTGCCTTCGCCGCACCATTTCAAATGGTGGAAGGCACGCCTGCAATCGTGCATGTGTTCTTGGAGCCGGCGCTGTTGCTGTTTGTCTTCAGCTTGCTCATGAGTGACTTTTTCGACACCTTGGGCACCGCGGTTGCCATCGCCAAAGAGGGCGACTTCATTGATGAGAATGGCGACGTCCAAGACATCAAAGCTATCCTGACCGTTGACTCGGGCGGCGCAATCTTGGGTGGTCTGTTCGGCGCAAGTTCAGTTACGTGCTTTTTGGAGTCTGCATCAGGCGTTGCAGCGGGCGCGCGCACGGGCTTTTCCAACATGGTCGTTGGTCTCTTGTTTGTGATCTGCGCGTTTATGGCGCCCATCTTTGGTATGGTGTCCAGCGCAGCAACCTGCGGCGCGCTGGTGGTTGTCGGCTTTTTGATCATGTCTGAGGTTGGATCCATTGCGTGGGATAACGCTGAGGTTTCATTTCCAGCATTCTTGATCATTGTGGGTATCCCGTTCACGTATTCTATTACCAACGGCATTGGCCTTGGTTTTATTGCTTACGTGCTGCTCATGCTTGCTCGCGGCAAAGCGCGCGACGTCAAGCCGCTGATGTGGGTAGCATCCGCTGCATTCCTGGTCATGTTCTTGTTCGTATAACCGCTCTCACCTAGCGATTGCGGCACTCAGCGTAAAAGGAGCCTCCCATGTCAAGCAACACCTCCGTCGTAGCAAAACCGCGCATCATGATCATCTATACCGGGGGCACCATTGGCATGATCGAAGACGCCAAAACCGGCGCGCTGGTTCCTTTTACGTTCGACCACCTCATCCAAAACGTCCCGAAAATCGGACGGCTTGGCTTTGAGCTTTCCCACTATGAGTTCAACCCGCCCGTTGACTCATCGAACATGAACCCCGCGCTTTGGAAAACCATTGCTGAGGTTATTGCGGCACACTATGACCAGGTGGACGGCTATGTCATCCTCCACGGCACCGACACCATGGCCTATACCGCGTCCGCACTTTCGTTTATGCTTGAGGGGCTGGCCAAACCGGTGATCTTGACCGGCAGCCAGCTCCCTATTGGCGAGATTCGCGAAGACGGCACCGAAAACGTCATCACCGCCTTACAAATTGCAGCCGAGCGCATTGAGCAGGGATTACGCGCCGGTCAGCCCATGGTGCAAGAAGTGGCCATCTCGTTTGGCAGGCATCTGTGGCGTGGATGTCGCTCCACCAAGGAAAGTTCAACGGACTTTGGCGCGTTTCGCTCATTCAACTATCCGTCCTTGGCCGACATGGACTTGCATATCACCTATCACCAAGACTTTTTGCGTCGCGCGGAGCAAGACAAACCGCTCACATTGCAAACCGACATGTCTGAAACGGTTGGCATTATTTCGGTATACCCTGGCCTTACCCAGGCAGTGCTTGCGCGACAGCTTGAAACACCGGGCATGCAAGGCTTTGTGCTGCGCACGTTTGGCGCTGGCAACGCCCCGACCGCCTCGTGGTTTACTGACACCATTGCTGATGCGGTTAAATCCGGGAAAGTCCTGGTTAACATCACGCAATGTCCCGCAGGTGGCGTTGAGCAAGAGCGCTACGCAACCGGAGACGCCCTGGCAGACGCTGGCGTTATCACCGGTCTTGATATGACGTGCGAAGCGGCGCTCACCAAGATGATGTCGCTTTTTGGTCGTGGCTTGGACGCAGCCCGCGTGGCTGAGCTCATGCCACAATCACTCGTCGGCGAGTTGAGCGACTAGCGCGCCCGCGCAGCAAGCCCATCCAAACTACTAGCGTATCCGCACGTTCGGCGATCCCGTACGTTTGGCAGCCTAGCGCGTCCGGTGATCCCATCTGGTCAACTCGCGCCCATTCGGCGAACCCATCCCGTACAACAGCTCCAGTGCACTACCCCACGAAAACGCTCCAAGCCCGATTTTCAATAAAACTTTGGAGTTTTCCGAAGATTGCTGCAGGTTAGACTGAGGTGCTTTGTTGCAGTGATTTACAGTGCAACAATAATGCCTGATCAGAAGCTTGGTTCGCCAAAGCGAACAACAAGACTGAGGCGACGGTCTTCTTCTTGCAACCCTGATCACCTCTAATTCCTCGGAAAACTCTCATATATTAACGCCGAAGAGCGTTTTTGCGTTTTTGATCGGTCGGTACGCAAGTTTTGAGTGGGCTTCGGGGACGTTTCGGTTGACAGCGGCTCGGGCGGGGGTGCCACGCGAGATTCCGCACGAGCCGAACGTGCCCTTATGGCACGTTCGTGCGAGCCCAGGACTGCCCGAGCCTGGCACCTTCGCCCGCGCCGCGCCGCACCTGTCACTGCCCGAGCCTGGCACCCTCGCCCAAGCCGACCAAAAACCCAGAACCCGCGGAGATGAAGCAAAAATTCTCAAAAAGGTACTTGCCTCTTACCTAGGGTCACACTTTAGAATGCTCTTCGTCGGAGGGAGGTTAGTGTGATTCCACGTACTGAAGGACATGTTGGTATTCCGGTTCGTTTTGAGGGCAGCGCCTATGACTTCGGCCACGCAATTTCTGCCATCCAGTTCTCATTAGACAAAGGTGAACACTGGACAACTTACGAAACCCCTCATACCAACGACTACCAAAACGTTTCTTGGGCATTTGAATATGTCCCTGAACAGCCAGGTGATTATACGCTTTACGTTCGCTCCGTGAATGACCAAGGCGACGTATCACCCGAAGCGGCGTTCGTGCACCTCCACGTTGAGCCGTAGCAATCAGGCGCCAACCGGAAGCAGGCTGCAGATATACTCCCTCGTACGCGCAGCCTGTTTCTGGTCGCCACCACACGTCCGTCGTTTTCTCGCGTTGCGCAAAAGCATGTCGCTTTATACTTTGGTGATCAGCGAATCTTTACATTCTCATGTTCCCGAGAAAGGCCACCAATGGAAATCGCACTGCTCGAAAACCTTGGCGTATCGAACGCGTTTATCTCTCAACAACAAGAAAAATTGGCGAAGCTGGGCCACACGCTCACCATCCACGAACGCACCGAGGATCCCACAAAGCAGCTTGCCGCCATCGGCAACGCCGAGGCACTCATCGTGGCCAACATGCCACTGGCACAAAGCGCGGTTGAACAAGCTCCCAACCTGGCCTTTATTGACGTCGCTTTCACGGGCGTAGATCACATTCCCGTTGAGACCGCCAAAGCCCGAAACATTGCAGTCTCAAACGCCTCTGGGTATGCCACCGAAGCGGTGGCTGAGCTCACCATCGGGTTCATGATTGGCCTTCTGCGCAGCGTGCCACAAGCTCAAACGCGCTGCCGAGATGGCCAGACCAAAGCAGGGCTTTCCGCCAACCTCCTTGCGAATAAAACCGTGGGTATCATCGGCGCGGGCGCCATTGGCAAGCGCGTCGCCGAACTAGCACACGCATTTGGCTGCAAGACGCTTGCGTATAATCGCTCAGCGGTAAGCACTCCTGCAATTGATGCCCAAGTTGACCTGGAGACATTGTTGCGCGAAAGCGACATTGTCACCATTCACTGTCCGCTTACCCCCGAAACGCGTGGTCTGATTGGCGAAGAAGCGCTGGCCACCATGAAAAATACCGCGTACTTGATCAACACAGCGCGAGGTCCAGTCGTTGACGAAGCAGCGCTTGCACACGCGCTTTGCCAGGGCGAAATTGCAGGTGCAGCGTGCGACGTCTTCACAACCGAACCGCCACTTCCCGCCGACAATCCCCTCTTGCATGCACCGAACTGCATCGTAACGCCTCACCTGGGCTTTTACACACAAGAATCCATGGAGCAGCGCGCAGAAATCGTCTTCGACAACCTCTATGCGTGGCTTGACGGCAATCAGCAAAATGTTATTTGCTAGTGTTGTTTGCTGGTGTTATTTGCTCGTAGTGTTGCTGACTGCATGCGCAACTTTTGCAAGCCAGGTGCTAGCAGCACTGATCAAGCAAGTATCCATATCCCTGCGTTTGCATCTCGGCGACGGGAATAAAGCGCAGCGCCGAGCCGTTAATGCAATAACGCTGACCACCTCGTGACTCCGGGCCATCGCTAAAGACGTGCCCTAAGTGGCTCTGACCTGCGGTGCTGCGCACCTCAACACGCGGTCTACCCAATATGGAGGTATCCATCTCCTCGTCAATCACCGACGGCGCAATGGGCTGCGTAAACGCCGGCCAGCCACACCCCGCGTCGTATTTGTCGCGCGAAGAAAAGAGCGGCTCTCCGCTGACCACATCAACGTAGATGCCTTCGTCGAAAAGCTCATCGTAGGGGTGACTAAAGGGCCTATCAGTAGCGGAGCATTGTGTGACCGCAAACGCATCTTCGCCCAGCGCATGCTTTAAAACTTCCCTGCTTGGCTTAGTATATCCGTGCGACAAGATCTCGAAGTCGGTGGCATGCTCATCCACAAACGCCTGAGCCCCCGCCAAGTCAACATGGCAGTAACCACCTGGGTTGTTGAGCAGGTAATCTTGGTGATAATCCTCCGCCGGATAGAAATTCTCAAGCGGCAGTACTTCAATGCGCACGCGATGCTGCAACGTGCGCTCAAGACTCAGGATTGCAGAAGCTATTATTGGCTCATCGGCGGGGTTTGTCCAATAGATGCCCGTTCTATACTGGGTACCACAATCGTTTCCTTGCCGGTTGAGCGTAAACGGATCAATGGTGGTGAAATACGCCTCCAGCAGCAGGCGCAAAGAGATCTTCGCGGGGTCATACTGCACGCACACCGCCTCAGCCGCATGCGTCTGACCAGTGCAAACCTGCTCGTAGGTGGGGTCTGGGATGCGTGAGTTCGCAAACCCAACCTCTGTGTCAACCACACCAGGCAGCTGCTGCATAAACACCTCAGTACCCCAAAAACATCCACCTGCCAAATAAATAGCTTCTGCATCCATGATGATTACTTCTTCTGGTTACTTTTTCTTTTTGTCTAACATCTCGCGAACTTCGCCACGGCCTTCGTCATGCAGTGCCTTCTCATCAGGCGCCAAGCGCTCCAAAAGCTCCAGAAGCTCACCCATGTGCTCGCGCTCTTCATCGCGAATGTCAGAGAGCACCTTGATAGCGTCTTTGTTGTCGGTGGCCTGTACATGCGCGTCGTATTCGTGAATTGCTTCAAGTTCACCAACGAGATCTTGGCGAATCGCGTTTACTAATTCTTCGTCAGTCAGCTTGCGCGGGACTTCCATAACAAACGGGTTTGAAAGAATGGCCATAACAAATCCTTCCTACAGCAATGGTCAATATTTCGCCCTCTGCGGGCTCAAGCTTTCCCCATAGTAGTCCCCGCGCGCCGCCCGAAAAGCTTTACGCGGGTTTTATGACGAATTCGTTTGCATGGCGTTATGATTGTGTTAGTAGCTATCATTTAGGCAACAAGTAATTAACCGCGCACACGCGTCACACACAAGGAGCATCATGAACCAAGATATGGCGAACAACACGTTGCAAACCGACAATCTAGCTGGACTTTTGTTTGACCTGGACGGCACGCTTTTAGATACTCACGACATCATCTTGTGCTCTATGCGCCACACCATAAACGATGTGTTTGGTCGCAATCTTGCTGACGAGACGCTCATGCGCGGAGTGGGGACGCCGCTGTATGACCAGATGCTCACCTTTACCGACGGTGATAGCGAAGCAGCCACCGAGCTTACGCGCATCTATCGCGAACACAACGAAGCTGTGCATGATCAGCAGATTAAGGCATTCCCCGGCACCATTGATGCGCTGAAGCGTTTTGCGGCGCTGGGGTTGCCTATGGGTATCGTCACCTCAAAACGTCATGCGCTGGCCCAACACGGTGTTGATCTCACCGAGCTTTCGCCCTATTTCAAGGTGCTCATTGGCTCTGACGACACGGAGCTGCACAAGCCCAATCCGGCACCGGTGGTATATGGTTGTGAACTGCTTGGACTTTCCCCTGATCAGGTGCTCTATATTGGCGATAGCCCCTACGACATGCAAGCCGGTGGCGGCGCCGGATGCCAAACCATCGCAGCAACCTGGGGTATGTTTAGCGAAGAGGAGCTGCTTGCGCAAAACCCAACGGTGGTGTGCGCCCACCTGACCGACTTGGCAGATTTGCTGGAGCGCTAAGCGCCACTTTTTTGCGCTCGGTCGCAGCCAATTAGCTCATGTGATGCAAAAAAATCTCTAGGTGTCCCATATGTTGGTCAGCTGCGCTCTTTTCTTGCTCTAAGATGGCTGCCAACAACAAAAAACTTGAGAGATTGCTAGGAGCGCATGGTACAAACGTATGAGACAAACTTTTTCGCCCCCACCCCCCAGCTGATTTTTGCTGGCAGCACGTTGACCGAACTGACGGAGGAAACCTGCAAAGCGCTTGCCCTTGAAGAACTGGCAGACATGCTCCGTCTCTGGGATGCAGACCGCAATGACTGGGTTGAGAATTCGCCCATTGTCGTTCGCCTGACCTCGGTTGATCTTGTTGCCTGCACCACCCAAGATGATCTCTTGCAGCTTTTCGAAGGCGTCATCAACACCAATCAGCCTTTCTTCTACCCCGTCTCATCAAACGAAGAGCACCTCTTCATCTGGAAATCTGATCCCGAATACGCCGAGTTCTTCGGCGACACCCTTGGCGAAGTTGCTTTCGCGGCATAAGTAATCAAATTCGTCACAGTTTGCCAGCAAATCTGCGAAGACGCGCGCCAGCCGCAGCCAGCTCTTGAGAAGCGGGTCTATGATGAGCCTAGTGGCATCTTGAAACGCAAAAGGATCTGCAGGGGCATTGGCGCACGTAACCATTGAACAGTTTGAATTTACCTCGGTTGACAGAACAACTGCCATCCAAGTACGCGTATGGGTGAGCGACGCCATCGCGCACGGCACACAGCCCCGCGCAGCCATTCAGCTCATCCATGGCATGGGCGAACATATTGCCCGCTACGACCACTTCGCCACCTACTTAGCCAACCTGGGATTTTTGGTCTTTGGTCACGATGCAATCGGGCACGGCAAAAGCGCCTCGCAGGAGCAAGGCTACGGCATCCTTCCCCTCAAGGATCCCGTAACGTACCTGGTAGACGACACGCACAAACTGCGCCGCATTATGCAAGACGCGCTTGCGCAGCGCTTTGATGCGCCCATTCCCTATCTCATGTTTGGGCATTCGTTCGGCTCACTCGTGCTGCGTTGCTATCTTCCAAAGTATGGCGAAGGACTCAGCGGTGCCATTGTTTGTGGTACCACCATGCCCAACAAGCTGCTCTCCAAAGCAGGCAATCTCATTGCGCGCGCCTTCGTCAAGCTCAAAGGCCCCTATGCCACCAGCAGCTTTATCCACCATGCGTCATACGGCGTGTATTCGTCTAAGATTCCGAACCACAAAACACCGTTCGACTGGATTTCAAGCGACCCGCACGCGGTTGCGGCCTTTATTGAAGACGAGGCGGCGGGCTTCAAATTCACGGGAACTATCTATATTGCCCTGACCGAAGGCGCGTATCGTGCGGCGCAAAAAGCGTCGTTTGAAAACATCCCGAAAGACCTGCCGATTCTTATGATTGCCGGAGACGAAGACCCGGTTGGCGCCAACGGTCTTCAGGTTGAACACGTGGCGAACAAGATGCGCGACGCTGGCGTTGAGAGCGTCACCACTAAACTCTACGGCCACATGCGCCACGAAATCCTCAACGAGATCGGAAAAGAAGAGGTCTACTCAGACATCGTATCCTGGATAGACCTCGTGCTAACGTTGCCGTCGGGCGAAATCGGTGCGCCCGACAGTGGTTCACCTGACAGTGGCTCGCCTGAGAGCGGTGCGCCCGATGCGCTTACGCCTGATCAATCAGATCTTGTAAGTACTGGCGATACTCCTGCTTAAGACTTGCCGGTCCTTCAATGCGTACCGCATTCGCCATACCCGCAAGCCAACCGAAGAACTGCTGGGACTTTCGCACCTTAACCACTGCTTTTGCCGTTTGATCATCCACCTTCATGATCTGGGCGTTGCTACCGAAACGATCCAGAATAATCTCTAAGTTATCCCCGTCAACCAGAAGCGTTGCGGTCACCGGCTCACCGTTGAAGCGGCCAAACACCTCATACTCGTCCCCGTCATAGGTGTGATGCGTGATCTCGTCATTGCGCGTGGCTTTCTCATCAACTACCTGCAAGTGATCCATGCGATCAATGCGAAACTCAATCATGGCCTCATGATTATCGTTCCACGCGGTCAGATAATAAAAACCGTCCGAGTAGGTGATTCCCACCGGCGTGACCACGTGCGGCTCGCCGTTATGCGTTGGAACGCGCGTGCCGTCCATGTCATGTTTGTAATACATGAACGAAATCTTTTTATGCAGGCGAAGCGCCTCATGCAGCGTATCAATGTGACCAAACACGCTTTCATTCTTCGACGAAATACGCCCCGGCACATGAATGCGACGATCAAGCTGCGCGCGTTGATGGTCAGATGCGAACGTCTTAAGATTGGAGACGAGTGCATTTGATTGGCGACGCGTCAACGACTTGCACGACTCTACCGCATCCACCAACAGCATCAACTCAGAGAGCGTAAAGTCCCTACGCTCAATGGCATACTCAACGGGATTGCGCTGGTAGGTCTTAATGTCCACTCCGAACTCACGCAGGATTTGAATATCGCGATACACGCTTTTGCGCTCAGCGGTAATCTCGTAAGCTGCCAGTCGATCAATGAGCTCACGCATAGACAAGCCATGCTCTGCATCGGTCTCGTCTTCCAAAATACGGCGAACATAGAGCGTCTTGAGTTTAGCTTTGCTGTTATATGCCATGAGTCTCTCCTGGTGTGGCAGGGTTATTTAAGCTATGCCGTCGGCTGACGCCCAAACACGTGCGTCATGCGTCTCCAACCAGTGTAGCGCATGCATGCGGCAACCAACCCTAGAATATGTGTAGGGTGTCCCATAAAAGGCTACTTTGTCCACCACGCAAGTTTTCGCCCAAACACCGCGCCAACCACCAGCACCAGCAGCGGATACAGGTAGCAGAAAAATGCGTAGGGCGCATACGAGACACAGCTGACGCCCAGTACGGTTACCATGTAGACCGCGCACGTGTTCCACGGAATCAAGACCGAGGTGATGCCAGCGCTTGAGTTCACGATGTTTGCCCACACGGTGTCCGGTGTGTTGAGTTGCTTGAATTTTTCGCTATACATCTGCGTTGACAAGGTGATAGCCGGATACTGATCAGGCAAAAGCGTGTTCAGCAGCGCACCCGACGCAACCGTCGCGCCCACCAGCTTGGCAAACGAGGTTAAGTGCGCAGCCACCCGCTTGATGACCTCATCAATCAGATGGAGGTACTGCACAATACCGCTAAATGCCATGACCAACACCACAATGGACACCGTATCCATCATGGTAGCCATGCCACCCGTTGACAGCAGCGCGTCCAGCTCAGGCAGCCCCGTCTGACCCTGCGCGCCAAGATGCGCAGCTGAGAGCACCTCAGTCACGCTGCAACCTTGCAGCACAACCGCTTCAATCATGCCCAACACAATTGCCACCATAAACGCTGGTAGTGCCGGCATGCGGAAAAACATGCACACGAGCATAACCGCAAGCGGAAGCAACGTGGCGGGTCCTAAGGCGAAGTGAGCCTCAAGCGTTTCAAGAAGTGCTGTCGTGCTAGAAACTTCGCCACTAACTTCGCCCCCTGCCGCAGATGTAACATCAACAAATGCCAGACCGAGCACAAAATAGAGCATAACCGCAATTGCGCAGGTCACAAGCGCAAGCGGCATAAAGCGCACACAGACGGCGAAGATGTTGGTTTTCGAAACCGCCGCCATGAGATTCGGTCCATCCACTAGCGGCGAGATAATCTCGCTCACATAAGCCGCCCCCACAATGGCACCTGCCGTCATGGGAAGCGAGATCCCCAGCGCTGGCGCCATGCCAATGAACGCAAGCCCAATGGTTCCCGCGGCACCCCACGAGCCCAGCACCACCCCAACCAAGGTGGTCACCACAAACACCACCGGCAAGAACATCGCAGGTGAAACCACCTGTAAGCCGTAATAGATCATGGTGGGCACGGTGCCCGATTCAATCCACACCCCAATGAGCATGCCAATACAAAGCAGAATCAAAATGGCTTCCAGCGCATCGCTTATGCCGCGCACCATGGCCTCAAGAATTTGCTCCCACGAGTAACCTGTCTTGAACGCCACCAGACCTGCCAGTGCGTATCCAAATACCAGCGGCAGCTGGGTGGCACTTCCAAAACCGACAACGCAAACAAGCATAATAAGCGCCAGTCCACCCAGCACCACAAGCCCTGAAACAAACGAGGCGTGCGGGGTGTTCTTTGGTTGCATATGGGAATCTTCGTGCTGCATCATGGTAGGTTAGTATACCGATCACCTGCGCTTTTGGCCATATTGGCGGCCGCAAGCGGACACGAGCGCGACGTAACAAGCATCATACGAGGATGTAAAAAGAAGTTTTCAGATGGACTTTTTCGCCCCATCTTGCCAAGGCACTTCTACACTAAAGGACGATACACAAAAACGAAAGAAGGCCGTATGAGCACACCAGCAACGACAACTCATAGCTCAAAGAACACCAACACGCAACCAAAAGCCGAGCGCGACGTTGTGGCCATCATCGGTCGCATTGCTTCAGCACTCTCTGTCATCATGTACGTAAGCTACATCACCCAAATTGCAAACAACCTGGACGGCCACCCCGGCACCCCGTGGCAGCCGCTGTGCGCATTTTTCAACTGCACGATGTGGACGCTCTACGGATTCCTCAAGCCCAAAAAGGACTGGCCAATTATTGTGGCGAATATTCCCGGCATCATCTTAGGCCTGATCACGTTCATTACTTCATTCGTTCACTAAACCAATTCTCAGCCACATCAATCATCTCATCGCGGGTATGCACGCCCATCTTTTGCTAGATGTGGCTGACGTGCGTTTTCACCGTGTTATACGACAGGTGCGCGTCGTTGGCGATGGCCGGCAGCGTGCGACCCCGCAAGAGGTATTCGAAAATTTCTCGCTCTCGGGGCGAAAACCCATATTGCGCCACAAAAGCACCCAGTAAAGCCTCGCTGGGCATCCCGGTGCGTGCGCCCTGCCCCAGCTGGGTGTCTTCGCCCTCAGTTTGCGGTCAAATAGGATGGGTTTGTGCAGCGCTCGCGTCTTTTTTAGCCATCACAGCCAATCCATCGTAACCCGAATCTCGAAAACCCCAGGTCAGACTCCGTCAAAAGCACGCCTGCACAAAACCATACCTGAGCGTCCAAAACGCTTAGATTAAGGCTGCTTTGCCTGCAGGGCAGCGGCGTGGGCGGGGGCGCCACGCGAGATTCCGCACGAGCCGAACGTGCCCTTATGGCACGTTCGTGCGAGCTCAGGATTGCCCGAGCCTGGCGCCTTCGCCCGCGGCGTGCGGGCGCTCCTTAGAACTGGCGACTCGCATACAGACGCACAGCAATCAGCGAGCTTACGGCATAGAGCGCCAGACACACCAGCACGAGCACGCCGACAAGACCCGCAATTTCGCCAATACCTCCAGATGAGAGATTCGCCAATACATCAGCAAACATGCCGCTGCCAAAATCAACGTTATCCAACAGCTGAATGGAAGATGCCATCAGCAACGCCATCGCAAGCATGATAAAGCGCGTCGCCTTCGTCACGCCAAAGCGCATAATGAAGGGCAGCGACACGGCAGCAACCAGCATGCACACACAGCTTCCCAACACCGCCGAGGTTGCAATCATAAACGCCGCCTCGCCAAATGGTTGAGCGAATTCGCCCATATGCAAGACATCGCCAAGCACAAATTGCAACACCAGACCAACAATGATCCCCACGACAACAGCGCCGAGCGTGAGAACCAGCACGCTGGCATAGCGACCAAGCACCACTTGCCTACGCGAGATTGGAAGCGTGAGGCGAAAGCGCTGCCAATCATTGATGTCGTCATAGGCGCACAGATTCATAACCACGCTCAGCACCACAACGACGACAACCATCACAACGCCGGTGGCCACGTTGCCCATAGGAATTGCCAGAAAGCCACCAATCACCATCGCGATAACCAACAGCTGCAATATGGCTGAACGAATCGTCAGAAGATCCGAGTAAATCATCGTTTTCATCGGGCGCCACCTTTCAACACCAATGTCATGTAGTCTTCAATCGTGGTACGCTCCACAGCTACCTGCGGAAATGCTTCGCTAAAGGCAAATCTATCCGGCACCAACACCAGCGTTTCATATCCTTGCTTGAGCACTGAGACGGGCGAAGCGGACGGGCGCGCTTCAAGCCACGCCACCACGTCGTCCACCTCAGACGCGCGCAGATGCGCTACACCCGCCATGTCGCCGATTTCGTCTTGCGACACATTGAAAATGATCCTGCCCTCGTCAATGCAAACAACCTGATCAGCCAACTTATCCAGGTCGGTCGTAATATGCGACGACATGAGAATTGCCCGCGTTTGGTCCTGCATATACGCGCGCAGCATCTCAAGCAGATCCTCGCGCGCCATCGGATCAAGGCCAGCGGTCGGCTCATCCAAAATGAGCAACTGCGGGTGATGCGCCAGGGCGAAGGCCAGCGACAACTTCATGCCCATACCACGCGAAAGCTCGCTCACCTTTTTCTTGTCAGCCAGACTAAACTGCGCGCAGAGCTGTGCGAAATAAGCCTGATCCCAGGTGGGGTACGCCACCTTGCCAAGCGTTGCCACGTCTTGCACGCGCACATTTGCCGGAAAAGGACAGCTGTCGAACACCACACCGATATTATCTTTGAGCTGGCGACCAACCGTCTCATCCACGGGCTCTCCCAGCACCGAAACACTGCCGCCATCAGCCTCAATCAAACCCAGTATCAGCTTAAGCGTGGTCGTTTTACCGGCGCCGTTTGAGCCAACCAGACCCACGACCATGCCCGGCTCAACCGAAAACGAAATATCTTTCAACTCAAAATCAGGATATGTTTTGCTCAGTCGCTCAGCGCAAATGAGGTTTTCCATACTGCTCTCCTATTCGCTCTCAAACAATGCCTGTAACATGGCAACCAACTCTTCGCCATCAAGACCAAGGGCGAACCCCTGCTCAATGGCAACTTGCAGATGCTCTTCAATCGTGCGAAGTCGGTCTTCGCGTATGAGGTCTTTGTTACCACCAGCAACAAAGGTGCCCTTCCCTTGCACGGTCTCCAAAAAACCCGCTGCTTCCAAATCCGTATAGGCGCGTTTGGTGGTAATGACGCTGACGCGCAGGTCATTCGCCAAAGCGCGAATTGAAGGAAGCGGTTGTCCTTCGGTGAGCTCGCCCGACAAAATGGCGTCTTTGATCTGAGCGCCAATCTGCTCGTAGATGGGCTTATTGCTTGAGTTTTGAATGATAATGTCCACTTGGTTTATCCGTTCTTGCCGCGACATGCGCGGATGTTGCACCTGCTACCGAAAGCGTCCTTTCGGCGCACGTGCTAAGTGTATATACCCTTTATATACACTATATACACAGATATATACAGTGTCAAGAAAGCTTGCTGAAAACTTCGCCAACTTTTGCGGAAATACAGAGATCGGCTTGCGAATCCACGGACGTGGGGCTCAGGTTAACCACAGCCAGATGAGACCCGCGAAATGCGCGCAGCATGCCCGCCGCCGGATAGACCACCAGCGACGTGCCCCCTACCACCAAAAGGGAGGCCTGCTCAAGCGCTTCAAGCGCCTGCTCCATCACGGCCTCATCCAGCGGCTCATCATAAAGCACCACGTCAGGCTTTATAATCCCGCCGCAATCACAACGCGGAACCCCGTCTGTACTTGCCTGGTGGCGCGCAATCATCTCATCAAGGGCGAAGGTGTGCCCGCAGTTCATGCAATGATTTCGATGCACACTTCCGTGCAGCTCGAGGACGTTTTTGCTGCCCGCCGCCTGGTGGAGTCCGTCGATGTTTTGCGTGATAACCGCGCGGCACTTCCCCTCGGCCTCAAGGTTTGCAAGCGCTATGTGCGCTGCGTTAGGGCGGGCGTCAGGGGCAATCATGCGGTCGAAGTAGAACTCATAGAACGCTTGCGGGTTCTCATTGAAGAAGTGGTGCGACACAATCTCTTCGGGCGGATACGGGTAGCGACTATTGAACAGACCTGACGTGCTGCGAAAATCCGGGATACCACTTTCGGTTGAGACACCCGCGCCGCCGAAAAACACCATACCTTGCGGCGGACAATCCGCGATCAGCTTGTGCAGCTGCTCTATCTCATGTGCGGTTTTTGCGTCCATGTACCTCACACTCCCTTTCGCCTGCTTCGCCTTGCTATGCTTATTCAGCCTGCTCAACGACCACATAGGTGCGCATGCGACGCGCGTATCGCCAGGCACACACAAGCCCAATCACGACAATCACCAGCGCCGCCGCCATTGCACCCGCAAAGCCGTACGAAGCTGCCGCTTGATCAGCAACGCCACCCGCCAAAAACGAGTCCTGCAACGCGCTCATGACGCCGATATAAGCTGCCGGCCCCACACACGAAGCAAGCTGCACCGAGCTGGTCATGAGCGAGACCCCGTCGGCATTCAAGTGGTTCGGCAAGCGTTTGAGGCCCGCCGACTGCGCTGGCGAGAGCACCATACCAGTTCCCAGATACCCCACAAAAATGCCGATGGTCACCACCACCATCTGCAGCAACACCGCGCCCACAATCATGGTGACCACACCAACCGCCGCCAGGAAGAGCCCCAGCGGAAGGATCGGCCACTCGCCATG
>CAJTML010000026.1 GCA_910577495.1 uncultured Eggerthellaceae bacterium
AATGCCTTTTCGTCAACGCGTGGCACTGGTTTCATAGCGTGTCCTCTCGTTTGATCTAGTCTTGCTGCCAAACTCTAAAAAGCGTCTCAAACGCTGACCTGTGTCCTTGTATATCGTAGTGGCGAAGGCAGGCGCCCATCCCCGGAATCGACAATCTGTAGGCCGCCTTTTGCGCATTTGTGGATGAGGTGTAATACACCGTTTTATTGCCCGCGACCCATCCCGCAAGCCCCGCGCCGCGCTACAATACGAGGCCGAAGAAATCACGCGAAGCAATCGCGAATACACACGACCGCACATAAACCAACAAGAAATCATGCACAAGGAGCACGCAGTATGCCCATTGATATCGACACCTTAAACGACCCGCAACGCGAAGCTGTCGTCACTACCGAAGGTCCACTTTTGGTTTTGGCTGGCGCTGGATCAGGCAAAACGCGCGTATTGACATATCGCATTGCCAACTTGATTGAAAACAAGGGCGTGGCACCTTGGCAGATTTTGGCCATCACGTTTACCAATAAAGCCGCCGCTGAGATGCGCGAGCGTCTGGCGGGGTTGGTCGGCCCGCAAAGCCGCGGCATGTGGGTTTCAACCTTCCACAGCATGTGCGTGCGCATTCTTCGCGCGGACGCCGACCGCTTGGGCTTCACGAAAAACTTCACCATTTATGACACTGACGACATGAAGCGTTTGTATGGCGAAGTCATGGCTGAGCTTTCCATTGACACAAAGCGCTTCCCGAAAAACATGGTGATGAATCGCGTATCGGCGGCGAAAAACGAACTGGTTTTGCCCTCTGAGTTTGAGCTCAAGTACTCGGACTTCGTCAGCAAAGAGGTGGCGAAGGTCTACGCGCGCGTCCAGGAACGCCTCAAGGCCGCCAACGCGTTTGACTTCGATGACCTGCTGTTATACGCCTACATCCTCTTGCGCGATAACCCCGATGTGCTGCAAGCCTACCAGCAGCGCTTTCGCTACATCATGGTGGATGAGTATCAAGACACCAACCACGCGCAGTATTGCATCACCGCGCTTTTGGCGCAGGCGCACCAAAACATCATGGTCGTAGGCGACGATGACCAGTCCATTTACTCGTGGCGTGGTGCGGATATTCGCAACATTTTGGAGTTTGAGAAAGATTACCCCAAGGCCAAAACGGTCAAGCTGGAGCAGAATTACCGCAGTGTAGGCAACGTGCTTGCGGCGGCCAATGCGGTCATTGCGAACAATCGCCATCGCAAGGAAAAACGCCTGTTCACCAGCTCAGATGATGGTGACAAGATTCAGGTGTACATGGCCAGCGACGAGCGTGACGAAGGTCGCTGGATTGCGGGCGAAATTGAGAAGCTTCGCCGTGCGGATTTCTCGTACAACCAGATGGCGGTGTTTTATCGAACCAACGCGCAGTCGCGTACGCTTGAAGATATGTTCCTGCGCGCGGGCGTGCCGTATCGCATCGTCGGTGGTGTGCGATTCTTCGACCGCGCTGAGATTCGCGACGTGATGGCGTATCTGACGCTCGTGGTGAATCCGGCTGACGACATTTCGGCAAAACGCGTGATCAACGTGCCGCGCCGCGGTATCGGCAAGAGCACGATCGAGCACATTGACGCCATCGCGCGCGAGCTGAATCTCACATTCATGGATGCTGCCGAGCAGATTATCACCGATGAGTCCGTTCGCGCGGCCACGCGTCTGGCGGTTGGTCGCTTCGTGGAATTCATCAAGGAAGCGCGCTCGTACGGCGGGGATTTGCGCAAAGTAGTTGAGATGATCATCGACCGCGCGGAGCTCATCACCGCACTTCGCCAAGAAGGCACTGATGAGGCGCAAAGCCGCATTGAGAACATCCAAGAGTTCTTGGGCGTTGTGGACGAGTTCAAGGACAGCCACGACATGGAAGACGCGTTTTTCGCCGCTCCGACAGCGGGGGATGGCGAAGGTTCTGACGAAGGCTCTGGCGAAGGCGCTGCCGCGGGCGAAATTCTCGCGGTCGACGAAACCGGCAACATGATGTTCGCCGTCGAAATTGCCACTGAGGACGCCGCCGAGGCTGAGCCGGTGCGCGTGCTGCACGGGGACTCGCTTTCGGACTTTTTGGAGTGGGTGCGCCTGCGTACCGATCTGGACTCTATGACCGAAGACGGCCAGGCCATTACGCTTATGACCGTGCACTCGTCAAAGGGTCTGGAGTTTGATTGCGTGTTTGTGGCCGGCATGGAAGAGACGATCTTCCCACACATGAATAGCGTTGGTGACCCGGCGGGCGTGGAAGAAGAGCGCCGCCTGGCCTACGTTGCCATCACGCGCGCTCGTAAGAAGCTGTATCTGACCTGCGCGAATGCGCGCCAACTCTTCGGCCAATCGTCGTCTAACCCGGTCTCGCGCTTTATCCACGAGATCCCCTCGGAGCTTCGCCAGACTACTGGCGTAGGTTCGGCAGGCTTTTCGGGAACCGGTTGGGAGAAGCGTGGTAGCCGTCGCGGTATTGCAGGCAGCGGTGCGGAAGCTGGCGAAGGCCGCGTGTTTGGTCGCTCAAGCGCGTCGGGTTCTGCGGGTAGGCGCGATGGTCGCCAAAGCCGCGTAGGTGGTTCGTATGCGCGCCCCGACGCGGGCAAAAAGGCCGCAGCATCCATGACGTTTGCCGTGGGGGATATGGTGGATCACAAAACCTTCGGGCGCGGCCGCGTGACCAAGGTTGATGGCGATACGCTCTATATTAAGTTCGCGAAGACCAACCAGACTAAAAAGCTCCTCAAGGACTACGCGCCAATCGTGAAGCTCAACGGTTAACGCGCGCAGCTTGCTGGCGCGGACTGGGCGCGTGGGTGGCTCGCACGGCCACCAACTGCACTTCGCCGCACTAACCGCACTTGGCGCAGAGCACGCACGCGGTCGGCGTGGCGGCCAGGCCGCCCAGTGCGCTTTCGCGCAGCTCAAAGGGCAGTGAGCGTCCCACCGCATAGAGCGCCCAGACGGTTTCGTCGAAGTCGATAAGGTTGTTGATATCCGCCAGCGCCATCTGTGCTGCAACGAGCGAGTTTGCGGCTCCAGTGGCGTTGCGCTTTTGGCACGGCGCTTCAACCAGGCCACCAATCGGGTCGCACACCAAGCCCATGAGCCCCGAGAGCGCACTTGCCGCGGCCGCCAAGCACTGGCGCGGTGTGCCACCTAAAAGCTCAACCGCAGCAGAAGCCGCCATGGCTGACGCGGTGCCAACCTCAGCTTGGCAGCCGCCTTCAGCCCCTGACACCGTCGCGTTTCGCATGACTAACATGCCAACGGCTGCAGCATTTGCCAGCCCGCGCGCCAGCTGCGCGTCACTGAGTCCGTGCGTCTGCTGCAAAGCAAACAAAACAGCAGGTAGAACGCCTGCAGCGCCCGCCGTCGGCGCGGCCACGATCCTACCCATGGAGGCATTCGTCTCAAGCACCGCCAGCGCATACGTGGTGGCATACGCCAGCAGCGGGTCAGCCAAGCTGCCCTCGCGCTGCGCATAATCGCGCGCCTGCTGGGCTTCGCCACCAATAAGTCCACCCATGGACTCGCGCGGGTTCACAAGCGCCTCTTCAACCGAGTCACGCATCACACGCAGCGCCTCATCCAGATAGCGCTTCGTGTCATCCACCGCCAGACCGCACGAGGCAAGCAAGCAACGCTCGCGACGGCAAATGGCATCTGACAGGGGCAACCCTTCAGCTTCGCAAAACGCCAAAAGCTGTGCGCCGGACTTGAAGTCAATCTGCTCAAACAGCGCGGTGGCTTCCTCGGCAGTTAAATCAGTCCCAAAGCCGGTGGACTCCAGCCCCTCGGCTGCCAGCTCATCAGCCGAGCGCGGGGCATGCGCATCCTCCGAGCGATCCGAGGGCAGAAGCGACACGCTCAAAATGTCGGGGTAGTCTCCAATGGCGGCAATGACGTCTTCGGAAATGGCCTCGTCGGTCTCCATGACCGTGTAGGCAATGTCGCCCTTGCGTTCGCGAAAAAGCCTGGTCGTAGCAATGTTTACGTCATAATCCGAGAGGCGTTGGGCAATGTGGGCCAACACACCCTTCACGTCTTTTTGCTTGATGACGATGCTGTGGTACTGCCCGCCAAGCAGCACTTCAACCCCGTTAATAGAGCGCACCTGCGCCGCGCCGCCGCCGATAGATTCGCCACGCACCCACGTCTCGGTACCGCGCGCGTCCACGACATGCACGTCAACCGTATTGGGGTGTGCTGTGTCGGTGTCGGGCATGGGGATGAACTCAAACGCCAACCCGCGTTCCTTTGCCAGCGCAAACGAATCGCGAATGCGCACGTCATCAGCACCAAAGCCGAGCATGCCACCAACGAGTGCGCGGTCGGTGCCGTGCCCGTGATAGGTGTGGGCGAAGCTGCCGTACAAATAAAACTCCACGCGCGCGGGGGGTGCGGGCAAAAGTTTCAGCGTCATGGATGCAATGCGAAGCGCGCCAGCGGTGTGTGAGCTGGACGGTCCAATCATGATCGGGCCGATGACGTCACGCACGCCCAAAAGCGACGGCGCGCTGCCTTGCTGGGGTGGAGTAGGGGGCATGCGCACCTCACTTGTCTCGGCGAGATCGTGCTCGGCGTTTTGTTCCGCGGCGGGGAATTCAGGGGTGTCTGACGTCATATTTGTGCCCTTTCGGTGCGCTATTTGTCCGTTACTCTAAACACAATTAACGGCGTGTAACACTATGGTACACTGCAACGCTGGTTTTTGATTGAACTGCAAACGAACAGGAACTTTTCAAGAAACATATCAAGTGTAACGCACGAGCAAGAAGGATGCGCACGTTATGACGAAACCAATTTTGGTAGTGGGACATAAAAACCCTGACAACGATTCAATTTGTGCCGCGGTGGGCTATGCCTACCTCAAAAATCAAATGGCGTTGCGTGAAGCCAAAGAGGGCGAAGACGTGCCCGCATACGTGCCTGTTCGCTTAGGTCCGCTTCCCCCGGAAAGCGCCTGGGTGCTTGAGCAAAACGGCATTCCTGCTCCTGACATGATAGGACACGTGCATGCGCGTGTTTCTGACGTCATGACCGAAAACCCCATCTCCATCAGCCATAACGCAACCATCATGGAGGCGGGACGCCTGCTTCGCCAGCATAATATTCGCGCACTGGTGGTTACTAACGAAGATGGCACGTATCGCGGCCTGATCACTACGCGCATGATTGCTGAGCGCTATGTGGCGGCAACGGACCTGCTGGTGGATGACGCATCCAACCAGATGGCGGTGGCGGGCGACCTCATCAATTCGCTCGGACAAAGCGTTGACGAACTCACCGAAACCGACGTGATTCAGCTGCACAAAGATGGCCTGCTCAAAGAAGCGGTCGAAGACCTCATGGCCTCTGAGCTGCGCGAAGCTATCGTGCTGGATGATGACGGGTTTGCCATTGGTATCGTGACGCGCTCGGACGTGGCGCATCGCCCCAAACGCAAGATTATCCTGGTTGACCACAACGAGCGTCGCCAGGCAGCAAACGGAATCGATGAGGCAGAAGTGGTTGAGATTATTGACCACCACCGCATTGCTGACGTGATGACGGCCAATCCTATCAAGTTCTTGAACCTGCCTGCCGGCTCTACGGCAACCATTGTGGCTATGGAGTTTCGCAAGCATGGCATTGAGCTGCCGCCGCACATTGCGCGCGTGCTGCTCTCAGCACTTTTGACCGACACGGTCATCATGAAATCCCCGACGACCACCGATACCGATCGTGAGATCGCGCAGTTTTTGGGCGAAGTTGGCGAAGTTGACCCGGTGGAATACGGTTTAGCAGTCTTTAAGTCTCGCGCGGTTGATGGCGATGTACCGGTTGAGAAGCTTGTCGGCGCGGACGCGAAAGAGTTCCAGGTGGGGGACTCAACCGTGCTGATTGCCCAGCATGAGACGGTGGACTTGGAAGGTGTGCTTGCGCGCGAAGCTGAGATTCGCGACTATATGTCGCACCTGCAAAAGGAGCATAGCTATGAGTTTGTGCTGCTCATGGTGACCGACATCGTGGCTGAGGGTAGCCAGTTTTTGTGCGAAGGCAACCACCGTGTGGTGAACCGCGTGTTCAACATTGACTGCTCCAGCAAGGGCGGCACGTGGATGCCGGGCGTCTTGAGCCGCAAAAAGCAAGTGGCCGCAAAGATCCTGGAAGCGTAAGGCTGCGGCGCCAGCGACGGCGAGCCCTGCACGCACCCCTTGTGTGCCGATCGTGTTACGGTTAGGTTTCGCCAGCTGATGCGGCTTTACTTCGCCCCGTGCGAAGTCTATAACTGAAAACGAACCCACAGAACGCTCCCTCACCGGGGGCGTTTTCAACGCATGAGCATCTTAAGGGAGATGACGGTTGTGGCAGAATTACTGGAAGCAATCATGTTGGTATGCTTCGGACTTTCGTGGCCTCTTAACGCGTACAAAAATTACAAGGCGAAGACAGCAGCTGGTTCAAGTTGGCAGTTCATTGCGCTCATTACCGCAGGATATCTGGCAGGTATTGCCGCTAAGTTTATCTCTGGGTCGGTCAACTGGGTGCTGGCGGTATACTTTATCAACCTGGCGTGCTTGGGGATCAACTGGGCAGTGTATTTCCGCAACCGCAAACTTGACGCGCAGCGTGAAGTGGTTGCGCAGGAAGTTGTTGCTGAGGCCGAAGAGCTCCTGGATGAAGCTCAAAGTGTTACGGCAAGCGTAACGCCTGCTCATGTGGCCGCCTAGTCGCGCGAAGGTAGAACCACTTACCTAACCTTAAAGGAGTCATCACCCATGAACAACGAGCGATTGTTGTCACTTTTTTGCGAATTGGTGCAGATTGAGAGTCCCTCGCGTGCAGAAGCAGGCATGGCCGCACGTTGTGAGCGTGAGCTTACTGACCTGGGATTTCACGTGGAGTTTGATGACTCGGGAGATAAAACGGGCGCCAACGTCGGCAATCTCATCGCGCATCTGCCAGGCACACGCCCGGGGCACGTGGTGCTGTCCGCCCATATGGATACCGTGCAGCCGTGCGAAGGTATTGAGCCAGTCGTGGTTGATGGCGTGATTCGCTCAGCAGGACAAACTATTCTTTCCGCTGACGACAAGGCCGGCGTAGCTGCCATCTTTGAGGCGGTGCGCGCGCTGTTAGAGGAAGACACCCCGCGTCCTGATATCACGGTTGTGCTGACCACCTGTGAGGAGTTGAGCCTGCTTGGTGCCGGCGCGCTTGACCTGGCGCGCGTGCCAAGTGATGCGCCGTATTTCATCTTTGACGCGGATGGCGCACCGGGTACGGTCATCTTGGGTGCTCCGTGTCATAACACCTTTGAGGCGCACTTTACCGGTCGCGCGGCGCACGCCGGTGTTGAACCTGAGGCAGGCATTTCGGCTATCCAGATGGCGGCGCATGCGGTGGCAAACATGTCGCTTGGACGCCTTGATGAGGCTACCACGGCAAACGTCGGCGTGATTGAGGGCGGCTCCGAAACAAACGTCGTGCCTGATAGCTGCATGATGAAGGGCGAGTGCCGCTCACTCTATGCTGACCGTGCCCAAGCCTGTATTACGGCTATGACTGAAGCGCTTGAGGCTGCTGCGGCGCACTTTGGCGGCTCGGTTGACTACACGTGGCGCGAAGATTACGGCGCGGTACGTTATGAGGAGACCGACGATCTGGTGGCGCACATCAAGCGTGCGTGTGAGCGCGCTGGCGTGGCGTTTCGCCCGCACCTTTCAGGCGGCGGGGCAGACGCGAACATCTTGTGTACCCGCGGCATCAACGCCATCACGCTCGGCATTGGCATGACGAATTTCCACTCGGTTGACGAATTCATCACCGTGGAAGACCTGCAAAACTGCGCGCGCCTGGCTCACGCGCTCATCTTGGAGGCCTAGTCGCCCGCGGCGTTGACGAGCGCAATCACTTCGTCTCGGCTGTGCACATCCAGCTTCGTATAAATGTGGCGAATATGACTTTTCGTCGTACCATTGGAAATGCAAAGCTCCTGCTGAATGCGTGGGGTGCTCTTGCCTTGTGCCAGTAGCGCCAAAATCTCTTCCTCGCGCAGGGTGAGTCCGTGCATCCGCGCAATCTGTGCGCAGCGACCTGCCAAAGATTCGCGATACGTGGCCGTCTCGTGGCGCGTTTTAAGCGGCGTGATGCCCCAGGTGGTCTCCAGGTCGGTCTCGTTGAGCAGAAACATCGAAAACGCTACCAGCACAATCACCACCACGCTGGTCACCAGCATGATTCCTTGCGCATCCAGTGTGACCCATGCAGTCGTGCCGAGATATGAGCCCACCACACTTGCCAGCACGCGCGCCGCGCGCGTCAAACCAAACAGCCAGATAGCCAAAACACCGTAGCGCGAGCAGATCGTAGACAACACAATCATGGTCAAAATGACGAAGCTGGCATGCGACATATTGAGCATGATGCCCGTCACCAAAAGTCCGCCGC
Source organism: uncultured Eggerthellaceae bacterium (assembly GCA_910577495.1). Taxonomy (GTDB): domain Bacteria; phylum Actinomycetota; class Coriobacteriia; order Coriobacteriales; family Eggerthellaceae; genus Xiamenia. The sequence continues at coordinate 8,452 of CAJTML010000026.1, forward strand.
CTTCCAAAAACGGCTGCAAGAGCGCTCCTGCCACCATAAGGGGAAGTGCGATGCGGAACAGGTAGCGCACGTCAAAGCGCTCAAAGAAAAACAGAGCGAAGATAAGCACGAACAATGCGGCGAAGGCAACGCCGAGCATCGTGAGGTCATTGACGACACCACCAGTGGTTCGACAAAAGTTCATGGTAAATGAGTAAGCCGCCATCAAAAGCATGGGGCGAACCGGAAAACTCCAGCGCTGCGCCGAGTCGTTATCAAGCGCTTCGGCAATAGCGTTCGCCTCGTTGCGCTTGGCGTCATCGGCATCAGATTGCTGGAGCTTAATCATGTTCATGCTGGCAACAAAGCATGCGGCACTGATTAGTGGCAGCAGCGCGGTTGCAATGAGCGCTGTTTCTGGGGTTAGCGCAACAATCAAGAAGTGAATAACCGTAGCCAGTATGAACGAGCTTGAGTAGTAAAGGGCCACCTGGCGCATGGGCAGTGCGGCATAAAACTCACTCCAGAGCAAAATGATGGTTGCCAAGCCCGCACCCGAAAGAGCGGCTCCGCACAACGCTGCAACAGCGGCGAATTGCGCGCCCGCAGGCGTGTCGGCAAGCATGGTGGAGGGAAGTGCCATGCAGAGCGTACTGATACACATAGCTACACCGGCAACCCACGGCACGGCAGTGCGCCGCGGATGCGACATGATGCGGTGTGCGTTAAGCGCGCAAACAATTAACACGAGTGCGTTAACGACATTCGACAATAAAAAGAGCGGCTCAACGGTGACGCCCGGGATAGGCGAGGGGGACGGGTTGAGCCAAATTGCACCGAATAGATCCACGCAAGGTATACGCCCATGCCCATATAACGAAGCGGCAGTGCGGCTCTGAACACGGGCGAAGGCTTTTCAGGTGACGATGGCTGCATAGTGTTTCTCCCCCAAGAAAATCGTGTGGTTGCATTATATGCCGACTGCATATAATTGCTGGCACTTTTCGCCACGCTTGTGATACCCCGTTCGCGACGCACTTCTTTGACCTGCGAAAACACGTAAGAGGGTGATAAAAATAGACCCCTTAGTACGTGTGATATCAGCCGCATCGGGAGATGACGGAGCCTCATCTGGCCGCGTAAGGTGGCCTCAGTGCTTATGAGGAATGCACGAGCTAAGGGGGCTTGTGCTAAAGCCACACCGCAACAACTCATATAGAAAGGTGTGGCTCACAGCTTAAGGAGGAAGACATGAAAAAGCAGACGATGAACGCAGGAGTGAGCCGCCGCAACTTCTTAAAGATGGGCGCGGGTGCTGCAGCACTTGCAGGTGTGGGTGCGCTGGCAGGTTGCGCACCGCAGACCAAAGCCGACACCACGCAGGCAGAGCTTGCGCAAACGGGGGAGACGGCTGTAGCTGAGGCGGCGGATCCGCTGGCAGCTCCGGCAGCTATTACGGACATTGCCGAGACGCGCGATTATGACATCGTGGTGGTTGGTCTTGGTATGGCAGGTGCTGCGTGTGCACTGTCTGCAACTGAGGGCGGTGCGAAGGTTGCTGTTCTGCAAAAGGGCGATATGTGTCTGACGCATGGCAACTTCTGTGCCATCATCAACAGCCCCGAGTTTACCGAAGCAGGCTGCGAAGAAATTGATGTTGACGCCATGATGAAGCAGTTCAACACCTCCAACAACAACCTTATTAATTGGAGCCTCGTTCGCCGTTACTTTAACGAATCACCTGAGTCTGGCAGCTGGATCCTGAAAAAAGCCGAAGAGGCGGGTGTTAAGGCCATCATCCCGGCTCCGGTTCCTGCGGTGAAGTTTGAGGGCAAGCAGATTGCGGGTGCTATGGGCATGGCTGATCTGGCTGAGCAAAAAGGCGCTGAGATCTTCTATGATTGCCCCGGCGTACAGCTCGTGGTTGACGATTCGGGCGCAGTCACTGGTGTGATCGGTCAGAGCGAAGATGGTTACATTCAGTTCAATGCGTCAAAGGGCGTGGTGTTGGCAACGGGTGACTACGGCAACAACCGCGACATGCTGGCGAAATGGTGCCCCGGTGCACTGCCCTTCGAGAACTTCTACAACCCGCCTTACAATGATGGCGAAGGCCACCTCATGGGACTGTGGGCTGGTGCTCGTATGCAGGAGGCGCCGCATCCCAAGATGGTGCACGTGCATCACTACGTTGGCGACGGCGACATCAACGCTCCCATGCGCAAGGCACCGTGGCTCAATATCAACGACTACGGTGACCGCTTCATGGACGAAAGCACGCTCTATGAGCATCGCTGCAACCAGGCCGTAAAGTACCCCGACGTACATGCAACGCAGATCTTCGACGGCAACTATGAGCAGTACTACGCTCAAATGCCCAACCAGTCTGACCCGGCAAATGACGGCACCTTGGAAGAGTTCATTGAGTGGGGCTTTGCATTCAAGGCTGACTCGTTAGAGGAGCTGGCCGAAAAGGCAGACTTCCCGGTGGAGAACTTGAAGGCAACCGTAGAGCGCTACAATGAATTAGTGGCAAAAGGCAACGACGATGACTACATGAAGCCCATGGAGTTCATGTATCCCATTGACACCCCGCCGTTCTACGCAATTCGCCGTCAATATGTAATTTCTGTAATCACGGGTGGTTTGGAAGTTGATGACAACTGCAACGTCGTTGATGAGCAGTGGAATCCGATCCCTGGTCTGTATGCAGTTGGCAATGTGCAAGGTGGCATGTTCGGCGGTACTGACTATCCCTTCGACATTACTGGTTTGTCGCTTGGCCGCGCTATGACCTTCGGTTATGTCGTTGGTCGTGACTTGGCGAAGGCATAAAAGCCTCCGAAGACAACCCTCCCTCCTAAGCAAATGAGTCGCTCAGTTCGGGCGGCTCATTTGCCGTTTACCGCTCGTCTCCATAACTATGGATACGCCCGGCTCCGTGGCGTTTGACAGCCTGCGCCAAGGCTGGTAAAGTTCTCCCTCGCGCCTCGGAAGGGGCGTTAGTTTTCGTGTGCGTTGCAGCTGAACGCACATGCAAGCGTTTTCAGCAAGCGCCTGGGACATTTTCGCAAAAAGCGAAGGTTAGCAGGCAAAACCGTAAGGGTAGAAGGAGAATATCTTGCCTACTATCAACCAATTGGTCCGCAAGGGCCGCCAGAAGTCGGTCGATAAGTCAAAGACGCCGGCTCTTAAGGGCAACCCGCAAAAGCGCGGAGTTTGCACGCGTGTGTACACCACTACGCCGAAAAAGCCGAACTCGGCTCTGCGTAAGGTCTGCCGCGTCCGTCTCGTAAATGGCATGGAAGTGACCGCCTACATTCCGGGCGAAGGTCACAACCTCCAGGAGCACTCAATGGTGCTCATTCGCGGCGGTCGTGTAAAGGACCTTCCTGGTGTTCGTTACAAGGTCATCCGCGCAGCACTTGACTGCTCAGCGGTTGACAATCGCAAGCAAGCTCGTAGCCGCTACGGTGCAAAGCGCCCGAAGTAAGCTAACCATTAAGTCGCGCGGGTCAGGCGAAGGTATCAAAGGGATGCAATCGCACACACTGATCTAATGGATGGAAAGAAACCACCCCGAAGCGCGCAGGACCTAAGAAGGAGAACACATGCCGCGTCGTGCAGCAGCAGTCCGTCGTGAAGTAATGCCGGACGCAAAGTACAACAACCGTCTTGTCACGCAGCTGATCAACAAGATCCTGCTTGATGGCAAGAAGTCCACTGCAGAAAACATCGTCTACGGTGCTTTCGACATCATTGAAGAGAAGACCGGTCAAGATCCGCTGTCTGTCTTCAAAAAGGCAATGGACAACGTTCGCCCCACGCTTGAGGTTAAGCCGAAGCGTGTTGGTGGCGCTACCTACCAGGTGCCTATGGAAGTCAATTCTCGTCGTGCCACTACGCTGGCAATTCGCTGGATTGTTGACTTCTCTCGCAAGCGCAAAGAGCACACCATGCAACAGCGCCTCGCACAGGAGATCATTGACGCATCTGAAAACACTGGTGCATCAATCAAGCGTCGTGAGGATCTGTATAAGATGGCTGAATCCAACCGTGCATTCTCGCACTATCGCTTCTAAGGAGGGCTTGGATTAATGGCTAAAAACCCGTTGGCTCTCACCCGTAACTTCGGCATCATGGCCCACATTGATGCGGGTAAGACCACTACCACTGAGCGTATTTTGTACTACACCGGTAAAACTCATAAGATCGGTGAGGTACATGATGGCGCTGCTACCATGGACTGGATGGTACAAGAGCAGGAGCGCGGCGTAACCATTACCGCAGCTGCTACCACGTGCTTTTGGAAAAAGGATGGCGAAGAGTATCGCTTCCAGATTATTGACACGCCCGGCCACGTTGACTTTACCGCTGAGGTAGAGCGTTCACTGCGTGTTCTGGACGGCACCGTTGCAGTATTTGACGCTGTAGCTGGTGTACAGCCTCAGTCAGAGACCGTTTGGCGTCAGGCTGAGCGTTACGGAGTTCCGCGTATTGCGTTCATCAACAAGTATGACCGCATTGGCGCTGACTTCTTCCACGCAATTCAGACCATGCGTGATCGTCTGGACGCACCGGCTGTTGCCGCTCAGATCCCGATGGGTGCTGAGGACAACTTCTGGGGTGTAATTGACCTGGTCACCATGACCGCTTGGGACTTCAAGGCTGACGACAAGGGTATGACCTATCCTGAGCCTATGGATGCTATCCCGGCTGAGTTTGCAGAGGATGCAGAGCTGTATCGCCAGGAGCTGCTTGAGGCTGCTGCTGACTGTGATGACGACCTCATGGAGAAGGTTCTCATGGAGGAAGAAGTTACGGTTGAAGAGCTTAAGGCTGCTCTGCGTAAGGGTGTTATTGCTTGCCAGATCAACCCGGTATTTGTGGGTTCTGCTTACAAAAACAAGGGCGTGCAAGAGCTGCTTGACGCAGTTGTTGACTACCTGCCCAGCCCGCTTGACATTCCTGCAATCAAGGGTGTCAATCCTGAGACTGATCAGGAAGAGGAGCGTCCGGCTGACCCGAAGGCGCCGTTCTCCTCACTGGCATTCAAGATTATGACCGACCCCTACGTTGGTAAGCTGACCTACCTGCGCGTGTACTCAGGTTCACTTGACTCAGGTAGCTATGTGCTCAACGCAGTGAAGGACAAGAAAGAGCGCATCGGTCGCTTGCTGCAGATGCACTCTAATCAGCGTGTAGACATTGACAAATGTTCTGCTGGCGACATCGTTGCTGTTGTAGGTTTGAAAGACACCTCAACGGGTGACACGCTGTGCGCTGAGAATGCTCCGATCATTCTTGAGTCCATGGAGTTCGCTGACCCGGTTATTGACATTGCTGTTGAGCCGAAGACCAAAGCTGAGCAGGACAAGATGGCTATTGCCCTTCAGAAGCTGGCTGAGGAAGACCCGACCTTCCGCGTGTCAACCAACCATGAGACCGGCCAAACCATTATTGCTGGCATGGGTGAGCTTCACCTGGAGATCATTATCGACCGTCTGCTTCGCGAATTTAAGGTTGAAGCAAACGTTGGTAAACCCCAAGTTGCTTACCGTGAGCGTCCGGGCCATGAGGTCATGAACGCTGAAGGCAAGTTTGTTCGCCAGTCTGGTGGTCGCGGTCAGTATGGTCATGCGGTTATCAACATGTATCCGCAAGAGGCTGGCAAAGGCTACCTGTTTGAGAACAAGATTGTTGGCGGTGTTGTTCCGAAGGAATACATCCCCTCAATTGACAAGGGTATCCAAGAAGCACTTAACTCTGGTGTTTTGGCAGGTTATCCGGTTGAGGACATTCGCGTAGAGCTCGTCGACGGTTCATACCACGATGTTGACTCCTCTGAGGCTGCGTTTAAGGTTGCAGGTTCTATGGCAATCAAAGACGCACTGCGCAAGTCTGATCCGATCATCCTTGAGCCGGTTATGGCTGTTGAGGTTGAGACGCCTGAAGAGTACACCGGTTTTGTTATGGGCGACATCCCCAGCCGTCGTGGCATGATCCAAGGCCAAGAGCAGCGCGGCAACGCAGTTGTTATTGAGGCTAAGGTTCCGCTGGGACAAATGTTTGGCTATGCAACTGATCTTCGTTCAGGTACGCAGGGTCGTGCAACCTACACGATGCAGTTCGACTCATATGAGCCGGTTCCGAAGTCCGTTGCAGAAGAAATTATCAGCAAAGCCGGCGGTAACGCCTAAGGCAAGCACGCGTATCAGCTAATTTGGAGGTAAACAAGTGGCTAATCAAAAGATTCGCATTCGCTTGAAGGGCTATGACCATGAGATCGTAGATCAGTCTACGAAGCTCATCGTTGACACCGCCCTCAAGACGGGTGCTAAAGTATCCGGTCCTATTCCGTTGCCGACGGAGCGCAACCTGTACTGCGTCGTAAAAGGCCCGCACGTCAACAAAGACTCACGCGAGCAATTTGAGATGCGTACGCACAAGCGCTTGATCGACATTCTGGAGCCGACGTCAAACACCGTTGACTCTCTGATGCGTCTTGATCTTCCCGCCGGTGTTGACATCGAGATCAAGCTGTAAGGGGGTAAAAGACAATGATCAATGCCATTTATGGTAAAAAGGTCGGCATGACCCAGCTGTTTGGCGAGGATGATCGCGTTATCCCCGTAACAGTTATTTTGGCTGAGCCGAACACCATCTGCCAGGTGAAAACCGCTGACACGGATGGTTACGAGGCAGTTCAGTTGGGCTTTGGTGCCATTAAAGAGCAAAAGGTGAACAAGCCCATGGCTGGTCACTTCGCAAAGCAAGGCGTTGCACCGACGCGCTATCTGCGTGAGGTTCGCGTTGAAAATGCTGGCGAATACAACGTTGGTGACACGCAAACGGTTGCAGCTTTCGCCGAGACGCCTAAGGTTGACGTAACCGGCGTTTCAAAGGGCAAGGGCTTCGCAGGCGTTATCAAGCGCTGGCACTTCGGTGGTGGCCCAGGCGGACACGGTGCACACTTCCATCGCGCTCCTGGTTCAGTTGGCCAGTGCGCAACGCCGTCTCGCGTGTTCAAGGGACTCAAGCTCCCGGGACACATGGGCTGCGACACCGTTACGGTGAAGAACCTTGAGGTTGTGCGCGTAGATGAGGAGCAGAATCTCATCTTGGTAAAGGGTGCAATCCCGGGCGGTAAAAACGGCATCGTTCGTGTTCGCATGTCGAAGTAGAAACCTTAAAGGAGCTTGTATATCATGACGACTATTGACATCAAAGACGCGAGTGGAAAGAAGGCCGGCTCTGCTGACCTGGCTCCCTCGGTGTTCGGCATTGAGCCGAACGTGCCCGTCATGCACCAGGTCGTGCGTGCACAGCGCGCCTCCTGGCGACAGGGCACCCATGACACGCGTACGCGTGGCGAAGTTCGTGGCGGCGGCAAGAAGCCGTATCGTCAGAAGGGCACGGGTCGTGCTCGCCAGGGTACTATCCGCGCACCTCAATGGGCAGGCGGCGGTACCGTATTTGGCCCGCACCCGCGCAGCTACGCTTTCAGCGTAAACAAGAAGGAGATCAAGCTTGCAATGCGCTCTGCGCTCTCTGCTAAGCTGGCTGACGATCAGCTGATGGTTGTAAAGGACTTCGACTTCGCGGAGCCTTCAACCAAGGCAGCTGCAGCAGCACTGAAGGCACTTGACCTGAACGGTCGCGTGACCCTCGTGATTGCTGACGACGCAGTGAACACCTTCCTGTCATTCCGTAATATCCAATCGGTGACCATCGTTCCGGCGCGTTCGATCAACACCTATGACTTGATTGACAACAAGATGCTCGTTGTAACCGAGTCTGCACTGAAATACATCGAGGAGGTGCTTGCATAATGAACAAGGATCCCCGCGAGGTCATCATTCGCCCCGTGATTACGGAGCACAGCTATGACATGATGGAGCGCAACACCTACACCTTTGAGGTGGCTAAGGATGCGAACAAAATTGAGATCCGTCAGGCTATTGAGGCTATCTTTGACGTGACCGTGACCAAGGTTAACACCATGAACGTGAAGTCAAAGCCGAAGCGCGTGCGTTACCAAGAGGGTCGCACCCGCACCTGGAAAAAGGCCATGGTTACCCTCAAAGAGGGCGACACCATTGAGCTTTTCGCCTCGTAAATAAGGCTTAAGCGCGATGCAAGACCCAGGCAGTGTGCGTTGGTCTTGCGCAAGTAAGTCTGATTATCGGTTGTGCGAGCGCCGTGTGCGCAGGTAGACCGAAACGAAGCCCCGGTATGAGCAGTGTGCTTGTGCCGGGGCTTTTTGCGTGCTGCCGAGGGGGTACACCCCACCAGGAGGCGCACCCCACCGATGCGCACCAAGCTTCACTTCGCGTGAAAACCTTAAACCTCCCGTAAACTTTTGTTTGTAGTGCCCGTACTACAATGAAGGGGAGCGGTTTTGGTACACCAGATGGGTGGCCAAAGCTGAAGGGGCACGTTAGGATGGCGAACTATGTACACACGCCTCGTTGGATACACCGACAAAATCAATCAGCAACTGGCGCGCTACGGCGTGAAATTCGGCATTTACAAAGGGGGCGAATTCGACGAGCGCCTGTTTCCGTTTGATGCGGTACCGCGTATCATTACGCTTTCGAACTGGGAGTTTTTAGAGCGCGGGCTCATCCAGCGCGTTGATGCACTCAATGCATACCTGCGCGATATCTATAACGAGGCAAACATCATCAAAGACGGTATCGTACCGAAACACTTCGCGTATGCCTCTTCGGGCTATTTGCCGCAGTGTGAACAGATTGTGCCTCCGCAGGGGGTTTATTCGCACATCTCAGGTATTGATCTGGTGGAAGGCAAAGACGATCAGTGGTATGTGCTTGAAGACAACCTGCGCATTCCTTCAGGGGCGTCATATCCGCTTATTGCGCGTAACTTGTGTCGAAAATGCGACGCGGAGACGTTTCGCAAGGTGCCGCTCATTGACAATCGAGACTACGGAGATCAGCTGCGCGAGGTGATCGACGCGGTTTCGTGTGGTGGCATTACGGTGGTGCTCACGCCGGGCAGGTTTAACTCGGCATTCTTTGAGCACAGTTACTTAGCTGAGCGTATTGGTGCGGTGCTGGCGGAGCCCAGTGAGCTGTATGTGGAAGATGAGACGCTCTATTACCGCGATGCAACGCGCAACGTGAAGGTTGGGGCGGTGTACAGGCGCATCTCGGATGAGTATTTGGATCCGCTCTGCTTTCTCCCTGAGAGCCTTATTGGTGTTCCCAATTTGATGGGCGCCTATCGCGCGGGCAATGTGGCCATCATTAACGCGCCGGGTAATGGCGCGGCAGATGACAAGGGCATTTACTACTTCGTCCCGCAGATGATCAAGTATTACTTAGGCGAAGAGCCGCTGCTGAAGAACGCGCCCACGTACCTGCCGTATTACGACGATGATCGGACATATGTGTTGGAACACGCGCATGAGCTGGTCATCAAGGATGTTGCTGAGGCGGGCGGATATGGCGTGGTGTTTGGAAGCGATCTTTCGCCCGAACGGCTGGAGGAAATCAAGCAGCAAATTGTTGCTGAGCCTCGTCGCTTCATTGCGCAAGAGGTGATTGATTTTAAGTGCTTGCCAACCTGGATAGATGGCGAACTTGTCCCGCGCAAAGCCGATTTGCGTGCGTTTGTGCTTTCGGGAAAGCGCACCTCGGTTTGGCCAAGCGGGTTGACGCGGTATGCGCGCGAAGCAGGATCATCGGTGGTTAATTCGTCGCAAGGAGGAGGGTTTAAAGACACATGGGTACTCTCTCTTTAGAACGTACGCAGCGCCTGTTGTGGCTTGGTCGCTACATGGAGCGCAGTGTAACCACGCTCAAGTTTATCCTGGTAACGTATGACCGTGCGCTTGATTCGGTTGAGGGTAACTGGAAAGGCCAGCTAGAAGAGCTTGGTTTTGATAACGACAACGATGACCCGTGGGAGTTTTTCCATGAGTGCCTCTTTAGTCGCACGTTGCCCTCGTCGGTGTACTGCTCACTCTCTGCTGCATGCGGAAACGCGATGGTTTTACGCGATGTGATTGGCACTGAGTCGGCGGCGTATGTGCAGATGGCATTCAATGAGCTGGAACTGGCTGAGGTGTCGGATGCACCCTTGCTGGATTTGCAGCAGGTCATTGATATGATCATGGCCTTTAAGGGTAGCTGCGACGATTTCATTACCAACGACGCCGCACGCAATATCGTCAAATGCGGTATCTCAATTGAGCGCATGGATTTGTACGCACGTCTCAATTACCGGCTTGATGATGTGCGTCGCGAAACCCAAAAGCTGGCAACTCGCATTGACAGAACGGGTCTTTCATATGACCGACAAGCGTTCAAACAGCTTATTGACCAGGTGTTTTCGCCACGTTTTCCCGCTGAGATAACCTATGATGAGCTTGGGGATTTGCTCGGGCTGATAGCGCGGGTGTTTTCATGAGAATCCTTTCGTATGTGTTTGAGACCTCGCTTGCGTTTTCCGAGCCCGTAAGCCAGCACAGCTTCGTGCTGCGTTGTTTGCCGAAGCCCACCAATACGCAAAAGGTGATTGACTCGCAGCTCTACACGGATCCTCGCGTGGCGCTGTCGGAGCAGATTGATGGGTTTGGTAATCGTGTAGTGATGGGGTATTGCCCGCAGGAGCACGTCTCGTTTGATTTTTATACGACGGGTGTGGTGATGGTGGAGACGCAAAACACCGACACCACCCCCGCGCACCCGATGTATCTGCAGCCCTCTGAGTTGACGCATCTAACGGCGGAGCTGGTTGCGTGGGCGCAGTCGGTTGGCGCAGCGGCGCTTGGTGTGGCATCGAGCGACGCAGCAGCCACGCTTGCACCTGAAGCAATTATGGAGGTTGCCCAGACGCTCTGCTTATCGGTGCATGAGCACTTCGCCTATGTCCCGGGTACCACCTCGGTAGCAACAACCGCTGCTGATGCCTTCGCCGCCGCACGAGGGGTATGTCAGGACTACGCCCATGTTCTCATTGTGCTGTGCCGCGCACTCGGCATTCCGGCGCGCTATGTAACGGGGCTTATGGTTGGCGAAGGCGCCACGCATGCTTGGGTTGAGGTACACGATGGCCTGCGCTGGCGCGGGTTGGATCCCACGAACAATTGCGTGGTAGGCGAAGATCATCTCATGTTTTCCACGGGTAGAGACTTTAATGATTGCCCCATTGAGCGCGGCGTCTTTCGCGGTAATGCATTGCAGACGCAAACCGTAAAGGCTTCGGTTGGGCTGGATGCCGGGGCGGTAAATGCCGTTACAGCACGCTTGAAAATGCGCTAGAGGCACGCGCACGTCACCTCGCTTTCGTGACAATTGCGAAGTTCGCGCGAAAGCTTTCGCCGTTTCCGCTATCATGAGAAGTCTTAGAGGAATTGGTTAGGAGGCATGCTGTGGCGCTGGTTGAGTTTCGCGACGTGTGCAAGATCTATCACATGGGCGAGGTTGAGGTCGCCGCTGTTGATGGTATGTCTTTTGATATTGAAGCGGGGGAGTTGGTGGTGATTGTCGGCCCTTCGGGAGCTGGCAAAACCACGCTTTTGAACATGCTCGGTGGCATGGATAGCCCCACGTCAGGAACCATTTCTATTGCGGGCAGGCACGTCAATGACTTCAGCGAAAATGAGCTGACATACTATCGCCGCTATGACATCGGCTTCGTCTTTCAGTTCTATAATCTCGTGCAGAACTTAAACGCGCTGGAAAACGTGGAACTGGCAAATCAGATCTGTAAAGACCCGCTGGATGCAACTGAGGTGCTCAATCAGGTTGGCCTGGGACACCGGC
>CAJTML010000027.1 GCA_910577495.1 uncultured Eggerthellaceae bacterium
GCAGTTTTGACTTTGGTGATGATGGCGGTGGTCTTTGTAAATGCTCCGAGCGCAACCACATCGCTGGTGGGTGCCACGTCGGTAGGCTCGGGCTTGTTGGGCATGCCGGCTTTAGAGTTGACGCAGGTGATTTCGCTTTTAGTGAGTGTTTTGCTCATGATTTTTGCATGCGTGTTGACCTTGGAGCCTCCGCGCGAGGAGGAATTTTTTGAGAGCGAAGAGCTGTATTGGACCGATGAAGAGGAGTACGAAGATGATTGAGCTGACTGATGAACGAACCTTTTTTGCGTTCGACAAAACGCTTGAACCGGCGCTGGTAGTACCGTCAGGCCAGACCGTGCGCATTCGCACGAAGGACTGCTTTGGCAACCAAATCCAGACGCCCGAAGATGAGCTTGACAACATTGACTGGGATGCCATTAACCCAGCTACCGGTCCTATTTTTGTCGAAGGTGCGGTTGCGGGCGGCGCGCTGGCGGTGCACATTGACAACATCGAACTTGATGCGCAAACCTCTTCGTGCACGGGTGCCGACGAGGGCGTGTGCGGTGCGCGTTTTGATGCGTGGAGCACCCATCTGTGCGCCATTGAAGGTGACCATCTCATTTGGAACGATAAGCTTTCCATCCCGCTCAATCCGATGATCGGTGTTATTGGTGTGGCGCCCGCCGGTGAGCCGGTGAACTGCGGAACCCCTGGTAGTCACGGTGGCAACATGGACAACACTGCTATTGCCACTGGCGCGACGCTCTATTTCCCCGTTGCGGTTGATGGCGCGCTTTTTGGCTGTGGCGACATGCATGCAGCCATGGGTGATGGCGAAGTCAGCGTGTCGGGCGCTGAGGTTGCTGGCTGGGCAACGGTGACGCTGACCGCGCTTCCTGAGTTGAGCGTGCCTGATCCGCTGATTGAGACGGCCACGCATTTTGGCGTGATTGCTTCGGCTGAGTCGTTGGATGCGGCTGCTGAGCGAGCGGTTAATGAGATGGTCGACCTCATGTGTGATCGCACCGACATTACCGCTGATGAGGCAATCATGCTGTTGTCGCTGGTGGCAGACGTGCAGGTGTGCCAGATGGTCGACCCGGAAAAGACCGTGCGCTTCATGGTTCCGAAGTACGTGCTGGATTCCCTGGGTTTTGAACTGTAAGAGCTTTATAGCTCTGGACATTAAAAGCCCGATTCAAGCTTCGTCAGCCTGAATCGGGCTTATGCAATTCGGAAGCAGTTAGTTTAACGCTTACGCCAGCAGCGCGCATACGCCGCCAAGCAGCGGCTCAAAGCTGACGCCGCGCGCCTCGAACTCGGGTTGTTGCGCTGACACCACCATCGCGTCGCGCACAAAATCACCCGCGAACTGCGCTGCCTCAACCAGCGTGCGACCGCACATGATGGCTGCAAGCAGACACGATGCATACAAGTCACCCGTGCCATGAAGCATGTAGGGGAGGTACTCGTTGTGCACCTCGGTTACCGGGCAGTCAACGCCACCGACAAAGTTGCGAACTACCGATTCACCTTCACGGCGAATGCCCTTCAAAACAACGTGCTTAGCACCCTTGGCAACCAGCGCGCTCAAGATACGCGTTGCTTCCTCGTCAGAGATATTGGTGCCCCCCCAAGCTTCACCAATGGGTTCGCCCAAAATAATGGCGGCCTCGGTCAGATTGGGCGTGAGGATGTCAGCACCCGCAGCAAGCTCTGCCATGGCAGCACAAAGTTCTGGCGTGTAAGTGGGATAAACCTTGCCGTGATCAGCCATAACGGGATCCACCACGCGCAGTGCATTCGGATACATTTCGTATAAATCACGAATGCGGTCAACCTGTTCGGGCGCTCCTAAAAAGCCCGAATAGATTGCATCAAGCTCAACGCCAATGCCCATCCATGCCGACAGATAGTCTTTGAGCATGTCGGTGGTGTCATGCGTGTACCATCCAGGAAATGCCGTATGTGACGAAAAAAGCCCCGTTGGAACAGGGCAGACGTCGCATCCTGCTGCAGACAAAACTGGAATGGCAACGCCGAGCGAGCATTTGCCGTAGCCGCACAGATCATGTACCGCACCCACGCGCGGGATGTAAGCACCTTCGCGCGCATAGAGCACAGGGCTGTTGGTCTCGGTTGTATTCGTAAGCTCACCCATTATTCGTCATCTTCTTCATCGTCATCGTCGTCAAAAAAGGACCAATCGTCCTCATCGGGCTCGCGGTCAACAAATGCTTTGCGCGTACGACGCTCCATGATGACGCACGCAATCAGGCTGATGACCAGGCCAGCGCCTACCAGACAGCCAATGCCAGCGTAGGTTTCAAATAAAAAGTGATAGAGAGATGCAAAATCCATGTTTTACCTCAATATCTTCCCGCATGTAACAATTCGGGATCAGGTTACGAAAGATGTTTAGCCCACAAAGTATACTATGACGAGCAGAGTTGAGGAATAAAGGAACCAAAATCTCGCAGTTTTTGCGCCGATTTGTTGCTGGGATTTGCCGCGCGCAGCCAGGTAGGAGCCAGGTCGTGCTCGGTCGTTGCCAGGTGAGAGACCGATTACGCCCGCATCGGATTCCTAAAAGAGAGAGATAGCCCATACGTGACCCGTCAGAAGAATAGGCGTCAAACCACCGTCAACATTGGAGTTGTTGCTTTAGTGTTGCTGCTGGCTGTGTGCATCACCGGGCTTTCGCTGCTCATTGACAGCAAACTGAGCCAGTCCGCCGAGCAAACGGTGCTCACGTTCACCGAACAAGCCGCCAAAAGTGCAGCTGATCGCATGGCTGTGGTGGAAAACTCACTTGAAGCATTCACGGTGCAAACCGATGATCTTGACGAAATTCAGCCCGCGCTTGAGAAGCTCAAAACGCAGTTCAATTTCGCGAACGTGGCGTTTGTAAACGTGCGCGAGCAAGGTATTTCCGCAGATGGGCAGCATTTTTCGCTAGACGAACTCAGTATGCCCGAGACCGCGCTGGCGCAAAGCAAAACCACGCTTTCGCCGCCTCATGCAAACGCGCAAGGCCAGCAAGTGTGTCTCTGGCAGCATCCGCTCTATCTGCATGGCGAAAGAATCGGTGCGCTCTACGTGGAAATCCCGCTGGAGATGTTCGCGCTGGACGCCAACTTGGACATGTTTGACGGACGTGGCTATTTCGCCCTCTTTGATCCGCACGGGGGTGCCATTCAGGTGCTGCCGAGCGAACAGACGCTCACCCCGCTGGTGAGCGGGGATATCCTTTACGACTTTTTGGACGACGCTTCCCAGGTCAAGACGTCGCAACTTGAACCGGCAGCAACCGCCTCTGAGATGTTCATGCGCCTGCGCGCCGAGCGCCAGGATGGCGTGGCTGAGCTGGAGCGCATAGTGGCGCAAGGCAGAAGCGGTGCGGTCATGGCGTTTGTGGACGGCCACCCCAGCTACGTTGCCGTAGCACCCATTGATGCCGGCTCAATTTATGCGTGCTCCATCGTGCCGTTCGACAACGTTCGCTCAGAAGCCCAGGTCATTGGCAATATTTTCCAGGTGGTGTTCACTCTCTTGGTGCTCTGCCTGGTGGCCGTGGCAGTGCTGTTCTTGGCGGCATATCGACGTCGCCTGCGTGAACGCAACGTGGTCATGATGAGTGATGTATATGACGCGCTTTCGGACGGCATTGACATTTCGCTTGGCCTGTACTGTCCGCAAGACCAGGCCATGACGCTCATTTCCACGCGTCGCCAGCTGCTTTTGGCACATCCCTTCGACGAATACATGACCGACGAGACGCTGGCGGAGCGCACGGGCGTCTCAGAAACGGGCGTTGATCTGTTCAATCGTATTCGCAATGGCGACATCGACTATCGCGAAATTGGCGAATTTTCTGCCCCGCGTGCAACCGAAACGGGGAAGGGTTGGATCAAGTACGTGGTTTTGCCGCTTGAATATAACGGCAAACCGCAGCTGCTCATTGTGTTGTCCGACATTACCGTGGACAAAACCATTGAGTTTTCGCTGCGTGATGCCATGAACGCCGCCGAAAGTGCCAACCGCGCCAAATCGGAGTTCCTCTCGCGCATGAGCCACGACATTCGCACGCCCATGAACGCCATTATCGGCATGCTGCAAATTGCCAACACCAGCTTGGATAACGAGCAAAAGCTTCGCTCTTGTTTGGCGAAGATTGACGTTGCCTCCAACCAGTTGCTCAACCTCATTAATGAGGTGCTTGATTTCTCCAAGATTGAAAGCGGCACGACCGCGCTCAACGTTGAAGCGTTTTGCCTTTCTGACCTGGTTGAAAACGTGCGCGATGTGGTGGCGGTGCAGTGCGAACAGCGCAACCAAACCTTCGAGGTGCACGTCGACACTGCCGCGTGTGATTGCTTCATAGGTGACGGCGTTCGCCTGTCTCAGATGATGCTCAATTTGTTGTCGAATGCGGTGAAATATACGCCGAAGGGTGGCCGTGTTCGCTATGACGTAAAGGTTGGTGTCGAAAAAGTGCCGGGGCACCGCCAAGTGAGCATCGTGATAGCCGACAACGGCATCGGCATGACCGAGGAATTCCAGGAGCATTTGTTTGAGCCGTTTTCCATGGAGGGGCGTTCGGGCACGCAGGGAACTGGTTTGGGCATGTCAATCGTCAAAAACATCGTGACCATGATGGGCGGTTCCATTTCGGTTCAGTCAGAGGTGGACAAGGGAACCACGTTTTCGGTGGTGCTCAACCTGCGCGTTGATGCGCAGGCGCAAGGTGCGGCCGCGGCGTCGGAGGCATCGGCAGGTGCGACGGCCAACGCTACGGGCGCTCTTGCCGACGCGAACGCGAACCCTGCTGCACCTGAGCAGCTTCCGGGCGAAGGCTTGTGCGTCCTTATTGTTGAGGACAATGAGCTCAACGCAGAGATTGCGGCAGAACTGCTCTCTCAACAGGGATTTGACGTGGTTCGTGCCGCTGATGGCGTGGAAGCACGCGACTTGTTCGCCAAAGCCCCGCAGGGGTATTTCGACGTCATCTTGATGGATGTGCAGATGCCGCGCATGGACGGATATGAGGCCACGCGCGCTATTCGCCACCTTGATCATCCCGATGCGGCCACAATTCCCATTATTGCCATGAGCGCCAACGCGTTTTCCGAAGACGTGGCGGCTTCGCTTGAAAGCGGGATGGATGCGCATCTGTCTAAGCCCATTAAGATCAAAGATGTGGTCGCAACCATTCTGCGTTTCACGAGGAATTAACCGCAACGCGCGTTGGTGCGCTATACTGATCAGACTATTCAAAGAAGTGTTGCCAGCCATGCGGCGTGCGCGCCCATGTGCCCACAGAAGGAGCTCATCATGCTTGATATCCGCTTTGTTCGCGAAAACCAAGAGGCTGTTGCCGAGGCCATGAAGAACAGGAATGCTTCATGGGACGCGGCGCGCTTTACCGAGCTTGACGAAAAGCGTCGTGAGGTCATTGCGAAGGAAGAGTCAATGCAGGCTGAGCGCAACGCAGCGTCGAAGTCCATCGGCAAGATGATGGCTGAGGGTAAGCAGGATGAGGCCGAGGCTGCCAAAGAGCGCGTGCGCGTGATTAATGACGAGATTGCAACGTACGGTGCTGAGCGCGACGCGGTGGAGGCGGAATTGACGCAGATGCTGCTGACCACGCCGAACATGCCTTCGGATACCACGCCGGTTGGCGCGGACGAAAACGACAACCCGGAGATTCGTCGCTGGGGTACGCCGCGTGATTTCGCCGCCGAAGGTTTTGAGCCGCAGGCGCACTGGGATTTGGGTCCGGCACTTGGCATGATTGACTTTGAGCGCGCGGTTAAGCTGGCTGCCAGCCGCTTTGTGCTGTTGGGTGGCCAGGGTGCGCGTCTGGAGCGTGCGCTCATCAACTTTATGGCTGATACGCATACCTCGCGCGGCTACAAAGAGTGGTGGTGCCCGGCTATGGCAAACGCCGAGACGCTCACCGGTACCGGCCAGCTGCCGAAGTTTGAAGATGACCTGTTCAAGACGCGCGAAGGGCTCTATCTGATCCCCACCGCTGAGGTGCAGCTCACCAATATTCATGCGGGCGAGGTGCTTGACGCAGACCAGCTGCCGCTGAAATATTGCGCATTTACGCCGTGCTTCCGCGAAGAGGCGGGCTCTGCTGGTCGCGACACGCGCGGTCTGATTCGCGTGCACCAGTTCGACAAGGTTGAAATGGTGAAGTACGCAAAGCCCGAGGAAAGCTACGATGACCTGGAGTCCATGGTTGCAGACGCGGAAAACATCTTGCAGCTTCTGGGTCTGCCGTATCGTGTGATTTCGCTGTGCACCGGCGACATCGGATTCTCTGCGGCAAAGACCTATGACCTGGAGGTTTGGCTGCCCAGCTACAACAACTACAAAGAGATTTCGTCGTGCTCGAACTGCACGGATTTCCAGGCACGCCGCGCGAACATCAAGTATCGCGACCCGGAAAACTTCAAGGGCACGCGCTACCTGCACACGCTCAACGGCTCAGGTCTGGCAGTTGGCCGCACGATGGCAGCCATCATGGAGAACTATCAGCAGCCTGACGGATCCATTAAGGTGCCTGAGGTGCTGGTGCCCTACATGGGTGGCTTGGAAGTTATTAGCGCTGAATAAGGCGAAGTGGGCGAAGTCGGTAGCGCGCAAGCTACCAGGCGAAACGTCCACTTTATGAGGAGCTAATTCGTCGTGGTCACGAAGCGAAAAGCGACAACAACCCCATCGAAAAAGTCATCGGGTGCCTCCGCGCGGGGCACCCAAAAGTCTGTGCGCCCGCAGGCGAAGAAGACGGGCGCCGCGAAGACGGCGAAAACCGCGAAGACCGCACCTGCGTCGCGCCCTGCGTCGCGCTCTGCGTCGCAAGCCGCGCCTACGCCACGTCCCGCTGCTGCGCCCAACCCACAAGCAACGCCCGTACGCCCCGCGCCTAGTCCGCAAGCAACGCCAGCACGCCCCGCACCGCCGATGCGCCCGATGCAGACCGCATCGGCTTCACGTCCGCAACCGCAACCGGTTGGACAAACTGGCCGGCGCGTGTTGCCCGCAAAGCCTGCAAAGCCGCTGCGTCGCAGGCGCATGTGGCCGTGGGTGGTCGGCGCGTTGTTGCTGGTCATTGTTGTGCTTGTGGGGTTGTTCGCGTGGAATCGCTGGTGGCGCTATGACGACGCAGAAGATATGCTGGGCAACTGGCTTGCCAATGACACCAGCAGCCTCGTGGTTATTGATGGCGAGACCATTCGCATTGCAGATGATGTGGCTTATGACTACACGATTGATCCCTTCGCCAAAACCATCACGTTTACGTTTGGCAGCATGAAAGGCAGCGGTCGGTATTGGTTTAGTGAAGACCGCCAGCAGTTGGTCATTACTGACGGGGATACGTATAGTGCGCTCTCCACGCTGCTTGAGGATATCTCATACGACGCTGAGCAGCTCAAACGCAGCATTTTGGGGCAGTCGCCGCTGACGCGAGAGCCTAAAGAAGGTGCCACGTTGCTTGAGCGCGAAGGTGCAGAGGCGGGTGCGCTGCCTACGCGGCCAACGCATGATGATGGACTGGATCCCGATGAGGCGCTTGATGGGGACGATGTAGCTGATACTGGCGACGCAGCCGACGCGGGCGATACTGGCGAGGTACCCGACGACACTGGCGGCGTCGGCGACGTCATGCCTGATAATTCCACTGCCTATGACGCTGGGGACACCAGCGATGCTTGGTCGCAAGACGTACCCGTAGAAGGTGGCGAAGGGGGAGACGGTGCCGCCCTCTGATGCGCCCACTCCGCTGACGCTGGCGCATCTCACGGTTTACGCAAGTCGCATGGAGGCCGAGGTGCACTTTGCGCCTGATGCGCCACGCATGTCTACACCTGCGCTTATTCGCCAACTTGAGCAGGACTTTCCCTACCTCGGAGCGCATGCTTGCGTGAATGCGCGCGGCTCACAGTTTGCGGATGTGATGGAGCATACGTCACTGGCGCACGTGTTAGAGCACCTGGTCATTGACTTGCAGGTACAAGCACAGCGAACCCCTGACACCTCTGAGCGTGAGACCACATTCGTCGGCACCACTGAGTGGGTGGACAAAGCGGCTGGCATTGCGCGGGTACGTGTGAGTTTCGCGGATGACTTGGTAGCGCTTGCTGCGTTTCGCCAAGCAACCGAGATTCTCAATAAGCTCCTTGGAGAGGTGTAACCCCTCCTTCGCGGCGTCTTCCAAAAGTGTCACTTAGGCTACTATTCGCCAGCAAACCCACTTGCGTGCGTTTGGGTCATGGTATGCTATCGAAATGACTACAGCACATCTCATATTCGACACCACTGAAGACAAGATTGCCACGCGCGTTAAAAAGATGCGATCATCGGCAGTCCGTGATCTGTTTGCGGCTGCAACGCGTGCTGATGTGATCTCGCTCTCCGGTGGCATGCCCGACGTTTCACTCTTGCCGAAAAGCTCAATTGAGCTGGCAGTTCGTGCCGCTTGCAACGATGATCGGGCCGTTGCTTTGCAATACGGTGGCACGGACGGACGCAAAGAAACGCGCCAAGTATTTTGCGACATCATGCGCGACATTGGCATTCGCGTGAAGCCCGAGCAGGTGCTTATCACCTCGGGCGCGCAAGAGGCGCTTGACCTTTTGGCGAAGGCGTTCATTGATCCTGATGACATCATCTTGGCCGAAGGTCCCACGTATTTGGGCGCGCTGCAGGCGTTTTCCGCATACGAGCCCGACATCCGCTGCATTCCGTTTGATGAAGACGGCATGCGCATGGATTTGCTTGAGGCAGAGCTGGAAAAGATCGGCAAAAACAACCCGCGTCTGAAGTTTCTCTACACCATTCCGAACTTCCAAAACCCCGGCGGCGTGACGCTTTCGCATGAGCGCAGGCAGCGTCTGCTGGAGCTTGCTCACGAGTACGGTTTTATGGTGGTTGAGGACGATCCGTATGGGCGCCTTCGCTATGATGGTGGCCACATGGTGCCGCTCAAAGCCATGGATGATCAGGTAATTTATCTGGGAACCATCTCGAAGGTGTTCGCGCCAGGCCTACGCACGGGCTGGATTGCCGCCCCGCGCGATGTACTCAAGCGCGTCAACTTGGTCAAGCAGGGCACCGACTTGTGCGGAAGCTCGTTTGACCAGGTGGTTGTTGAGCACTACTTCACCGACACGCCGTGGCAAAAAACGCTGCAGAAGTTTGTGGAGACCTACCGCGTTCGCCGCGATGCCATGTTGGCTGCGCTGGAAGAATACTTCCCGCCGGAGGCAACCTGGACGCATCCCGAGGGCGGCTTTTTCGTGTGGGTCACGCTGCCGGATTATTTCGACACCGGTCAGCTGCTCAACGAGGCGCTTGAAGCAGGTGTGACGTTTGTGCCGGGGGATAGCTTCTATCCGGCTGCAAGCGGTGGCAAAAGCTCAATGCGCATCAACTTTAGTTTTGAAACTCCTGAAAATATTCGCGAAGCTATCAGGCGCTTGGCTGACGTTATCCAAGATCGCATGGAGCTGTATCGTGCATTTATTGCTGCGGGCGCGCTTTCGTCAGGCGACGAAGCAAGCGCGGCCGAGTAGTTGTCTGAAAGGAATACCGAATGGGTTTGAAGGTTGCCGTATTGATGGGTGGCGCGTCGTATGAGCGCGAGTTCTCACTGGCAAGTGGTAAAAACGTCTGTGCTGCACTAGAAGAGGCAGGTCACAAGGTTGTTCCTTTGGACACCACCGCTGATTTGGTGCCCACGCTTCGTTCTGAGCGCCCCGATGTTTGCTACTCTGCTTTGCATGGCAAACATGGCGAAGACGGCACGATTCAAAGTCTGTTGGAATTCTTGGATATCCCGTTTGTGGGTTCTCCGGGGTCGGTGTGTCAGCGCGCGTGGAACAAAGACTCTATGCACTCCGAGATGGCAACGTATCGCGCCATCACGGGCGAGGCGCCTATTGCGTCATGGCCGCAAGGCATTTATCTGGCGCGCGACGCGTTCAAAAACATGGGCGCTGCAACCGCGCTTGACCTGGTACCCGAGCGCGTGATCGGCGGTTTTCCGGTCTGCGTGAAGCCCGCACACGGTGGTTCGGCTTTAGGTGTGCATCGCGTTGATTGCGCCGAAGAGCTGGGAGATGCGGTGTTGGACGCGCTTTCGTATGACAGCGCGGTGGTTATTGAGCAGTGGGTTGAAGGTGTCGAAATTGCCGTGTCGGTTTTAGGCACCGGTTGGGACGCCTATGCACTGCCGCCCGTTGAGATCGTGAAGAAAACGGACATGTACGATACCGATGCGCGCTTAAAGCCGGGCATGGTTGAGTATGTTGCGCCTGTTCGCCCTGAATCGCTTTCGGACGACCCGTCAACCGCAGAGGGTATTCGTGCTGAGATTGAGCGCGCAGCACTTGAGGTGTATCGCGCATACAACGTGAAAGACTTGGCTCGCATTGACTTGATCTGGGATGGCGCCCAGGCGCGCGTGTTCGAAGTGAACATCTCGCCGGGTATGGCAGAAAACTCGCTCTTCCCGCTGGCGTGTCAGGCAGCAGGGCTTTCGCTTTCAGCTGTGCTCAACGAGTTAGTGGAGCAGTACGCGTAAGGCAGATGATGATGTATGGTCGCTTTTGGCGAACAAAACACGCACCAAGCACGCTCGTTCAAACAGGTGCTTGACGCTGAAGACGACCCCAAAAAGGCCATCGACGATTACCTGGTGAGCGTCTACACCACGCTGCAAGAGATTCGCCAATCAACTGAGCAGGCACGCGCACTTACCGAGCAGCGCAAGCGCGCGTGCGAGGAAAATGACGCGCAAATTGAGCGGTTTGAGAATCTGGCGAAAAAGGCACTTTCTGCAGGTAACGAAGATGACGCGCGCGCTTTTCTTACCAAAAAACAAGAGCTGTTAGAGGCACAGGTTGAGCTTCGCCAAGATTTTGAAGCGGCGGATGCGGCCTCTGATGCGATGAGCGAGGCGTACGACGATCTTGTCGAGCACTTTGAAGCGCTGAAGGATCGCAAGGAAGATTTGTTGTTGAAGCTGCTTGAGGCGAATGTTCGCACGCAGGCAGGGAACGTGAGCGCGCACAGTCAGAGCGCAGACGCGGCGCTTGAAGCATTTTCCCAGATTGACGAAGAGACCACGCGTCTCATTGATAAGGCGCACGCGCTTACCTTGCTGGATGCAGGTACGTCGTTGCAGCTTGAACAGCTGGAGCAAAAGTACGCCACATAACGGCGATAGGAGCTAGATATGGGCAGATCATCTAGTGGTAGAAGCGGTGGCAGTTTTTCTGGTGGCGGCCGTGGCGGCGGGAGCTTTCGCGGTGGGAACCGCGCGGGTGGTTCTGGCGGCTCGGGTGGTCGGTCAGCGGGTCGGTCGTCTGGCTCAGGTTCGTCGGGTTCTTCGCCATTTGGTTTTGGCGGGGGCTTCCCGTTTTTACCGTTGCTTATAAGCCGTGGGATGAGGGCGTCTCGGCCAGACGAGCCTTATGTACAGCAGCCCACCACTGCGCAACCGACGCCCAAGCCTACTTCACAAACTGGTGCACCCGCCCCGCCACCAGCGCCCGGTTCGTCGAGCGCGCCAATTCCGCCAACACCGTCAGGCTCGTCGAGCGGGCCGGTGCCCTTCAAATCTTCCACGGGAACATCATGGGTAAGCCGCATCGTGCTTATTGTTGCGGCCATCGTGTTAGTGGTGAGCGTCTTTGGCCTGGTGAGCAACGCAGTCTCAGGTCTGACTGGCAGCCAGATTGAGCGCACGCCCCTAGCGGCAGGTGCGGTAACTGAGACGCCCTACTACGAAGATCTGGACGGCGATTGGATTTATAGTCCCTCGAAGTTAGAAAGCGGCCTTCGCCAGTTTTACGAGAAGACCGGCGTGCAACCCTACGTGCTCATTTTGCCGAATGGTGCCCTCACCGACCAGGATCAGATTTCTCAGTTTGCCCAGGAAGCATATGACCAGCTCTTCACTGACGAGGCGCATCTTTTGCTTGTCTTTTGTGACCAGAATGACGGGACGTATTTGTGTGGACTTGCCATTGGCGCGCAGGCGCTCAGTGTTATGGATACCCAAGCCCTTGCGGTGTTAGAGCGCAATCTTGACGCAAACTATCTCAATTTCGACATCACTGAAGAGCAGATTTTCTCCAACACGTTCGCCCAAACTGCAGACGACATTATGCGCAGCGGCGATGCCGCGGGGAGTCCAACTGGTTACGTGATTGCAATCTTGCTTGCATCTATAACGATATGTGCCGTTGTTATAATTGAGAGACGAAAGCATAAGCAGCAGCAAGAAGAACTGCAGCGCCAACAAATTCTGGAATCTCTTGATCAGCCGCTTGAAAAGTTCAGCGACAAAGAGATAGAGGAGCTGGCCAGCAAGTATGAAGATGCTGATGCGTAAACTCATAAAAGGTTAGGAGTACCATCATGGGAATGCTTGAACGTTTTACCTCCATCATCAAGGCAAACATTAACGAACTGCTGGATCGCGCAGAAGATCCTGAGAAGATGGTTGATCAGTATCTTCGCGATATCCAAGACGACTTAGCGCAGGTCAAACAGGAAACTGCCGGCGTTATGGCTGAAGAGGCACGCACGCAGCGCATGGTTGACGAGAACAACGAAGAAGTTGCCAAGTACGACAAACTGGCACGCACCGCATTGCAGGCGGGCGAAGAGGACGATGCACGCACCTTCCTGGTAAAGAAGCAGGAGTGCGAGGCGAAGGGCATCAGCTTGCAGCAGGCCTATGATGCTGCGCACGAGAACGCTCGCAAGATGCAGGAGATGCACGACAAACTGGTTGCTGACGTGCAAGAGTTGCAGGCACGTCGCGAAGCCATCAAAGCTAAGACTGCTGTTGCAAAGACGCAAGAAAAGGTGAACGAGATCACTGGAAGCGCCAGCAAAGCAGAGAGCTCTCGCGAGGCGTTTGAGCGCATGGAAGCCAAGGCTGATCAGATACTTGATCAGGCAAATGCCATTGCTGAGCTGGACAAAGACGGCAAAGATCCGGTCGTGCAACTTGAGGACAAGTATTCTTCAGTAGACAAGATGCAGGGCGTGGAAGAAGAGCTTGCCAAAATGAAGCTTGAAATGGGCATTGACCAGTAAAGATTGCATTGTGTACCGAGCGCGCTACACCCCGCGCGCTCGGGCTTGATCCACGAGATCAATGACTTCTTGTTTGCTGTACACACCCAGCTTAGCGTACACGTTGCGAACGTGCATCTTCACCGTGTTGCGCGAAAGCACGAATTTGTTCTCCATAAACGCCAGGTCTCTGCCTTGCGCCAGTTGAATCAGCACCTCGGTCTCGCGCGGCGTGAGCGCGTGCTCATCGGCCAGCAGCTCGCACGGAGCCGTCCAGTAGGTGAGGTCGTGAGCGGTCGCTGGCGTGGCAGGAGGCTCGGCGCGTTCGGCAGAAGAGTTGCTTTCACCAGGTTGATCAGGGTTTGGGACATTGCGCGAGAAGACAATCAGCAAAATGATGTAGACAAACAGCAGAGCGAAGGATGCCGTCTGCACCGCTTCGGAAAACGAGAGCGAAAGCGTCAGTGCGGCCACCGCCACTACCGTGCCAATCGTGTGTCCGATCACGGTGGCGAAGCGCACAGATGCCGCACGCAGCGGTGCGTTGTGCGATGCGCGAACGAGCGCAACAGCGACGACCCAAATAAAGATCTCGAACAAAATCGTTGCGGTGTCGGCAAGCGTTCGCGAGATCCCTGCTCCCAACAAACCAATGACGGGCTCAAGCAAGAGCGCTGCTGAGAGGCAAACGACTGCCGAAACAAACAGCGCGCGCATATCCACGCGCTCAAGGCAAAATGCCATTGCACCCAACGCAATCAGTACGATAACAGCCGCCAGCAAGCTCACCGAGTTTCCTGATGAAGCACCTGATTTCATAAAGCCCAGCATGAGGGCGGTGGCACCTATAAACACAAGCGCCTTAATGACCGACCCGCGCGAGGTGCTAAATTGTGCCACGCTCTGCAAGAAGAGCGAGTTTTGCGGCGCTGCGTTGCCCGGCAGGCTCTGCGGCGCGTCGTTGGCCGACGAACGTTGCGCGCCTTCCGCGTCAGACTCATGTGCCAAACTCGTCAGCGTTCGCGATGCAACAAAGCACCCTGCGCAGAGCAGAAGTGCGCCAACGATCAAAACCGGTGCCGGATCAGCGGAAACTGCCTCAAAGAGCAGGCGCAGCAAGCATTCGCCAAAAAAGGCAAGCGCATAGGAAAACACGGCGGCTTTAACGGCATAGCGTGGGCGAAGCGCAGCAAAAAGCACCAAGGCCGTAATGCTTAAAACAGGGCCGGCGCTTTTGATGAGCAGGGCGAAAACCAACAAAAGCCAATGCGGGGTAATCTCATGCAAGCCCAGCAGGCATACACAGCCGATGGCCAAAAGCAGCGCGCCGCCAGCAAGAGCGAATCTGCACGAGCGGATAAGCGAGGGGTTGTGCAAAAGTGGCGTGTTGGTCGTGAAGTGGCCTCGCGCGAAGACGAGCGCCGCAAAGACTAAGCCATACGCAAGGAGTGTTACCAAGCGCAGCGAGACATAATTGCCCGGCAGATCAACCAGCGCCAACACTGCGCTGTCGGCGGTCCAAGAGCCCAGAAACATCAGGATAAGACAGAGCCCGCATGCGGCAGGCTTCGCCAAATGAGAATGTGTCAGCGCAGTAGTCATCCCTCAAGCTCCAAGCGTTTCGTTCGGCCAGTAAGTATAGCGCATCCAAATTGGCCATACACCCACGATGGGTGTCTTGTTGCCAACCTTAAAAAACACCCCCTGTGGGCGTGGGGTGTTATCGCGTGAATCCGTATGCTTTCGCTTAAGCAGCAGGAGGGCTGCCATAAGCGCACCAATTGGAAGTGATAGGCGCTTTTATATACAAGGAGGATCGTTATGACCACCAACATGAATGAACAAGAAATGCAAACTCGCACGTCAGGCGTTACGCGCCGCTCGTTTTTGGCGGGCGTTGGCGCTTTGGGCGCCCTGGGTGTTTTGGGCGGTTTGAGCGGATGCGCTCCGCAAACGCAAGAGGAAGCAGCACAAGGCTCACCGGAGTCAAACGAGTCATATGACGCTGTTATCGTTGGTACGGGTGGTGCTGGCCTGTCGGCTGCAATTGCGGCATACGACAAGGGCCTTACTAATATTGTGGTGCTGGAGAAGATGTCTGCATACGGCGGAAACACGAACTTCTCTTCCAGTGGCATGAATGCCTCTGAGACGATCTTCCAGGCTGATCAGAATATCGAAGACAGCAACGATTTGTTCGCCCAAGAAACCCTTGACGGCGGCCACAACACGGGCGATCCCGAGCTGGTTGCCTTTATGTGCGACAACTCTGCAGGCGCTATTGAGTGGCTGGATGACCTGGGCATCACGCTTGACAACATCACGCTAACCGGTGGTATGTCGGTGCATCGCTGCCATCGTCCGACCGACGGTTCTGCCGTTGGCCTGACGCTTGTGCCGGGTTTGGTGGCTGCGCTCAACAACCGCAACATCCCGATTCGTATGGATTGCGAAGCAACCGAGCTTGTCAAAGACGGCGACGCGGTGACTGGCGTGGTTGTTAAAGAAGACAACAAGACCAAGACGCTCAACGCGCGTGCGGTTATTCTTGCTACGGGTGGCCTGGGTGCAAACCAGGAGATGGTGACGAAGTATCGTCCCGACCTGGCAGGATATGTAACCACCAACCAGCCGGGTGCTACGGGTGATGGCTACGTGATGGCTGAGAATGCAGGCGCTCAGCTGGTGCAGATGGATCAAATCCAGATTCACCCGACCGTTGAGCAGGACACCTCAACGCTGGTTGCAGAGGGCGTGCGCGGCGGTGGCGCAATCCTTGTGAACTCCGAGGGCAACCGCTTCTTCGACGAGATGTCCACGCGCGACAAGGTCTCTGCCGCAGAGCTTGAGCAGCCCGGCAGCTTCGCCTGGTGCGTGTTTGACCAGCAGGTTTATGACAACAACAAGGCTATTGCGAAGTATGACTCCGCAGGCATCGTCAAGCAAGGTGCTGATACGGCTGCGTTGGCGCAGGAGATTGGCGTGGACGCTGAGGCGCTTGCTGCAACGGTTGCTGCATACAACGCCATCACGACCGACGGCGCAACCGACGAGTTCGGCCGCACGGAGGGCTGCATCGCGTTTGCTGATGGCAACATGTACGCAATCAAGGTTGCTCCGGGCATCCACCATGCTATGGGCGGCATTCGTATCAACGTCAAAAACGAGGCGCTGGACGAAAACGGCAACCCCATTCCGGGTCTGTATGCTGCGGGCGAAGTTACCGGCGGTATCCACGGTAACAACCGCATCGGCGGCAATGCTGTGTGCGATATTGAGGTCTTCGGCAAGAATGTTGGCGAAGTAGTTGCTGAAGCGCTTTCGTAACGATGACGAAATAGCAACTGATTTGTTCTTTTAACTTGTTTTGAGAATTGCTCATCTTTAACGACGTATAATAGACAGATCAGTATTTGAGCTAACAATGCTTTTAAGGAGGTTGCTATGAGCAACAAACTTGGAGTCTTTCTTGCGGGTGGTTTAGCAGGCGCAGTCATTGCTTTGCTGTATGCTCCTCGCTCAGGCCAGGAAACGCGTGCACTCGTTTCAGAGAAGATGAACGATGCATGGGGTGAAGCCCAGCAGTTTGGCGCTCAGGCTTCAGCAAACGTGCAGCAGGCTGCTTCAGAGGTTGCTTCTCGCACCCAGCAGTTCGCACAGGATGCTCAGGCTCGTGGCCAGGAGATTTACAACCAGGCAGCAGAGCGCGTGCAGGAAGTTGCTGAAAACGTAAAGCCGGCTTTCGCTCAGAAAAACGACGAACTTCGCGACAAGATTGATGCAGCTCGTCAGCGCATTGCTTCTCAGGTAGCAAAGAACGCCGAAGAGGCCAAGGACGCTGCTGAGGATGCTATCCCGGTTGCTGCAGAGGCTGTTTCTGAGGCTGCTGACAAAGTGTCTGACACCGCTGAGGCTGCCGCAAAAGACGCCGCCGATGCAACTGACAAGGCAGATAAGTAAATCGTCATAAAGCGTTAAGATCTGTGGAATAGTGGCGCAGTCAGGTTGCCGAAAGGTACCTACTGCGTCACTTCGTTTTAGGATACAACCATACAGATTGCGCGCGTATCGCAATAGGGAAAGAGGGACGTTATGGCAACCAGCAAACTCATCAGCACCAAAGAACTGACCGGTGTGCGAGTTCTGGGTGGAAAAAATGGCACTAAGCGCATCGGAAAGATTCGCCGATTTGTTTTTGCGCCTGGCCAGCGGAGATGCGTTGGTTTTATCGTTAAGCGCCCCGACTTTTTATGGATGTTTCACCGCAAAGACATGTTTGTCTCCATTGAGGGCTATGACTTAGAGGATGGTCGCGTGGTGGTTCGCAATGAGCCGGGCGCCACTGACCGTGCGGCATGCAAGGCACTCGGCATCAATTGGGATGAGTGTGTTTTGTGGGTTGGCCTGCCGGTGATGTGCGAAGACGGCACGGCGTTTGGCACGGTGGGCGATGTGACGTTTAACCGCTACACCGGTGTGGTTGAGTCCTTTGAGACCGATGGTGGTGCAACGGCGAATGCGCTTTTGGGTAAGCGCGTGGTGCCAGCTGAGTACATTATGGGCTTCCGTCGCGGGATGGGTGTGGCCATTTCGCAAACCAGCCAAGCTGGTCAGGAGACCGAAGAGGTGGAACTGGGCGCCATTCTTGTGTCGGATGAGGTCAAAAATCTCACAGCAGAAGGCGGCGTGGCGGAGGCCGCGGGCAAAGCAACCGCTGTTGCGGTGGACAAAGTGCAGACCACCGTGGATGCTGCCAAGCCGGTGGTGAGCAAGGCAGCAAAAAAGACGGGCGAAGTGGTGAACAAAGGAGCGTATGCTACGGGCAAACAAATCGCTCGCTCAAAAGGCATGTTCTCCGAGTTCAAAGAGGAATACGATAAGGCGCGTGGCACGAAATCTGACGATGCGCCTACGAAAAAGACCACAACCAAAAAGACCACAACCAAAAAGACGACGAAGAAAAAAGAGCCCGACAATATGTTTGCGGCTTTCAAAGAAGAGTTCGACAAAGCAAATCGCGGCGAGTAAGACAGCATAACCCAAGCCTGAACTACCAGCTTGGCAGCAACAAGGGAAGGAATAGCGGCATTTCCGCTTGAGCGTGTGAAGAGCAGAACCGACAACCAACAGCAGAAGCCTCAGGGCAGCCAG
This sequence comes from uncultured Eggerthellaceae bacterium, assembly GCA_910577495.1. GTDB lineage: Bacteria > Actinomycetota > Coriobacteriia > Coriobacteriales > Eggerthellaceae > Xiamenia. The sequence goes on from CAJTML010000027.1 coordinate 18,238, forward strand.
GATCGCCAGCAGGCCTCCCAGGGATTTTCTCTTCGCGAGAAAAATCACCACTATAAGCAGGAGCTGAAGGAGAAGGCTGGCGAAGAGGTCAGCGTGCATGGGCACCCCATGGAGCGTGGCGACATCTTTAAGTTCGTTGGCTTGATTGCCTTTTTCGCCATAATGGCACTCATTTGCGTTTTGCTGTGGCCTTATATGAAGGAGCTGTTTGAGCCGGGCGGCATTGATCGCGTTATGGCTGAGGTCAGAAACGCTGGTCCTGTGGGCGTTTTGATTCTGCTTGGGCTCCAGTTTTTGCAGATCGTGGTGGCATTTATTCCTGGCGAGGTGGTGCAGGTTGCCGCCGGTATGCTCTACGGTCCGTGGTTTGGCTGCGCCATTATTGTGCTGGGATGCGTTATCTCAAGCGCGTTCATCTTCGTGTTGGTGCACAAGCTGGGCGCACCGTTTGTGCAAAACATGGTGCCTACCAACCAGCTGGAAAAGTTCCGCAAGTTTGAAGCGTCTGGCAAACTCAACATCATTGTCTTTATTCTCTTTTTGATCCCGGGGCTGCCCAAAGACGTTTTCACCTATTTGGTTCCGCTGACTGACATGCGCATGCGCACCTTTTTGGTGCTGTCCAACGTGGCACGAATCCCGGGCATCATCATCTCGACGTATGCTGCAGATGGCCTGGTAGATGGCAGGATCGGCGAGAGCGTTATCATCTTTGTAGTGGCCGCTATCATCGCTTTGTTGGGCATCTTGTTCCGCGACAAGATCATGGCGTTTTTGGATAAGCACATCAAGCATAAAGATCACCAGAGCAAGTAGCGCAAAGGGGTAGGGTATGACGGAACAGCAGACTCCAAATATTGCCGCACTTGAGCAGGCTGTATATGATGCCCAGGTGCAATTGGCTGAGGCTCAGCGTCAGTTAGATATGGCAAAGCAAGCAGCCGGCATGCCAGCGCCCGTTCAAGCCCAAGCGCCCGCGCCTGCGCCAGTGCCCGTGCAGACGCCACCCCAAGCTCAAGCGAGCGTGCAGACGCCAGCGCCAACGTACTACTCGGCAACGCAGCAATCGTATTATGTGGCGCCCACGGCATATCAGCCGCAACAACAAAACCAGCAGTATCAGCAGTATCAGGTGCCCAACCAGCCTTCGACGTATCAGCAGGTGCCACCCGCTACCTATGCAGTCGTACCGCCACAGGCTGCGCCTATTCCCAAGGACCATATCGTGGCGGGATTGCTTGCAATCTTTTTGGGCTGCTTGGGGATTCATAAGTTCTATTTGGGCTACAACACGGCAGGCATTATCATGCTGTGCGTGTCAATCATTGGTGGCATACTGACACTCACCTTCGCCACCTTCGCCATGGGGCTTATTGGGCTGATTGAGGGCATCATTTATCTGAGCAAAAGTCCGTATGCGTTTGAGCAAATTTACGTCCTTCACAAAAAGGAATGGTTCTAAGGCTGCGGTTTCGCATGCGCTCCCCAGGTTTTTCCATGAATAGTGGCGATGCGCCAGGGTTTTTCGCTAGAATACCAACAGATTAATGCGGCTCTATGTCCGCAGCATAAGGCTACCGAGACTGCGTGGCCTTACGTACAGGTTTTCCTTAAGGAGGAATAATGCCCAAAATCACTCGCGATCAGGTGCGCGTCCCGGCTGACGTTATGCCCGAAACTGAGGATCTCTACGTTGACAACTACATGAAGGCCACGCGTGGCACGGGTCGCCTCATGCTGTTTGCGTGCGACCAAAAAGTTGAGCATATGAACAAAGACTTCTACGGCGAAGGCATTGATATTGCTGACGCTGAGCCCCAGCATCTTTTCGAGATTGGCAAGCAGGGCGTTGTTGGCGTTCTTGCTGGTCAGCGTGGTCTGATTGCGCAATATGCAAAGGATTATCCG
>CAJTML010000028.1 GCA_910577495.1 uncultured Eggerthellaceae bacterium
GGCGCTGACGAGGGGGAAGGCTATTTCATCAGCACCTATCAGGGCGATGGTAACCCGCTGCCGACCTTCGCCGGAGAGCCTATTTTGGTGAGCATGCCCGAACCTGCTGAGGTGTGGGCGACGCTCAACGCTGACAACAAGGTGTCGCTGTATACCAACGTTGATGGCGAAGTAACGATTTTCAACAAGCACTTGGGTGACTAAGAGAAATTGAGGAGCACAATGAACGAGCTTGAGCTGAAATACGGATGTAATCCCAATCAAAAACCGTCGCGCATCTTTATGAAAGACGGCTCCGATCTGCCCATTGAGGTGCTGAACGGCAAGCCGGGCTACATCAACTTTTTGGACGCGTTTAACTCATGGCAGCTGGTCAAAGAGCTTAAAGAGGCAACTGGTTTGCCGGCAGCTGCTTCATTTAAGCATGTCTCTCCCGCAGGTGCTGCAGTCGGGCATCCGTTGACTGAGACGGATCGCCAGATGTATTTCGTGGACGAAGCAGGGGAGTTGAGCCCCATCGCATGCGCCTACATTCGCGCGCGCGGCGCTGACCGCCTCTGCTCATATGGCGACTGGGCAGCGCTTTCTGACGTGTGCGATGCCGATGTGGCGCGTTATCTGAAGACCGAGGTGTCAGACGGCATTATCGCGCCGGGTTACACCGATGAGGCGCTTGAGATTCTCAAGACGAAAAAGGGCGGCAAGTACAATGTCGTGCAAATTGATCCGGAGTATGTGCCCGCTGAGCAGGAGCTCAAAGACGTCTTCGGCATCACCTTTGAGCAGGGCCACAACAATTTCGAGATCAACGAGGCGCTCCTTGAAAACGTCGTGACTGAGAACAAAGAGATTCCCGCCGCAGCTAAAATTGACATGCTTGTGGCGCTCATCACGCTCAAGTACACCCAGTCAAACTCGGTGTGCTACGTCAAAGACGGCCAGGCCATCGGCGTGGGCGCGGGTCAGCAGAGCCGCATCCACTGCACGCGTTTGGCGGGCAACAAGGCTGACAACTGGTGGCTTCGCCAGCATCCCAAAGTTCTGGGTCTGCAGTTTGTTGAGGGCATTCGCCGTCCTGATCGCGACAACGCCATTGACGTCTACATCTCTGACGAGTGGGAAGACGTTTTGCGTGATGGCGAATGGGAGCGTGTGTTCGCCGTTAAGCCTGAGCCGCTGACGTACGAGGAGAAAAAGGCTTGGATTGCGAAGCTCTCTGGCGTAACGGTGGGCTCAGACGCGTTCTTCCCGTTTGGCGACAACGTTGAGCGTGCGCGCAAGTCGGGTGTGGACTACATCGCTGAGCCGGGCGGCTCCATTCGCGATGACAACGTGATTGAAACGGCGAACAAGTACGGCATTGCCATGGCATTTACCGGCATGCGTCTGTTCCATCACTAAGCCGTTCTGCGGCTGGTCGCGCAGACAGTGGTGTCCGCGCGGTAGTGCTGGCGAAAACGACCGCACCAGCGATCGGCAAAAATTTCATGGAATGCACAAGCGCTCTGCAGTCTGCGGGGCGCTTTTGCGTACGACAAGGTAAAATAGGCGTATTGGGGGATTTTTATCCATGTTTGAGAGGATGAAGCTATGAGACGACGCGAAGAAATGGCGCGCAAGATATCGTCGCGCGCTCGTCGCCTGGTGAGCGTGGCGCTTGCTGGCGTGCTTGCAGTGGGTGGCGTGAATGCGGTTGCGCTGACCCAAACTGCGCTTGAGCCTGAGCAAGCTTACGCGGCACCGGCAGGTAGCTGGAAGCAATCATCGGGCAAGTGGTGGTACGCCTATTCGGGAGGGTCGTATGCCACGGGCTGGCAGCAGATTAACGGCGCGTGGTATTACTTCGACGGTTCTGGTTGGATGAAGACCGGCTGGCAAAAAGTGGGAGGTACCTGGTATTACCTGAAGAGCTCGGGTGCTATGGCAACCGGTTGGGCGAAGGTCGGTGGCACCTGGTATTACCTCAAAACAAATGGCGCTATGGCAACGGGCTGGGCCAAGATTGGCAACACCTGGTATTACCTCAAGGCAAACGGTGCTATGGCAACTGGTTGGCTGAAGCTCGGTAGCACCTGGTATTACCTCAACTCATCAGGCGCTATGCTGTCAAACGCGTGGATTTCTGGCCTCTATTACGTGCAATCCGATGGCTCCATGGCAACCAACAAATGGGTGGATAACAATCGCTACTATGTTGGCGCTGATGGCAAATGGATCAAAAACTACAACGGGCCTAAACCGGGCACCACAACACCCTCCAAACCGGGCACCACAACACCTTCAAAACCGGGAACAACCACACCCAGCAAACCCGGCGGCTCAACTACCACGCCTTCCAAGCCGGCTCCTGATGCAGTAACGCCTGCTGATGCAACGCCGGAAAAGGATTGGGAGTATTTTGTCGAAGGTGGCAAGATTTCCATCTACGGGTATAAGGGTACGTCAGGAGCAATTAAGATTCCTGCAACTATTGGTGGAGTGCAGGTTGATGCAGTACGACTGAATGATCTCCCCATCACGTCCATTGACTTGACGGGGGCAACTAATCTGACCATTCTTTCATGTTATAACGGTCAACTCACGACGCTCACGGTACCGAAAAACTGTCCGCTTAAAGAGCTGGCAGTCAGCACAAATAAACTTACCTCGCTTAACGTAACGGCAGCACCGCAGCTGCTTGAACTGAATTGCAACGACAACCAACTCACCGCTCTTGACGTGTCGAAAAACCCAGACCTTTTGACGTTGAGCTGTAATAACAATAAGCTGTCTTCGCTTGATTTGAGTAACAACAAGTATCTTTCTGATCTTTCGTGCGGGCAGAATAACTTCACGTCGCTTTCGCTGCGCAATTTCTCGTATCTCAGGTCGTTTAACTGCAACGGTGGCAGTTTGAAGTCGCTTGATATTGTCAACTGTCCAAATCTTGAGAACCTCTATCTCAATGGCAATAATCTCACGACGCTTGATTTATCTGCTTTCCCGAAACTGAGAAATGTATATTGCGCTGAGAATTTGTTGACGTCGCTCAATGTGTCGAAGAATGGCAACATTGAGGTTTTGCACTGTAGTTCAAATAGGCTTACGACCCTTGATGTGGGACATATGACCAATTTGGAGACGCTTGTCTGTGACTATAACGAGCTCACGTCTTTAAGCGCGCCGAACCTTAAAAAACTTACGACACTTACGTGCTTCAACAACAAGATCACGAACTTCACTATTGCTGGCAGCACAAACATCAATACCCTCAATTGCCAGAATAACCAACTAACCACGCTTGATGTGTCGGGTTTCACCAAGCTCTCAACGTTGACCTGCGAGAACAACCAGCTCACGAGCCTGAAATTGACAGGGTGCACAGAACTGTACTCACTGACCTGCGACCAAAACAAGCTGACTACTTTGGATGTGTCTGGGCTGGCGAAATTGAGTTTCTTGACGTGCTACACCAATCAGCTGACGAATTTGAATCTACAAGGTTGCATTCGCCTGGAAACTCTCATGTGCAACAACAATTCGCTGACCACCTTGGACATTTCATCGTGTCCGCTTCTTGAGGAAATTACGGCAGTCAACTGTCCCTTCGACGCTGACACTTTGGCTAAGCTGCAAGCATGGGGCGAACAAGAGGGTCACAAGTTGTATCTGGATTAGGCGCGGTGCAGACGCGGTGTTTGCGGGCTGGCGCAAACGCGTTAACGAACACTTCGCACTAATCTGTCATTTGTGATGTGATTGCTAAACAATGGGGCAACGACGCGAACAGATGCGTCGGTGCCCCATTTGCTTTTGTTTATAGTGAGATGTACATACTACGAAATTCTTAATCAGGCTTTCGGGAGGCATCTCATGAAAAAGGCGTTGCTGTTGGTGCTCGGCGTTGCCTGTATATGCTTTTTGCTGGCGAATGCCGATTTGCTCTCCAACTTCGTCAAATCCGTACAAGGCGGCGCGGTCATCCCGCTTATTGCTGCAGTGTTGCTCATGCTCGGTCGCCATTTTGTGCAGGCGGCGTCTTACGAAGAAGCATTCGCGGCGGTCGGACACAAAACGCCGTTTTGGCACAACGTGAAGCTCATTTTCTCGCTCGTGTTCATCAACACGTTTTGTTTATTCTCGGGCGCAGCAGGCGTGGCATTCATTATCGACGACGCGCATGAACAGGGCTGCGACATCGGTCAAGCCACCTCTGGCGCCATCCTTTCGCAAATTGGTTACTTCGCCGCCGTTATGATGGTGTCGCTTTTGGGATGCGTGACCATGATTGCGGCCGGCAAGATGGATCTGTGGTTTTTGCTCGGCACGCTTGCTATGGTGGCTACCCTTGTTGGTCTGGTGGGTGTGTTTGTGGTGGCTTACAAGTGGCCGATTGTTTTGCGAAAGCTCCTTGAGCTGGTGCAGCTTGTCGGAAACAAACTGCTGGGCATTATCAAAAAAACGATGGGTAATGACTGGGCGAAAAAGACGGGGGATTCGCTGGTGTCGTCGGCACATGTTTTGGCGCACAACCCCAAAGGCACCGCAATCTGTGTGGCCTATGCGGCGTTTTCGGGCATGCTCAATATGGCGTGCTTGGTGGCGGTTGGCTATGCATTTGGATATGAGCAGGTGGGCGCGCTGGTGATATCCTTCGCCATTGCAGCAGTGCTTATTATGGTATCGCCCGCACCGCAGGGCATTGGCGTGACCGAGGCAGCCATTACGGCAATTCTAACGGCGCACGGATGCCACGTTGCCACGGCGGCCGCAATTGCGCTCGTGTATCGCGGCATCATTTTCTGGATTCCGTTTTGCATTGGCGCGCTCATGCTTTCGCGCACGGGCTTCTTCAAGCAAAAGGGCGACGAATCCCAAGAAAAGCGCGCGCAAGATGCGGGCTGGATTTCAGGCACGCTTTTGCTCATGGTGGCGGTGGCCAATGTGTGCCTGGCGCTCATCCCGCATGACATGAAGCCTTTTACGGCGCTGACCTCGTGGGTTGATATCGGCAACCTCTTCTCAACACCGCTTCTGTTGGTTTGTGCGGCGGTGCTTGTCATCTGTGCCATCGGGCTCATTTTGCGACTTCGCACGGCATGGGCGTTTTCGCTGACGGCGCTCGTACTGATTGCGGGTGCGGAATTTTTGTTCGAAGAGACCTGGACGGTGTCGCTTGCGGCGCTTTTGCTGGTAGTATGGCTGTTTGTGAAGCGTGAAGCGTTCGACCAGCCCCTCCATATTCGCCAAGCGTTTAACCGCCTTCGCGCCCATATGGCGAAGCGGTCGCACACCAAAGCAACCAGCAAGCCAGCTGGTACGCAAACGAAGCGACTTCGCCAGGCAACGGGATGGGGGCAGCAAGCCGAAAATGGCGCAAAGCTGCGGGCGCAAGCACAACAAGATGGTATCCTTGAACACGCAACAAAAACTGCTTCGTAAAGGAGTTCTCGTATGATTCTGCTTGATGAGCCCTATGCCTCAGAACCACTTCTGACGTGGATGGAAGCTTCTCAGCACCCGGTGCGTCGAAATGAGTTCGTGGAAGGATTGTCCGCGCGCTATAACCTCAACATGGTGGATGATAAAGAGACGGCATCGCGCATTAATGCTGGTGAGCGTGTATATACGAACTCCGAAAACGCGCTTGCGTGGATTTTAGATAACACCGAAAACGAAAGCTTGTGTGAAGGTATTCGCACGTTCAAAGATAAGGCAGCAACGCGCAAGGCGCTGGCGCCACTCAATCCGGAGCTCTTCTACAAAGAGCTGACTGCCGATGAGTTGGCAGCGGTTGATTTTGCTGAGTTGCCGCTTCCGTTTGTGCTGAAGCCCTCGGTTGGTTTTTGCAGCATGGGCGTGTATGCCATCCAAAATGAGGACGACTGGACGGCTGCGCTTTCCGACATTGCGCAAAGTGCTGAGAGCTGGAAAGCCATGTATCCGGAAAGCGTCGTTGGCACTGGCACCTACATTTTGGAAGGTTACATTGATGGCACGGAGTACGCGTTGGATGCGTACTTTGACGAAGCGGGTGAGGCGCACATGCTCAACGTGCTTCGCCATGATTTTGCCTCTCCTGAGGATACGTCGGACCGTATGTATATCACCAGCGCGCCCATCGTGCGCGAGATGGCGCCGCTGTTCAAATCCTGGCTTGATCAGGTAAATGAGATCATTGGCGTGCGCAATTTCCCGGTGCACGTTGAGGTTCGCGTCAAAGACGGCGTGGTGACTCCTATTGAGTTTAACCCGCTGCGCTTTGCGGGTCTTGGCGGCACTGACGTGGCGCTGTATGGCTATGGGTATCGCACGTATGAGTCATTCTTGGAGGACAAGCCGGTTGACTTCGATGCGGCGTTTGAGGGCAAAGACGACGTGGTCTATACGATGTCGCTTTTGAACCCGCCAGCAGGCATTACGGGCGAAGAAACGTTTGACTACGAGGCATTCTGCAACCGCTTTAACAACGTGCTGGAAATGCGCGAGTATGACGTGAATCGCGTGGGTAACTACGGCTTCCTCTTTATTGAGACGACGGCTGATGATCCCGCTGAGCTGGACTTTTTGATGCATACCGACCTGGTGGAATTCCTCAAGTGAAGCTCTCTATTCGCAAAATATTAATCGGTCTGGTTATTGTCATTGTGTTGGCAATGATCCTTCTGCGCGGAGATCAGCTGGTTGAGCTGATTGAGACCATCAAAAAGGGTGCGGTCATTCCGCTGATTGCGGCGGTGTGTACGCAGCTGGGCAAGTACTTCGCCCAGAGCTTTGCGTATTCGTATGCGTTTGAGGCGGTGGGGGAGCGCATGGATGCGCGCTCCACCTTACCGCTGGTGTTCGGCACGTTTTTCGTCAACACCATTGCGCCGTCGCTCAATCTTGCGGGGACGACGCTGGTGGTGGACGACGCGCGCAGACGCGGCATTGCACCGGGCAAGGCAACATCGGCGGCACTGCTTATGCAGATCACCATTGACTCGGGCTTTGCGTGCATTATGCTTATCGGCTTTACGCTGTTGGCGGTCACGGTGGGCTTGTCTCCGGTCTGGTTTTTGCTGGGGTTGTTGGTGTTTATGCTGGTGGGCGCCATGGTGGTTATCATGGTGCTTGGTCGCAAAAAGCCGCGCGTCTTAAAGCGCGTGCTGCGCCCGATAGAGCGCCTGGTCAACCGAATCCTTGTGAAGTTCAAGCGCAAGGCACTTGAGCCGTGGGTGGATCGTATTGTGGCATCGCTTTCTGAGGCTGCGGGACTTATTGCGCGCAACCCCAAGACCACGGCCAAGGCATTTGGTTGTTCAATCTTTGCCAGCACCTGCGAGCTTGCGTGCTTCAGCTTGGTTGGCGTGGGCTTTGGCGTCCACACACCCGAGGCGCTCATCTGCGGCTATGTGGTGGCCACCCTCTTCGCCATGATTTCTATTACGCCGCAAGGTGTGGGCGTGGTGGAGGCTGCGGTGGTGGTTGCCTTTACGGCGTTTGGCGAGACCGCGGCGGCTGGCCTATCCATTGCGCTGGTGTATCGTGGCATTGTCTTTTGGATGCCGTTTCTTATTGGCGCCATCCTTATCAACACCACCAAGACGTTTAAGCGCGACGCAAAACGCGCCGTTAAAGAGGGTGAAGAGAAGATGCCCGCAAAAGACAAGACGGCTGCAAGCAGCAAAGTGGCTGTTCAGGGCGCAGTGGTTGCCACTGACAAAGCGTCCACCAAAGACCAGCCTACCAATCAGAAATAACCATCTCAGGCACAACGAAAGCGGCATATATGAATTCAGAAAAACCGGCGGATACCTTCGCCGACGTATTACATATTGAGTTTACTCACGAAGACCCCACGCGCGTGGAAGCCATCATGCCGATCTTGCCGCAGTTCCACCAGCCATTTGGCTATGTGCACGGCGGCGTGACGCTGGCGCTCTTGGAGACGGTGGCTTCGCGCGGCGCGCATTTGCATTGCGACATGACCAAGGAGCGCCCGTTTGGTGTGGAGATCGATGTGCGCCATCGCAAGAGTGCGCAATCGGGGCACATCCGCGGCGTGGCTGAGCTGGATCGCGAGGAGCCATCCAAGGTCAGCGGCATGAAGCAGTTTTGGAACGCGCGTGCCTATGACGATGCGGGTGACGTGATGAGCGAGGGTGTTTTTGTGACGAAGGTGGTCTCGCTGGAGCATTTGGCCTCGCGAAATCGTTAGGGGAGCGGCGGGCGCCGCTGCGCCCAGCGACGCGGTGCACCCCCCCGACGCGCCCGCCGCCGCGGTGCACGCGCTGGCGCGGTGCACCTGGTGCGCCCTTTGCGGCCAATTAGACCCCGCTTTGTGCAGCCGAGCCTCCGTTGGAGGTGGTGACTTCCGTAAAACACCAGGTCAGTTTATTTTAGCAAGCGCTTCTGAGACCCGAAATTGCACAAAACGCATGCTGAGCGTCCACAACGTGGCCGCTGGCCGACAGAAGCTGTCCGAAATATTCGCAAAAAGTACTTTTCAGACGCGCGGCTTGTGTTAGAATAACCTTCGCTGTTTAACAGCACATCGGGTTGTGGCTCAGCTTGGTAGAGCGCTGCGTTCGGGACGCAGAGGCCGCAGGTTCAAATCCTGTCAACCCGACCATGAATTCAGAGGCCAGCTTCTAAGCTGGCCTTTTTGCGTTCTGCGGCCTTCGCAGCGTACTTTTTGGATCGTCCTCGGGCTTCAAAGAGTATCTGCTTAAGCGCTGCTAGTTCGCGCGCACGCTGCAAGTTATGTAGCGCCTGTAATGTTTGAAGAAGATGAGCACAACACGGCCTGATTGTGGTAAAGTTTCGAAGGTCAGTGACTACATGGTGTAGTTACGTTTTGAAACATCACGGAGGACGCAATGAAATTTTTCGGAATGGGCGTGCCGGAGCTCCTTATCATCCTTGCGGTGATCCTGCTCATTTTTGGCCCGAAGAACCTTCCAAAACTTGGTAGCGCACTGGGCAAGACGGTCAAGAACTTGCGCGACGGTATGGGCGCTGGCAAGAAGGAGATCGAAGACGCCGACGACGATGACGACGAAGAAGTCATCGAAGAAGAGGAAGAGGAAGTTGTCGAAGAGCCGGTAAAGAAAGCCGCTCCCAAGAAGACAACTGCTGCTAAGAAGACCACCACCGCAAAGAAAACCACGGTGAAGAAAAAGTCTGAATAGCTTTAGGCGACATCATAAACGTGCGACATGCGTCACGATTGGTGCGCATGTCGTTTTTTCTATATGGAGGCAGGACGCATGGCAGATGCAAATTACGTTTTGACGCAAGAAGGCAAGGCAAAGCTTGAAGAAGAGCTTCATTACCTTGAGACCGAAAAGCGTGCTGAGGTGGGCGAACGTATTAAGGTAGCGCGCGAATTTGGCGATATCTCTGAAAACTCTGAGTACGATGACGCTAAAAACGAGCAGGGCATGATGGAGGCGCGCATTGCCGAAATCAGCCGCATTCTCTCTGAGGCAACCGTCGTTAACACCCCGAAGCGCTCAAGTCGCGTCAACATTGGCTCAACGGTTACGGTGACCATGGGCGGCAAAGAGCGCGTGTTCACCATTGTTGGTGGTGCTGAGAGTGACTCTGCTGCTGGCAAAATTTCTAACGAGTCCCCTGTTGGCGCAGCACTTTTGGGCGCCAAGAAGGGTGACACGGTGACCACGGTTGGACCGACTGGTCGCGACATTGTTATGACGGTTGAGAAAATCGAGCATTAAGGCTTACCTATGAGCGATACCAATCAAACCCCAACAACAGACGAAGTAACCCGCGTAAGCGCAATCATTGAGGATGACCCCATTGAGGTTCGCAAAAACAAGCGCCAGGCACTCCTGGATGCCGGCCGCGATCCCTATGGTCACGCGTTCAAGTACTCGCATCATGTTGCTGAGCTGGACGAGAAATACGCCGACCTTGCAGATGGCGAATCTACCACCGATGAGGTGCAGATTGCAGGACGCGTGATGGCGAAGCGCGACCAAGGCAAAATCATGTTCTTGGAGCTGCGCGATGCTACCGCTGGTATCCAGCTGTTTTGCCGCGTAAATACGCTGGGCGAAGAGGCTTTCGCCGACCTGAAAGACTTCGTTGACGTGGGAGATTGGTTGGGCGTTGCCGGTACCATGATGCGTACCAAGCGCGGCCAGCTTTCTGTTGCGGTTGAGCACTTTGAGCTTTTGTCGAAGAGCCTTCGCCCGCTTCCGGAGAAGTTCCATGGACTGGCTGACAAGGAGACGCGTTATCGCCAGCGCTACGTTGACCTGGTTATGAATCCTGAGGTCAAAGACGTATTCCAAAAGCGCTTCAAGATTGTCTCTGCTATTCGCCGTTACATGGAAGAGCAGGGCTTTTATGAAGTCGAAACGCCGTTTTTGCATGCCATCATTGGTGGCGCGAACGCGAAGCCGTTCATTACGCACTTCAACGCGCTGGATCGTGACTACTATCTGCGCATTGCAACGGAGCTGCCGCTGAAGCGCTTGCTGGTGGGCGGGTTTGAGAAGGTCTTTGAGATCGGCCGCCAGTTCCGCAACGAGGGCATGGATCCGTACCACAACCCTGAGTTCACTACGATGGAGGCCTACCAGGCATTTTCTGACCTGGATGGCATGATGGAGCTCACGGAGGGCTACATCAAAGCTGCTGCCATGGCGGCATGTGGCACTCTGGAGATCACCTATCAGGGTACGCCGGTTGACCTGTCGGGCACGTGGCGTCGCGCTTCCATGATTGAGCTTGCAAGCGAAGGCGCAGGTGAGGACGTTTCGTTTGATCGCACGCGTGAAGAGCTGGTTGCCATCCTTGAGCGCAACGGCGGACATGCTGAGCCTGCGTGGGGCAAGGGCAAGCTGATTGCTGAGATCTTCGAGGCAGTGGCTGAGGAGAAGCTCATCCAGCCGACGTTCGTGATTGATCATCCGCTGGAGGTCTCTCCGCTGGCGAAGAAGCATCCGGATAACCCAGAGCTTACCCAGCGCTTTGAGCTGTTCATTTTGGGTCACGAATACGCGAACGCCTTTACCGAGCTGAATGACCCGGTTGACCAGGCAGAACGCTTCCGCGCACAGGTGGAAGCCAAGGATATGGGCGACGACGAGGCCATGGGCTACGACGCAGACTATATTCGCGCGCTGGAATATGGCATGCCGCCGGCTGGTGGCGTTGGCGTGGGCATTGACCGCTTGGTCATGCTGCTGGCGGACGCGCCGTCCATTCGCGACGTGTTGCTGTTCCCGCACATGCGCGACGAGGCGCCGGCTGATGGCGCGCGTTCGGCTGAGGGGACTGCTGCTCCCACTGCCGCTGCGACCGCCGAAGAAGCCGTGGCACCCGCTGAGCTGGACTTTTCCAACGTTATCATTGAGCCGCTCTTTGAGGACTTCGTTGATTTCGACACCTTTAGCAAGTCGGACTTCCGTGCGGTGAAGGTGAAATCTTGCGAGGCTGTTCCGAAGTCGAAGAAGCTGCTCAAGTTTGTGTTGGATGACGGCTCGGGCGAAGATCGCGTGATTTTGTCGGGTATCCATGCGTATTATGAGCCCGAAGAGCTGGTGGGTAAGACCTGCATTGCCATCACCAACCTGCCGCCGCGCAAGATGATGGGCATTGATTCGTGCGGCATGCTGATCTCGGCTGTGCACGAAGTGCCTGGTGAGGGCGAAGACGCTGAGCCGCAAGAGGCGCTCAACCTGCTTATGGTTGACGGCCGCATCCCGGCGGGCGCGAAGCTCTACTAAGCAGCGCTTCGCAACGCGACGGGGTAGGGCGCACCGCCGCGTGCGTACGCGAGCCCGCACAAACTGTATGCGCAACTGCTAGACCCGTACCACTTCGGTGCGGGTCTTTTTGCGTTCGGAGGTCGAAGAACCGCGCCAGTCAATTGATAGGTTTTCGATGAAGCGGTGACGCACTGTTCTACATAAGCTACACTAAGCCCCGATAAAAATTGATTCTGGCGAATAGTTAGCGAAAAGTTGCAGTGGATCTTATGAGCGAAATTCAAAGCGTATCTTGTGGCGAAAAAATCAACATGGAGCTCTTGGCTCCAGCTGGCGGTATGGAGCAGTTGCGCGCGGCGTTGGCGTTCGGCGCGGACGCGGTCTATTTGGCGGCAGACAAGTTCGGCATGCGTGCACGCGCTACTAACTTCGCCATGGAAGATATTCCCGAGGCGGTGGCTTTGGCGCACGATGCCGGCGCGAAAGTGCACGTGACCTGCAACGTTTTGATGCATCCCGATGACATGGACGAGCTGCCTGCATACTTTCGCGCGCTTGACGAGGCGGGCGTTGACGCGTTTATCATCGGCGATATGGGTGCGTTCGCGCTTGCGGGCGAGGTTGCTCCGCGTGTTGAGCGCCACGTGAGCACGCAGGCGTCGGTGGCAAATGCGCAGGCAGCACGCGTGTGGCACGCGCTCGGTGCCAAGCGTGTGGTGTGCGCGCGGGAGATGTCGCTTGCTGATATTGCGCGCATGCGCCAAGAGATACCCGATGATTTGGAGCTTGAGGCGTTTGTACACGGCGCCATGTGCATGGCGGTCTCGGGCAGGTGTCTGATCAGCTCATACCTGACGGGGCGTTCGGGCAACAAGGGTAATTGCACGCAGCCTTGTCGTTGGAGCTATCAGATTGAAGAGGAGAAGCGCCCCGGGCAGTTTTTCCCGGTGGAAGAGACCGAGCGCGGCTCGTTTATTATGAACGCGAAAGACCTCAACATGCTCTCTCACGTGCGCGAACTTGCCGACGCGGGCGTGAATTCCATAAAGATTGAAGGCCGCAACAAGAAGGCGTTTTACGTGGCCACCGTGGTGGGCGCGTATCGCCGCGTGCTGGATGGGCAGGATCCTGCCGAGGTGCAAGAGGAGCTCTTCGCCATCTCACATCGCCCCTATGACACGGGCTTTTACTTCCATGAAGGCGTGCAGGCGCCCGAGTATGACGGCTACGAGCAGGAAACGATCCACGTGGCTGACGTGGTGGATGTTGCGCCAGGTGATACAGATGGCGAATATTTCGCGTATGTGGTGTGTCGAAATCGCTTCTCGGAGGGGGAGCGGCTGGAGGTGCTGAGCCCGGCAACCGACCCGTTTGAGCTGGTGGTTACCGATGCGCGCTGGTATCCGTATTTCGGGCCGGATATGCATGATGTCGACGCACCCAAAACGGTGCAAGAGGCGCTGGCGCGTGCGCAGGCGGATGATTGGATGTGCGTTGCGGATGCGAATCGCTCAAAGAATGTGTATCGAATCACGACGACAACGCCGCTGGTGGCAGGGTCATTTTTGCGTGTGCGGACGCCGCGTCGCTCGGCGCGCCATGGGGTAGATGTGCCCGGCGGGGCTGCAGGAGCCGACGCATGATTACCGTTGCCGACATCTGTGAGCTGCCCGTCTTCGACAGCATTCGCCTAGCGTGTCCGTGCCCGGGCGCCTATGATCGGGCGGTCGTTGGTGTAGGCACGCTGGACCATGAGCCGTTTACCAAAGACTATGACTTGTTTTCGCCGGGTGAATTCATCTTCACGACACTTGGGTTTGCGGAGCAGTACCCTGAACTGGCCGAAGAGGCGCTGATCGCACTGATTGAGCGCAACGTCACCGCCATTGCCATCAAGCACATCGTGGTGAGGGAGGTGAGCGATCGCGTGGCGCGCTTGAGCCAGGAGCGCGGGGTGCCGGTGTTTTTCTATGACGGGCGCTACATGGAGCGCATTATTGCGGGCGCCATCAACCTGATTGACGCAGACGCATTTGACTCAGAGCGCATTCATTTGCTTGACGAGATCCTGGCTCCTTCTGATGAGCAGGCCATTCGCGCGCATTTTTACGAGATTGCGGGGGTTACGGGTGCAACGATTCAGTGCATGGCACTCACGCCAGTAACCGACGACGAGGTTTCACTGCGGGCGCTACAGCGCAACATCGAAGACGTGCTGGACAACTATGGTAGGCGCTGGGGAGATGTTGAGCGCACGTTTGTCTGCCAGTATCGAGGCGTGGTGTTGGGCTTTGTTTCATTTAAGCGCCCGCCGCTTAAAGCTGTTGCGGTATCAGATGCTGACCTGGAGAAATGCGTTGCTATCGCAGGACAGTTTTGGTGTGGCATCAGTCAAGAAGTAACCCTTGGCGAAGGCGACATTGCGCTTCGTCAGGCCATGGCGGCACTGAAAACCGCGCGCAAGGAGCAGGTGCAAACGGTACGCTGGACCACCCTTCGCCTGGATGCATTTCGGGCGGCTGCCAGTAGTGACCGCATGTATATGCGTGCGTCTCATCTGGTGAAATCGCTACTTGCAGACTATGACGAAGATCACGAAAGTGAGCTTGGCCTGACCGCGGAAGCCTTCGCCCGATCACTTGGCGAAGTAAAGTTTACTGCTGAGGCGCTGTTCCAGCATCCTAATACGGTTCGCTATCGACTCAAGAAGATCAAAGAAGTGCTGGGAGTTACGCAGTTTTCTGATCGGGAACTGGCGATGCTTTTGGTGCTTGCCTATCTGGCGTAGTTGCTTGGCATGCGCCTGTCACGGCGTGGCATTGAGGCGTGACATCGGTCTCTTGCGCGCGTTTGTCGCGACGCCACAGTTCGCCTGAGTTTTGTGCAATCGTACAAAAGGTGGTGTTCTGATTCGTTCTATCGACCAAATGTTGATCAATTTCGGCAGCATATACTGAGTGCAGTCGAAAGGAGAACGAACATGAAACTCTTTAATGATCAGGCATTACATGCTATTTCTCAGATGGATTCTGTGGACGCTACCTATTGCAGCAAACTTGAGCAGCGCTTCGCCAACATGGGTGTAAGTTCGAAGGTGGCATCCGATGCGGTTTGTACACTTGCACAAGAAGATGCTATCCCGCAGGTTGGTTCTTGGGCTGCAACCCCGTCAATGTTCAAGGGCATCTTCGGCAAAAAGACAAAGAGTGCGAAGGCATCTCAGGTTGCAGCTCCTGTCTTCGACGAAGCTTTGACCGCCTAGTTAACTCTACTTGTGAAACCCTGCCTATCCCGACGAAGACTTTTTGTTTGGTTGTTCGCCAAAAGCTAAACAAAAGGCCAGCTCCATTAAGACGCCAGTTGATGAAGCCCTTCTTCGTTCTGCAAGCTGATGCAACGCGCCTCTGTGCAACGCCAAGCCAGGGGCGCGTTGCGTTGCGGGGGTGTAGGGGTGGCGCTAGGTGTTGCATTTGGGCGGCAGATGAATGTGTTGCTGCCCGCATGCTGTCGCGGTGTTCACGCGGCGCTGGTCGAATCGGCTGTTCAAACCGCGCGTCTTGCGTGTTAAGATTGCCAATTATGGGGGTTTTGCTCAGGGTTTGCGTCGTTTCGCAACGGACGCACACGGGCAAAAGGGCAGATAGGACACTGAAATGTATATGCTCGCAAAAACTGGAGACACACTTTTGCCGCTGATGATTGTGCTTATCGTCGTGGTGGTAGCCATGATTGTTATCTTGTTTGCACTGCGCAAGCGCAAAGAAAACGAGCGCCGCGCGCGCAACGCGTTCTATGCGCAAGCTCGTCAGGCGCACTCCGCGCCTTCAACGCCGCAGACAAAGGCTACGCCGCCAGTTGAGCATCGCGGCAAGCATTCCAAATAGAGAACGGCATAGGATCTCGCGCGGGTCGGGCGCGGGTCGCGGGTCGAACGCGGGCGCGGGGTGCGGGTCGGGCGCCCTCGCACGTCGGCGGTCGCCAGCGAAGGTTGCGCATTTCGTATGGCTTATGGAGGACTTGTTAGCAGTCTATTGACGTGAGTGCTAACATGGTATTCGTAACATTGTACGTACGAGCATGTGAGAATAGAGGATCCTATGTCATTCGAGAAATTTACGGACAAAGCACGCAAAGTGCTGGTCCTGGCTCAGGACGAGGCGCGCTCGCTCCATCAACCTTACGTCGGCACCGAGCATATTTTGCTCGGCCTCATTCAGGAAAAAGACGGTTTGGCTGCCCAGGCACTGGATCGACTCAACGTGAGCTACGACGGGGTTGTGCAGGCAATTCGCCAAGTTGTTGTCATTGACGAAGACGCTGATGTCTCCGGGCATCTGAACTTTACGCCGCGCGTGAAGCGCGTGCTGGAAAACTCGCTGCGTGAAGCCATGCAGATGGGTCAAAGCTACATTTCAACCGAGCATTTGCTGCTGGGCATTGTGCGTGAGGGCGAAGGCACCGCTCTTGAAGTGCTCAACCACCTCAACGTCACCGGTGATGACGTACGCGCAGCGCTTAATGATCTGGTTGGACAGTCGCCAGTGTATGCGGGCAGAAGCCCCTTTGATCCGTCAAGTCAAGGCTCGGACAGCATGCTGAGCGAGTTTGGCACCGACCTGACCAAGAAAGCGCGCGACGGCAAGCTTGACCCCGTCATTGGCCGTGCGGGCGAAATTGAGCGCGTGATGCAAATCCTGTCACGTCGCCAAAAGAACAACCCGCTGCTCATTGGTGAGCCGGGCGTGGGCAAGACCGCGGTGGCTGAAGGCTTGGCGCAGCTGATTGTTTCAAACCAGGTGCCGGACATTCTGCGCGGAAAACGCCTGATCACGCTTGATGTGTCAGCGCTCGTGGCTGGTTCAAAGTATCGTGGCGAATTTGAGGATCGCCTCAAAAAATGCATCAAGGAAGTCATGGACTCAGGGGACGTCATCCTGTTTATTGACGAGATGCATACTCTCATTGGCGCTGGCTCGGCCGAGGGCTCCATTGATGCTGCGGCAATTCTCAAGCCGCCGCTGTCTCGCGGAGAAATCCAGGTCATCGGCGCAACCACCCTTGATGAGTATCGCAAGCACCTGGAGAAAGACTCCGCGCTTGAACGACGCTTCCAGACCATCACGGTAGGAGAGCCCTCCGAGGAGCAAGCAGTTCGCATTATGGAAGGCCTGCGCGACAAGTACGAGGCGCACCACCAGGTGCACTTCACCGACGAAGCACTGCAGGCAGCGGTTTCGCTTTCGGATCGCTACATTCAGGATCGCTTCCTGCCTGACAAGGCAATTGACGTGCTTGATGAGGCCGGTGCGCGCATGCGCATTCGCAATATGACGCTGCCCAAAGAGCTGCGTGACTTAGATGATGAGCTTCGCCGTGTTCGTGGCGAAAAAGATGCGGCCATTGCGGCGCAGGATTTTGAGCGCGCCGCAAGCCTGCGTGACCAGGAGACCGAGCTGAAAAACAAGCGCGAAGAGGCGCTCAAGCAGTGGGAGGAAGACTCCAGCAAACAGGTGCAGCAGATCACCGTGGAAGACATCGCTGACGTGGTGTCCATGACCACCGGTGTGCCGGTGTCGAATTTGACCGAGGCTGAAACCGAGAAGCTGCTGCGCATGGAAGGCGTGCTGCACGAGCGCGTCATCGGGCAAGAAGAGGCGGTCACCGCACTGTCGAAGGCAATTCGCCGTTCGCGCGCGGGACTCAAAGACCCCAAGCGTCCGGCGGGTTCGTTTATCTTCCTCGGTCCGTCTGGCGTGGGCAAAACTGAGCTATCCAAGGCGCTTGCTGAGTTTTTGTTCAACTCCGAGGATGCGCTTTTGTCCTTCGACATGTCTGAGTACATGGAGAAGCACTCGGTGTCGCGTCTGGTTGGCTCACCTCCCGGATATGTGGGCTTTGACGAGGGTGGACAGCTTACCAAAGCCGTGCGTCAGCGCCCGTATTCGGTGGTGCTGTTCGACGAAATTGAAAAGGCGCACCCCGATGTGTTCAATATTTTGCTGCAGATTTTGGAAGAGGGTCGCCTGACGGATGCGCAGGGCAGAACGGTTGACTTCCGCAACACCGTCATCATTATGACCTCAAACGTCGGCGCGCGCGAAATTGCGCAGCCCACCACGCTTGGCTTCTCAACCGAGGGCAAGCAGGGGCTTTCCGACAAAGAGATCAACAGCCGCGTTATGGCTGAGGTGAAAAAGCTCTTCAGACCTGAGTTCTTGAACCGTATTGATGAGAACATCGTGTTCAAGTCCTTGACCGACGAGCAGATCATCGAGATCGTCAAACTGATGGTAGCTGACCTGCGTGATCGCATGATCGCTCAGAACATGACCATCAACCTGACCGACGAGGCTTGCAAGTTGGTGGCGAAGGAAGGCACCGATGCCGCCTATGGCGCCCGTCCGCTTCGCCGTGCAATCCAGCGTCTGTTGGAGGATCCGCTGTCGGAAGAGATTCTGGAAGGCAAGTGGACCAGCGGCAGTGTCGTGGACGTGGATGCTGTGGATGGCGAACTCATCTTCACGGCGGGCTCGGGTTCAATCCCGGCGCCGCGCAAGCGCGACAACATCGCACGTGAAACGGAGCTGTTGCTGACCAACTATGACCTGGGTCACGCGGGCGTGAGCTCAGGTGGCGGCAACGCTTCAGGTGGTGCGGCTGACTAGGCGCTTGGTAGGCGGTTCGAGAGCCGCCCGGCAAGTCGGCTGACAAGGCTGCAAGCCCCAACGGTATATCACAAGGTCGTCTGCCCTGCGCAGGCGGCCTTGTGATATACTATCATGCATATTTTCGCGAATAAAAGGATGCGCATATGCCCAAGATTGTTGACCCCATTTACTCATCAGAGGCGCTGCATGCTCCGGAGCTGGTTCCGGACGTGTTTGACTTTGATGCGCTCACGCAAACGCTCACTGGTCTCAAAGGTCAGGTGGACAAAAACCCGCAGACCGCAGCCATCATTTTGGCTGGTGGCACGGGTGAGCGCTTCGGCAACGAAGGCGGCAAGCAGCTCGTAGAGATTGCGGGCAAGCCCATTTTGACGTGGTCGGCAGAGGCGTTTGACGCGGTGGGAGACATCGGGCTGATTGTCATTGTGTGTCCTGAGGATCGCCAGAGCGAATATCTCAAGCGTGCCATTGACCCGTTCCCGTTTGTGACGCCGGTGGTGGTGGCGCCCTCGGGCCCCAGCCGCCAGGAGTCAGCATTTTCGGGGCTTGAATACGTGCCTGATGATTTCGAATACGTCATCTTGCACGATGGTGCGCGTCCGCTCATCACCCCCGAGCTGATTGCACACGCTATTGCCACGCTCAAGGGCAACATTGACTGTGATGGCGCGGTTGTGGCGCATCCGTCGGTGGACACGCTCAAGGTGGTCGAAAACGGCGTAGTGGTTGGAACCCCTGATAGGCGCGTGTTTTGGAACGCGCAAACGCCACAGGTGTTCCGTGCGGGCATTTATCGTCGCGCGCATGCAAGTGCGCTTTCGGACGGATTTGTGGGCACCGATGACTCCTCGCTCATTGAGCGGCTTGGCGGGCGCGTGCTCGTGGTTGAAGGCAAGCGCGACAACATTAAGCTTACGGTGCCGGAGGACTATCTGCTTTTGGCGGCAGCAGTTCGCGCGCAATATATGAAAGAGGAAGCCCGATGACGCCTGCAGATTTTTCGCGATTGCGCATTGGCCAGGGCTTTGACGTGCACGCGCTGGCTGAAGATCGCAAGCTCATTTTGGGTGGGGTGGACATTCCGCACACCCGCGGGCTACTTGGTCACTCGGATGCCGATGTGTTGGCGCACGCCATCTCGGATGCCATTTTGGGTGCCGCGCGCGCAGGAGACATTGGTAAGCTCTTCCCGGACACCGATCCGGCGTATGCGGGTGCAGATTCGCTTAAGCTCTTGGCGCATGTGGCAGACCACGTTCGCCAGCTGGGCTTTACCATCTTGGATGTTGATAGTGTTATTGCTGCTCAGGCGCCAAAACTTTCGCCCTATAGAGAGCAAATGCGTCAAAACTTGGCCGACGCCATTGGCATTCCGGTGGAGCAGGTCGGCGTGAAAGCAACCACTACTGAGTGGTTGGGATTTGAAGGTCGCGAAGAGGGAATTTCAGCTTCTGCTGTTTGTTTGTTGTGTCGATGTTAATGGGGTAACTCCTGATATCATCGCTGGCAGACAACTGAGAGGAACCCCTCGTGAACATTTTTCGCGTTATTGCAGAAGACATTCAAGCGGTAAAAGATAGAGACCCCGCCGCAC
>CAJTML010000029.1 GCA_910577495.1 uncultured Eggerthellaceae bacterium
TTTCGCAACTGGGGTATTGTTTGGCTTGGCAACTTATGCGGCGCATTGTTGGCGGTGGCCATTATCGTGCTTGCTGAAATTCCTGCCCTTAATGGGGGAGAAGTGGCCGCGGCTATGGTAAACGTTGCTGCTGGCAAGGTTGCTCTTGAGCCTGTACCGCTTTTCTTTAAAGCCGTGCTTTGCAACATCTTTGTATGTCTGGCCGTGTGGATTGGCTTTTCTGCACGCACGGTTGTAGATAAAGTCATTGGTATCTTGCTTCCCATTTCAGCGTTTGTGGCGTGTGGCTTTGAACACTGTGTCGCAAACATGTTCTTTTTGCCGATAGGTTTCATTCAAAACGCGCTCGGCGTTGGTGTGGCGGGCGTCATTCCTGTTGAGGGGATTATCTACAACATCATGCTTGCAACTATTGGAAACATCATCGGTGGTGTCATTGTCGGCATTGCCTACTGGTTTGTCTATGCAAAGCGTGGCGAATAGATCAGCTGAGTTTCCAGGCTTGTGTATAAAACGCACAATATTTTGCATATTTCGCAAATTAGTGTAGCTTTTTCGTCACTTTTGCGTATACTTTGAAGCGTCCTTTAAAAGCGGTACAGAGAGACCGACAAGGCATATACCTAAGCATCAGATACGGTGCAAAAGTTGAAGCCTACGTCTCTCGCGAGGCTTTTTTTGTGCCCGAGATCAGGTGCAAGAGGTTTTCGCGAAGACACCTTCGGGTCGCCTGTACCATCCCAAATGAAAGGGGTGGGTAATGACCAACGCAGGCACGGTCAAAAGCGTTTGCATGGATGCAGACGAAATTGAACGCGCACTCACGCGCATGGCACACCAGATTCTTGAGAACAATCACGGTGCCGAAAATCTTGCTTTGGTAGGCATTGTCACGCGTGGTGACTTGCTGGCAAAGCGCCTCCAGGAAAAAATTGAAGAGATTGAAGGGACGAAAGTTCCGCTCGGAAAGCTGGATATCAGCTTTTACCGTGATGACTTCGCCACTCACTTGGCTCCTGAGGTTCACTCAACGGACATCTTATTTGACCTTGACGGTAAAGACGTGGTTTTGGTTGACGACGTTTTGTACACCGGCCGCACCATTCGCGCAGCACTTGATGCACTCATGGATATTGGTCGTCCGGCATGTGTGCAACTTGCAGTTCTGGTTGATCGCGGTCATCGCGAGTTGCCGATTCGCGCTGACTACGTTGGCAAAAATGTTCCGAGCGCCGCAGACGAAAACGTTCGTTTGTTCTTGGAAGAAGTGGACGGCAAATCTGAGGTTGAAATTCTCACAATGGAGCCAGGTACGCGCGCAGGATCTGCGCCTTTGGGGGGTGAATAATCAATGGCTTTCAACCATAAGCACTTGATTGATATTACGGAGTATTCCGCAGACGACATCATGACCATTCTTGAGACGGCAACGCGTTTTAAGGAGGTCAACGAGCGTCGCATTAAGCAGGTTCCGACGCTTAAGGGTGTCACGGTCGTCAACATGTTCAATGAGCCGTCAACGCGTACGCGCTCATCGTTTGAGATTGCTGAAAAGCGTCTGTCAGCAAACAGCCTCAACTTCGGTGGTTCATCCACCTCTACCGTCAAGGGCGAGAGCTTAGTGGACACCGTTGAGACGCTCTGCTCCTACAAGATTGACATGATCATCGTGCGCGACAAGCACGCAGGTGTGCCGCGCAAGATTGCCGATGTGTCAGGTGTACATGTCATCGACGCAGGTGACGGCAAGCATCAGCATCCCACACAAGCGCTGCTTGACCTGTACTCCATCTGGGAGCGCAAGGGTGATCTTAATGGCTTGAAGGTTGGTGTCGTGGGAGATATTGGACACTCACGTGTGTGCGGTTCTCTGATCCCGGCTCTCAAGATCATGGGATGTGAGGTAACCGTTATTGCTCCGCCGACGCTCATGCCGGCGCGTCCCGACATTTTGGGTGCAGATCACGTCACCTCAAACTTGGACGAAGCGCTGCCTGAGCTGGACGTCGTCTACATGCTGCGCATCCAGCGCGAGCGTTTGGAAGGCGCTCCGTATCCGTCACTTCGCGAATATAACCTGCTCTACGGCCTGACCCAAGAGCGCGAGCACCTCATGAAGCCGGATGCGCTCATCTGCCACCCCGGTCCTATCAACCGCGGTGTGGAGCTTGATAGCTACATGGCTGATCATCCCAAGCGCTCCATCATTCTTGATCAGGTTTATGCTGGTATTTTGACGCGTATGGCTGCACTCTATCTGCTGTTAGGAGGGAGCGAAGATGGCATTACTGCTTAAGAACGCTCATGTTATTGATCCCCAAGTTGGCTTAAACGAAGTAGCTGATATTGTTATTCGCGACGGCAAAATTGTCGAAGTAGGTCAGAATCTCACGATTGAAAAAGGTGTAGAGCGTGACCTGGGTGGCAAGATTGTTGTTCCTGGTTTGGTTGACATGCATGTGCATCTGCGCGAGCCGGGCTTTGAGCAAAAAGAAGACATTGCTTCAGGTACGCGTGCAGCTGCAAAAGGTGGTTTCACGGGTGTGTGCGCCATGCCCAACACGCTTCCGGTTATTGATAACGCGGTTGGCGTGGAATACGTCAAAGCACGTGCTGCTCAGGTTGGCAAAGCACGCGTCTATGTTTCAGGTGCTTGCAGCCAGGGGCTTAAGGGCGAGACGCTCTCAGAGATGGGCGATATGGTAGCTCACGGCGCCGTTGCCTTTGCGCCGCGTCATGGATTGTGCCTCTCAGTTTGGCAAGGTCGTCATGGTGCACTGCCAAGACGATGACCTGGTAGGCGAAGGCCAAGTGAACGAAGGTGTAGTTTCAACGCGCTTGGGTATGCTTGGCTGGCCGGCAGAGGGCGAAGAGCTTGAAATTGCGCGCGACATTGCGCTGTGTCGCTTGACGGGCTGCCCGCTGCATATTCAGCACATCACCACCGCACGTGGTCTTGATATGGTTCGCGCTGCTAAGGCAGAAGGCCTGCCGGTGACCTGCGAAGTAACCCCGCATCATCTCTTCTTGTCAGAAGACGACATCACCGACGAGTACAACACCTGCCTCAAGGTTAATCCACCGCTGCGCACCAAAGAAGATGCCGCAGCGCTTCTGGAAGGCGTCATGGACGGCTCGGTTGACGCAATTGTTACCGACCATGCTCCTCATACCGATTTTGAAAAGGATCGCGAATTTGAGCTGGCACCCTTTGGCATGATCGGTCTTGAGACTTCGCTGGCGCTTATGATTACCAACATGGTTTCGCAAGATAAGCTCTCATGGGAGCAACTCGTTGAACTCATGTCGGTGAATCCGCGCACCATCTTAGGCGTGGAAAAGGTCAGCATTGCCCCAGGTAACACCGCAGACCTGACGGTTATTGATCCGTCCGAGGCTTGGACGGTAACGCGTGAAGGCATGGTGTCAAAATCAGGCAACAGCGGCTTTTTGGGTGCTGAACTGACGGGTCGCGCCACCGACGTATATGTCGGCGGATATGCTACGCTAGAAGACGGAATGATTGTCGAATAGTACGCGCTACGTACTTCGCCAAAAGGAGAAGATTATGCCTCTTGTCAACGAGCAGGCACGCATTATTGAAAACGAGTGTGTTGGACCACGCCTCTACCTCATGGTGCTTGAAGCGCCGCAGATTGCGAAGGCCATTGAGCCAGGTCAGTTTGTGCATGTACGCCTACCAGGGATGCCGGATCACATTTTGCGCAGGCCATTTTCGGTCTATGCAACCAATCCGGCTACCAATACCATTGATATCTTGTATCAAACGGTAGGGTATGGCACCGACTTCATGACAACGCTGAGTGCTGATGGTGGCGCGCTGTCTGAGGTTGAGGTACTCGGTCCGGTCGGGAGGCGCTGGATGCCGCCTGAGCACACTAAGCGTGCATTGCTTGTTGGCGGAGGTGTTGGAGCAGCGCCGTTGTATATGCTGGCAGAGCAGCTCGTTGAAACTCGGGTGCATACCGATGTCATATTGGGTGCGCAAACTGAGCAAGCTCTGGTTTGTAGGGGACGCTACGAGGTGCTGCTCTCTCAGGGTACAGCTGATCAGGTTGCACCACTTTGTTCCACTGATGATGGTTCATTTGGACGCGCAGGCTTCGCAACAAGTTTGGTAGCCGAAGCGCTTGAAGCGGCTGCTCAAGCCGGCATGCAATACGATTACGTTGCAGTCTGCGGTCCAGAACCTTTGATGCATGCCGTTGCAGATTTGTGTGCTGGTGCAAATGTGATGTGCGAGGTTTCCATGGAGCGACGCATGGCCTGCGGAATTGGCGCTTGCTTATCGTGTGTGGTTGAGACCACTGAGGGAAAACAGCGCGCGTGCGTTGACGGCCCGGTCTTTGATGCGACGAAAGTAGTGTGGTAATCATGAGTATACAGATGGCAGTAAATCTTGGCGGACTGCTCATGAAAAACCCGGTCACAACCGCGTCAGGAACGTTTGCAGCGGGTCGTGAGTACAATGACTTTGTTGATGTGAGCACCCTTGGTGCAGTTACCACCAAGGGCGTGTCGCTGCATGGCTGGGAGGGAAATGATACGCCCCGTATTGCTGAGACGCCTTCGGGCATGCTCAACTCTATTGGGCTCCAAAATCCTGGTGTAAAGCACCTCATGGATATTGATATTCCTTGGCTTAACGACAAAGGTGCTACGGTTATCGTTAATGTTTCAGGGCATAGCTTCGACGAATACTTAGCAGTAATTGATGAGCTTGAACAGGCGCGCGTGCATGCCTATGAACTCAATATTTCGTGCCCTAACGTGGACGCAGGCGGTATGACGCTTGGAACTGATCCTGCGTGTGTTGAAGCAATTGTGAGCAAGGTTCGTGCTGCTACGAAGCGCCCGCTCATTGTTAAGTTGACGCCAAATGTAACCTCCATTACCGAAATTGCGAAGGCCGCAGAAGCGGGGGGTGCCGATGCAATTTCGCTCATCAATACGCTTTTGGGGATGTCTATTGATGCTGAACGCATGCGCCCGACTATGGCGCGTGTGGTGGGAGGTTTGTCCGGTCCGTGTGTAAAACCCGTTGCCCTTCGCATGGTTTGGGAGTGCCATCAGGCAATTTCGCTCCCAATTCTGGGAATGGGTGGTATCATGAGCGGACTTGATGCTGTGGAATTCATGCTTGCTGGTGCCACTGCGGTTGCGGTAGGCACGGCGAACTTCGTCAATCCTTTCGCCACAAAAGACGTGATTGAGGGGATTGAGGATTTCTGTGAGCGCCACGGCGTTGGAGATGTCAACGAACTGATAGGAGCTTTGAAGTGCTAACGGTTTTCGACGATATTGATGCGCGTGATCGGGTGATTGTAGCGCTGGATTGTGGTATCGAAGAAGCTTTTGACTTAGCAGATCAATTGCAAGGTAAAGCCACTTGGATGAAAGTGGGCATGACACTGTTTTATGCCAACGGTCCAGCTATTGTATATGCGCTCAAAGAGCGTGGCTTTAAGGTGTTTTTGGATCTGAAGTTTCACGATATTCCGCATCAGGTTGAAGGTGCTGCCTACTCTGCTGCGGCAAGTGGTGCTGATATGCTGACCATGCATACCGTTGGTGGTGTGGATATGATGCGTGCTGCTCAGGCAGGTGCGGTAGCGGCTTCTGAGGAGTATGGCTACGACACACCAGCAACGCTTGGTATTACCGTGCTTACGTCTATGAATGACGCTGCGTTAGCTGAGACGGGTGTTTCGCGTGCTATGGCAGATCAGGTGGTTGTACTGGCTGAGCAAGCCAAGCGCGCTGGTATTTCTGGTGTTGTTGCCTCTCCGCAGGAAGCATCGCGTTTGCGTGAGATTTTAGGACCTGAGGCGTATATCGTCACACCTGGTGTTCGCCCTGCTGGTTCTGATAAGGGGGATCAGTCTCGCGTGGCAACGCCAGCACAAGCATTCGCCAATGGTGCGTCGCACATCGTTATCGGAAGACCTATTACGCAAGCCGCTGATCCAGCTGCTGCTTTCGAAGCGATTGTCGCCGAATTATAATTAGGGTAACGGTAAGCTTAAGGCATTGTCGCTGGTAGTTTGCACTGGCTTCACTTTTGAAGGATAGTTCAGTTGATGCTGAGACGAACGCGGGGGTATCGTAATTGCGTTTTGTCTCAAATGCATGAAAAAGTACTTATAACATGTGCTTACAAGCTGAAATTTCTGAAAAAATCAGGCATTTTGCCTGTTGCACACGTATGAAGCATGCTAGTATCACGGCAACGCTTTTTTGAAAGCTTACAAAAGCTTAGCTTTGGAACAAGAAGGAGAAGATACAGATGGCTATTCCTCAACTCAGCGCTGAAGAGCGTCAGAAGGCCCTTGAAAAGGCAAAGGAAGCTCGCATTCAGCGTGCGAAGGTTCGCGATGATCTTAAGTCTGGGAAACTGACGTTGGCTCAGGTTCTTGAAATGAAAGATGATGACGTTATTGGTCGTATGAAGGTAAGCACCCTTATTGAGACGCTTCCTGGTTATGGTAAGGCCAAGGCTGAAAAGATCATGAGCGAGCTGAAAATTGCTGAGAGTCGTCGTCTGAAGGGATTGGGCGATCGTCAGCAAGCTGCTTTGCTGGAGCGTTTGGGCTAAACTGACGTGCGTCGCGGCAATCTTTTTGTTATCTCGGGGCCATCGGGTGCTGGAAAAGGCACCTTGGTGGCCCGTCTTTTGCGTTTAGTGCCTGATGCATGGGTTTCAATTTCTGCAACCACGCGAGCTCCGCGTGAAGGAGAAGTTGATGGCGTCCAGTATCAGTTTCAGACCCCTGAGTCGTTTCAAGAACTCATTGATTCAGATGGCCTTTTAGAGTGGGCAACCTATGGTGGCAACCAATACGGAACTCCGCGAAAGAGTGTCGAAGAGCACATTGCAGCTGGAGATCAGGTAATTCTGGAAATTGATGTGCAGGGTGGTTTTCAGGTAAAAGAGAAATTTCCTGATGCACATCTCATTTTTATTGAGCCGCCGTCATTAGATGAGCTTGAAAAGCGCTTGCGTGGGCGGGGAACTGAAACCGATGATGCAATTGCTGTGCGCATGCAGACCGCCCAGGTAGAGCTTTCGCAAAAAATGGAGTATGATATACAACTTGTGAATGATGATATTGATACGGCCACCGAAGAACTGGTGGCATACGTCAATGAGCAAGCTGAGAAAATACGAGGTTAAGTTCGTTATGAGCATTATTGAACCAAAGATTGATGTGCTGTTGTCTGAGACTGACAATGATCGTTTTTTGCTGTGTGCATTAGCATCCAAGCGTGCTCACGACATCAATGACATGATGCGTGGCCAGCGTGACCGTGCTATCCAGTTGCAGACCGCGGTAGAGATTGCACGTGCTGCTGACAAAAAACCGCTGTCTCTTGCTTTTAATGAGATTGCACGCGGTGAAGTCTCATACGATCCGGCTTCAATTGACGTCAAGAATCACTAGGTTTTTTCGTGAGCGACTACCAGCGTATCTGCCTAGCCCACTATCATGAGATTGGGCTTAAAGGACACAATAGAGCTACCTTTGAGCGGCGCCTTCAGAAAAATCTTGAGGCGCTGCTTGTTAGTTTTCCCGTGGTAACCATTCATCGTATAGCGGGACGTTTATGCATTTTCTTGCGCGAAGGTACTTCGTGGGAGGTCGCTCAGCAATGTGCACGCGTGATTGGAAAAGTTCCAGGTGTCGCGCGTGTGTCGTGTGGTTATAAGTGCGAGCGCGATTTAGACGTCATGTGCGAAGTTGCGCGTATTGCACTTGGTGAAGCTGGTGACTTTACGACGTTTAAGGTGGCAGCACGTCGCAATCATACCGATTTTGCCACAGGTTCTATGGACATGAACCAAATTGTGGGTGCCGCGCTTTGTGAGGCATTTCCTGAGAAAATCGTTCGTATGAAACACCCCGATGTGACGGTTGGTGTTGAAGTCGTCCAAAACGCTACCTACGTTTATGCATTCTCTGAGCGTGGCGTTGGTGGCCTTCCTGTGGGCAGCTCTGGACGTGTTGTTTGCCTGCTCTCTTCAGGAATTGACTCTCCGGTAGCACTGTGGAAGATGGCGCGTCGTGGTGCGGTATGCATTGGTGTGCACTTCTCGGGTCGCCCTCAGACAGCCGATACCTCTGAATATCTGGTTGACGAAATTGGCCAGGTGCTTGAGCAGACTGGCTGCATTGCTCGTATTTACACCGTTGCATTTGGCGACATTCAACGCGAGATTGCTTTGGCTGTTCCACCTGCATTGCGGGTAATCATTTATAGGCGCGTTATGTTTCGAGTGGCAGAAGCGTTGGCTGTGCGCGAAGGCGCACAGGCGCTCATCACGGGTGAAAGCTTAGGTCAAGTTGCGTCTCAAACGCTTGACAACCTGTGTTGTACTAATGACGCGGTTGATATGATGGTGCTTCGCCCGCTCATTGGTTCTGATAAGCTTGATATTATTGCTGATGCTGAGGCGTTGGGTTCTTTCCCGATTTCTTCGCAAGATGCACCTGATTGCTGCACCCTTTTTATGCCGCGCAATCCAGAGACGCATGCAAAACTTGCTGATGTGTGCGCAGCTGAAGAGGGGCTACCTATTGATCAGTGGGTAGCGGAGCTTGCGCAAGCTGCTGAAGCTAAAGACTATGCATGCCCTGCATATCGTCCCAAAAAGCAAAAGTAAATCCATAGAGTTGAATAGCAAAGTTTTACAAGCGCTTGCTGAGTCAGCGCTTTGTATGCTTGTGTTGAATTGACATGAGCTACGTGTACGATGTGGATGAGATTCGCGTATAACATACGTCAAATTCGCGTTTGAAATGGAAGTCTTCACATGGTGCGGTCTTTGAATTTAATGGATAGATAAATCTAGTTGGCGTGTAATTTAATTCGCACTGCTCTGAGATGCTTCATGCTTATTTGAAAGGAGCATCTTGTCATGAGTTTTCTGGAAAGTGTTGATACGCCTGCAACACATCTACATCTGCATAATCCCAAAAAACTTCTCGTTATAGGTCTCGTTGCAATCTGTGTGCTTGTTGTGACTGGCGTTGTGATAACGAGCGGATTATTTGCGCAAGAAGAGGTAACGGTTATAGCTCATGACGCGGGCGATGAAACTGGTGTTCAAGAGCCAACAATGACGCCAGAAGAGCTGAATGATGCGCCTACAGGAAACAATTCAAGTGAAGTTGTGACACCTTCCACGGAGAAAATTTGTGTTCATGTTGGCGGATGTGTCGTATCGCCCGGTGTGTATTGGCTTGATGTGGGATCACGCGTGGAGGATGCCCTGCAAGCCGCAGGGGGTGTGACTGAAAGTGCAGCTCCTGACGCAATTAATAGAGCCCGATCAATTCAAGATGGGGAACAGATTCTTGTATTCAGTAGTGAGGAGGTTGAAGCTGGCATTACTCAGGAGCCAGAATCACGTGCGTCAAGTAGCAGTACTTCTGAAGCGACGGATGCTTCGAATATGAGGGTCAATATCAACAGTGCAGACCAGAGCACGTTGGAAACGCTTCCTGGGATCGGTCCGGCTACTGCGCAAAAGATCGTTGCGTTTCGCGAGCAGCAAGGAAGGTTTACGACTCCAGAAGATCTGATGCAGGTGTCAGGGATAGGACAGAAAAAATTCGAAGCAATCGCTGATTTAATTTGCGTGTCATAAGTGGGTTGCTGTATGCGTTTTATGCAAAGGAAACGCTCAAGCGAATCGTTGGTTGGGAAAAACCTGACCGCAAGACAGTTGCCTACGCCTCTCTTTGTTATGGCGATGAGTTTGTGGGGTACCTGCGCTGGGTGCCTTACGGCTTTACTGTCAGCTGAGCGTATAGCGCTTTCTTGGGTGGTTGTTGCGTTGTTGACTGTTGTGGTCGGCATAGCCCTGGTGCTAACCGTTTCTGCTCAGGTTGGAGCGATTGTTGCCGGGGTTGGTCTTGGGTTTCTTCTGGCGTTTGCTGGTGCGCACACTATCTGGCAAGGTCAGCTTGCACTTGAAAATGAATCGGGACAACACTCGTTTGAAGTAATTGAGGACGGATCTGAGACTGATTTCGGAACGCGTTGTGTGGCGCGCGTGCTTGATATTTCCGGTCAGCCACGTGTGCAAGTTTTACTCTCTGAGCAAGTTGATACTCCTCATTTTGGAGAGCGGTTTGAGGGATTTGCACAATTTCAGCCGATACAAGAGAAGAATCGCTCCTTTATGTGGCAAAAAGGAATAGCTGCTCAGGCGAAGTGCTCCTCATACGTTAGCGTTCAAACAGCAGGTATTCCAGGGTTGCTTGCCGCCTTGCGATCACAAGCGCTCAAAGCAATCTTAAGCCAGCAAAGCGAAGGATCTGGGGTTTTGGCGGCGCTTGTGTGTGGGTGGCGAAACGATGTGCCTGATACAACGAATCAGGCTTTTAAGACGGCAGGGCTTGCGCATGTATTAGCAGTCTCAGGGGCTCACTTGAGTGTTTTGGTGGCGCTTGTTTCAGCGATTCTCAAACGGTTATCGCTTCACAGGATTGTTGCGGTAGGTGTGCAAGTTTTACTGGTAGCAGCGTTTGTTTTGTTTTCTGGCGCTTCGCCCTCAGTTTTGAGGGCAGCAACCATGGCCATACTTGCCATGTGCTCGGTTTTTGCATCCCGCAGGTCGGTGCCGCTTCAAGCGCTTGGTCTGTGTGTAATCTGCGGTCTTGCGCTTTCGCCAATAAGTGCCCTGTCGGTCTCATTTGCGCTTTCGGTTTTAGCAACCTTGGGGATTATGGTCTTTGCCCCATTGTTTAAGGACTGGGTTGCGTTTGCGTTCAAAGGAAGGTGTGATTTTCTAAGTGATGCGCTCAGCGTTTGTCTTGCGGCTAATGCTGCAACGCTTCCGCTTTCGGCAGCGCTCTTTTCGCAAATTCCACTCATCGGGGTTGTTGCTAATGTGGTTGTAAGTCCACTATTTGCGCCGCTCTGCACGCTTTGTGTACTTTGTGTCCTCGGAAGCCTCTTGATTCCTCTCTGCGCGCCGTTGGTTATACCAATTGCTCGGCTTGCTTGTGGGTGGTTTGCGGTCTTGGTTGGCATGCTTGCGCGTTTTCCAGGTGCGTGTATGGCAGTTGACGTACCCGTGGTAGGAATGCTTGTAGTTACGGCCATAGCACTTGTTGTCTTATGGGTTTGGTGGCCAAAGCCAAGCGCAAAGAGATGGGGGGTAGTGGGTGCTTCGTTCCTTACTTTTTGGGTAGTCTTCGCACTAGCAGCACCCTGGGTTGCCGCAATCGTGGCAGGCAACTCAGTTGTGATGTTGGATGTGGGACAAGGGGATGCGTTTTTGCTTCGTTCGCGCGGAAAAACAGTACTGATTGACACAGGCAACCAAGAAAGATTACTCAAAGAGGCGCTTGCGAGAAACCATATAACAAAGCTTGATGGAGTTTTGATCACTCATGGGGATGATGATCACATGGGGTGCCTTGCATCGCTTGCAGGGTATGTTTCGGTAGAGCAGGTTTTTGTTGCGAATGATGCGCTCACGTGTTCTTGCAATAATTGCGAAACGCTGCGGGATGCTGCGGTTGAAGTGGTGGGGAAATCGCGTATGTTCGGTTTGAACGCTGAGGATGTTATCAGTGTTGGTGATTTCTCCTGCGAGGTGCTGTGGCCTGAAGGCTTTCAGGATGAGGGAGGCAACGGCGATAGTGTGTGTCTGCGTGTTGACCTTGATGCAGATCATGATACTCATCCTGAATGGCAGGCGCTCTTCACCGGAGACGCTGAAACTGATGTGATTGAGACGCTCGTGAGTACAGGGGCGGTTGCCGATGTGGATCTGCTCAAGGTTGGCCACCATGGCTCAACAAAGTCACTCAACCAAAAGATCACACAGAAACTTTCGCCAGAAATAGCTTTCATTGGCGTGGGCGAATATAACCGCTACGGACATCCGAACGCTGAGATTTTAGGCATCCTTGAAGATGCTGAGGTAAGTGTGTTTCGGACTGACGTGGATGGCGATGTATCATGTAAGATAGAAGGCAAAACTATGACCATTACGACACGTACTTAAGTAGGACTATGGGTGCACAATCGAAAAAAGAATCCCCGCTTTTAGCTGCTTATTTGGTGGTTGGAGAAGATGCGCTTAAACGCAATCGTGTTATGGCGCGCTTGAGAAAACGCTTGGAGAGCATGGGGGACTTAGCGTTTAATTCCGATACCTTCGATGGGCAGAATGCTAAAGGCGCCGATATTGTGGCTGCATGTAAAACGATGCCCTTTGTGAGCGACATGCGTTTGGTTGAAGTTGAAAATGTCGAAAAACTCAAGAAGGATGACGCTGAGGAGCTTGTTGCGTATCTTGGCGCGCCTTCGTCAACCACTGTTCTCATTATGATGGCTGAGAAGCTGGCTAAAAACACGCGACTCTATAAAGCAGTCAGTGCAATTGGGTCGAATGCCGTGATTGACTGTGCGCCACCTAAACGCTGGGACTTACCAAAGCTTGTGAGGGGTCTTGCAGTCGGACATGGGATCACGATTACTGAAGGTGCTGCTGAAACGCTGATTAGTCGCGTGGGCGAAGACACGGTTCATTTGGACAACGAGCTCAAAAAGCTTGCACTTGCGCATCGCGGCATTGATCCGGTGAATGAAAACGAAGTCCTTGAGATGGTAAGTCGCACTGTTGAAGTGAAGCCATGGGAGTTTGTTGATGCATTCGCCGCGCGCAATGTGCGCAAATGTATGCTCTGTTTGACGCAGATGGAGTCAACCTCGCCGCATGCGTTGCTTGCTATGTGCACAACGCGTCTTCGCGAACTCATCTGCGCGCGATCGCTTGCAGACAGATCAATGTTGCACATGCTTCCAGCAACCCTTGGTGTTCCTGAGTGGCGTGTCAAAAACCATGCGTTGTGGGCGCGCAACTTTACCGCAGAAGAATTGCGGTGCTTTGGTGAGCGCCATGGAAACTGAGCGCCGCATGAAAAGCGGGGAAGACGAAAACACCGTATTTATTGAGTGGGTACTCTCGTCAATTCGCCGCTCATAAGAAAAGACCTCGGATGCCCGAGGTCTTTTCTTCTTGATATGCGAATGGATCGCACGAGTTGATAGGTTGTGTGCTATTCAGCAGCTTCCTCTGCAGCCTCTTCGCCAGCAGCTTCTTCAGCGGCGGCAGCTGCAGCAGCCTCGGCCTCAGCCTTAGCAGCCTCTTCAGCTTCCTTTGCCTTGCGAGCAGCAGCCTTCTCTTCTTCCTTGAGCTGCTTCTCACGACGCTTTGCCTTCTCCTCAGAAGCAGCAGCCATAGCAGCTACGCGAGCTGCACGAGCCTCAGCCTTCTTAGAACCGGTCTTCTGGGCTTTCTTCTCAGCCTTCTGATAAGCTGCGCGATCAGCATCGGTTGCAACAGAGTTGACGAGGTGCATGATGCCGCTCTTGCGGTTAGCAGCCTGCTTCTTGTGGATAACGCCCTTTGAAGCAGCCTTGTCCATGAGGCGGCATGCCTCCTGAGCAAAAGCGAAAGCTGCAGCGCCATCACCAGCTGCAACGGCGTCCTTTACGCGACGGGTTGCGGTCTTGAGCTCTGACTTAACTGCACGGTTGCGCATGCGAGCTTTCTCGTTGGTGATAATGCGCTTTTTTTGGCTCTTAATATTTGCCATGGTAAGGATCCTCCATACTAAATTGCTTGCAAACTACTTGCAAATTTCTTCTTTTGTGGTGGATGTATTCAAAGGAGTGAACGCACACGCTGACAACGATAAAGGCATGTGCGCAAAGAGTAACCAGCAAAGCGCCTGGTTGATGCGCATATAAGGCAGCGGGATTTTTTGCCTTAGAACCTTTACGGTTGTCCGACGATTCGAATCGTATATTGCAGCCACGTCTGCCGATTCGGCAATGGAAATCCATTGCACGTCCGTTCCGTCGGATACACAATGCGATAGAATATCAAAAGATTTATGATCTGTCCGCGATAATTTCGCTAAAACATATAAGAAAGCGCATTTTGTGCAGGAATTTCACGAAAGATAAGGCATGACCGACCCAACACATATTCGCAATTTTTCAATTATTGCCCACATTGACCATGGCAAATCAACGCTGTCTGACCGCGTGCTTGAAATGACCGGCACGGTTGCTTCGCGCGATATGCAAGAGCAGCTGCTTGATACGATGGATATTGAGCGTGAACGCGGTATTACCATTAAAAGCCAGGCGGTTCGCGTGGAATATACCGCAGATGATGGCGAAGTCTATCAGCTCAATTTGATT
Source organism: uncultured Eggerthellaceae bacterium (assembly GCA_910577495.1). Classification (GTDB taxonomy): domain Bacteria; phylum Actinomycetota; class Coriobacteriia; order Coriobacteriales; family Eggerthellaceae; genus Xiamenia. The sequence continues at coordinate 14,254 of CAJTML010000029.1, forward strand.
GATACGCCAGGTCACGTTGACTTTACCTATGAAGTATCTCGCTCGCTGGCAGCATGCGAAGGTGCGGTTTTGGTTGTTGATGCAACGCAAGGTGTTGAGGCACAAACCGTCGCAAACGCCATGCTTGCTATGAATGCTGATCTGGAGATCATTCCGCTGATTAACAAGATTGACCTGCCGGCAGCAGAACCTGAGCGCGTCAAGGCAGAGATTGAAGATGGCCTGGCAATTCCGGCTGATGATGCGGTGCTTGCGTCGGGAAAAACTGGTGTGGGCGTGCATGACATGCTGGAAGCGGTCGTCTACAACATTCCAGCTCCCGTGGGGGATGCCAACGCGCCGCTTCGCGCACTCATTTTTGACTCATACTTTGATGCGTATCGCGGTGTGGTTGCGCTCGTGCGCGTGGTTGATGGCTCCATGAAAAAGGGCGACAAAATTCGCATGCTTGCTACCAACGCCGAAGCGCTCGTTGAAGAAGTTGGCGCCCGTCGACCTGCAGAAACACCGTTACCGGCACTTTCAGTTGGCGAAGTAGGCTATTTGGTCACCGGTCTTAAAGACGTAAGCAATGTTAAAGTTGGTGACACGATTACCAGCGTAGTGGGTGGCGTAGATGAGCCGCTTCCGGGGTATCGCGAGGTCAAGCCGATGGTCTTTACGGGATTATTTCCCATTGATGGAGACCAGTATGAGCCGCTCAAAGAAGCACTTGAGAAGCTGTCGCTCAATGACCCGGCACTCATTTGGGAGCCGGAGACCTCCCATGCACTGGGCTTTGGTTTCCGCGTTGGCTTTTTGGGTCTGCTGCACATGGAGGTCATCAAAGAGCGCCTTGAGCGTGAGTTTGGGCTTGATCTGTTAGCTACCGCGCCATCGGTGGAGTATCACGTATATAAAACCAATGGCGAAATGATCTCGCTGCATTCGCCCCAAGAAATGCCTGATCCAGGTGAAATTGAGCGCGTGGAAGAACCCTATCTGAAGGCGAAGATTCTTATTCCGCCTGATTATGTGGGTGCGGTCATGGATCTTACGGTGCAGCGTCGTGGCACGTTTGTGACCATGAATTACCTGTCTCCGACCACGGTGGAAATGCTTTGGGAGATTCCGCTCTCAGAGCTCATCATGGACTACTTCGACAAGCTGAAATCAAACACAAAAGGCTACGCTTCGCTTGACTATGAGTTTGACGGCTATAAGCCCTCCAAGCTGGTTAAACTTGACATTTTGCTTTCAGGTAAACCCATCGACGCGCTTTCGTTTATTGTTCACAAGGACAAAGCGTATGATCGCGGACGTGTTTTGTGTGACAAGCTGAAAGAAATTATTCCGCGCCAAATGTTTGAGGTGCCTATTCAGGCGGCCATTGGAGGACGAGTACTGGCGCGTCAGACCGTCAAAGCCAAGCGCAAGGATGTTTTGGCGAAGTGCTATGGCGGCGATATTTCGCGTAAGCGCAAGCTGCTGGAAAAGCAAAAGGCCGGCAAGAAACGTATGAAGAGCATCGGCAATGTCGAAGTGCCACAAGAGGCATTTATGGCAATTCTGAAAGTTGATGAGTAAGCATGCCTTCGAAATCAAAACATACCAAAGAGTCTTACGACTGGCTCAATGACCCCTTTGATGAGAAGAAGGCTGCCAAAGAGCGTGAGCAGGCACACCTGTCGTCATCTTCCAAGGTGCTCATGGGTGTTGGATGCGTTGTCGTTGTCGTGATAGTTGTGGTGCTTGCGTTTCTGCTTTTGGGCAGTTTAGCTTTTGCGGGTTAGCATATGGCACACGCATCTGATATGCCAGGTCTGTTTGGCCAGTATCGCGCAATTTTAGCGCCCATGGCGGGTGTGAGCGACATTGCGTTTCGCGCGCGCTGTGTTGAGGCGGGGGCTGATCTGGCATTTACTGAAATGGTGAGCGCAAAGGGGCTCTCGTATGCCAATGAAAAGACGCGCCACTTGTTAGATCTTGCGCCTGGCGAGCAACAGGTTGGCGTGCAGCTGTTTGGCCATGAGCCTCAAACGCTTGCTGATCAGGCCGCATGGATTGAACAAACGCTCGGGTCGTCTTTGGCCTATCTGGATATCAATATGGGGTGTCCCGCGCGAAAAATCGTCACCAAAGGTGACGGCTCGGCGCTCATGAAAGATCCACTTCTGGCGGCGCATATTGTTGAGGCAGTCGTGGGTGCGGTTGAGCATCCAGTGACCGTCAAGTTTCGCCGCGGATATGTTCTAGGCGAAGAAACCGCTCCAGCTTTCGCCCGTGATATGGAGCGTGCTGGCGCGCATGCTGTGACCGTGCACGGGAGGTTCGCTGAGCAGCTCTACCAGGGAACGGCCGAGTGGGAAACCATCGCTCGCGTGAAGAAGGCAGTGTCAATCCCGGTTGTAGGAAACGGAGACATCACCTCTGCCGAAGCGGCGCTTTTGATGCGCGAAAAGACTAAGTGCGATGCGGTTATGATCGCGCGTGGTGCGTGTGGAAATCCGTGGCTGTTCTCACAGGTAAAAGCCGCTTTGGATGGCGAATCAATCCCTGATCCTCCAACCCTTGAGCAGCGCTTGGGCATGGCAAAGCGTCACGCGCGCTTGCTGGCTGAGCGCGAGGGCAAAAACGTCGTGCGCATGCGCAAACACGCGATGTGGTATCTGGCTGGGTTGCCGGGAGCGTCACATGCCCGCGGAAGAATTAATGGGTGCGTGAGTGTTGAAGATTTCGACGAAGTATTTGATGAGCTTTCGCACTACGTCCTACAGCATTCGCAGAGCTAACGAGGTGAATTGTAATGCCGCATGATCCGTATCGCGCGTTGTATCTGCACATACCGTTTTGCGTAAAACGCTGTAACTACTGCGATTTCGCCACCCAGGCGCTCGAAGTTGATTCGCCTGCCATTGATGAATATATCGAGAGTCTCGTGTTGCAAATTCGCCAAAAAGCAAAAGAGGGCGAATTAGACCAAGTGGAGACCATCTACATCGGTGGTGGCACGCCAAGTTATGTGGGGTTGTCGCGTTTGTCTATGTTGCTCTATACGCTTTCGCTCTCGCTTCGGCTTGAGCCAGATGTGGAATGCAGCATGGAGGCAAACCCGGAAAGCATCAACGAACGACTCATTCGCGATATTTGGGCGCTTGGCGTAAACCGGCTCTCTATTGGTGTGCAGAGTTTTGATGACGAGGTGTTGGCCATTTTGGGGCGCGCACACACGTCAGAGGATGCTCAGCAAGCGGTGCGGTGTGCGCAGGAGCGGTTTGATAATGTGAGCGTGGATTTGATGGCCGGCATTCCTGGTCAAAGTGATGCGTCGTTTACAGAGAGTGTGAAAACCGCCATTGATCTGGGAGTTAAGCATGTGAGCATCTATCCGCTTACCATAGAGCCGAACACGCCGTTCTACAAGATGTACATGCGTGGCGAATTGGCTGACACCGATGAGGATACCCAAGCCCGCCATATGGAGATAGCCGAGACGCTGTTGCGCGACGCTGGTTTTGAGCGCTATGAGGTGGCAAGCTATGCCAAACCAGGATATGCCTGCAAGCATAATTGCGCTTATTGGACGGGCGTGCCGTATGTGGGGTTGGGCAGATCTGCGGCAACCATGACGCAAAACGAGTCGCGACGCATGCGTCTGCAAGATGGCCAGGTGACCGACGATCTTGATCGAGCACAGATGTATGCTGAGGATCTCATGCTGGGGATGCGTATGAGCGCGGGGGTCTCAGATGAGCTGGTCGCGCAAGCTGCAGAAGTTTTGCCGGCACTGGGAGAGACGCTGAATTCGCTTGCTGATCGGGGTTTGGTGGAGCATGCGGAAGGCGCGTGGAAGCCGACCGAGCGTGGATGGCTGTGCGGCAATGAGCTGTACGGCGAACTATTCGATCTGGCGCCGTAAGTATGTTTGAAACATATGTTTTATTCGCATAGTTAGCACTCTCGCATTTAGGCTGCTAAAATAGCTCACCAGAGAACGTTTTGAGGCACACCATGCGCTGTTTCGCATGCTGTGTATTTCGTATCGTGGGAGAAAAGAGGTGTCGTTCATGCTTTCAGATAGGCGGCAAAGAGTACTTGCAGCACTCATAGAAGAGTATGTCGCACGTGCTTTACCCGTAGGATCTCGAACGCTTACTGAACGCTATCAGCTTGGTGTGAGTCCCGCAACGGTTCGCAATGAACTTTCAGTGCTGGAAGATGGCGGCTACATCACGCAGCCTCACACCTCTGCAGGGCGCATTCCAACCGATCATGGGTACCGCGCATTCGTGGACAACTTATTGCGAACTGACTTTGCATCTGATCTTGACGATATTCGCTATCAAGGAGTTGCCGAAAGTCTTCGCTCGTGTGCAAATGAGCTGGATACCTTGCTGGAGCATACCTCTTCGGCGCTCACGCGTTTAACGGATTGTTTGAGCATTGTTATGGCGCCGTCCATTTTGAAGTTGCGTATTAAGCAGCTGACGCTCGTATCGCTTTCTTCCTATCGTGCACTGATCGTATTGGTGACCGAAGATGGGCAGGTGCTGAACCGCCAGATAGAATTTAGCGAAGAGGTTTCTGCTGAGGAACTGTCCTGCGTGCAGCATTTCTTAAATGACGTCTTTACCGGAAAGTCGCTCCAAGAGATTGAAAGTGGCTTAAGCATTGGTATGGCTGAGGCGTTTCGCGATCCGCTGGTGCGCATTGCCCTGGATGAGGTTTTGGCGTGCTTGCAAGAGGGTGAGCAGGGAAGAGCTCATAGTTTGGGTGTGACGTCGCTGTTACATCAACCTGAGTTTAGTCAGTCAAGTTCACTGCTGCCGGTTATGGAAATGCTTGAGGATGATACGGTGCTGCTCCAGATTTTGGACAACGCTATTCAGGAAAGCGACGGAGCGCCGGTTGTGCGTATTGGGAGCGAAAACGCTTCCGAGCAGCTTTCGGGTGTTTCGGTGGTTGCTGGTAAATACGGACGGGGAGACGCCTTGGGGGTTGTGGCAGTCATCGGTCCGACGCGCATGAACTATTCGCGCGTTATCAAGGCAGTCAAGCTTGCAACATCGGCGCTGGATGAAACTGATGCGCAATAACAAAGCATAGGTAATTCGAAGAGCATATAAGGTAGAAGGATAAACGATTCATGGCTAAAGATTTATACGCAGTACTTGGTGTAGACCGCAATGCAACTGAGGACGAAATCAAGAAGGCGTTTCGTCGCCGCGCGCGCGAGTTGCACCCTGACGTGAATAAGGCTGAGGATGCTGAGGATCAGTTTAAAGAGCTCAACGAAGCGTATGATGTCTTGTCTGATCAGCAAAAACGCGCTCAGTATGACCGATTCGGTACCATTCCTGGTGCCGCTTCAAGTGGTGGCGGTTACGGTGGCGGCGGTTACGTAGATTTCGAAGATCTCTTCGGTGGCGGCTTTGGCGGCATGGGTGATATCTTC